>CACWLT010000077.1 GCA_902761695.1 uncultured Ruminococcus sp.
GGATACGCGGCTTCTTGAAAGGGAAGCCCGGAGCAGCAAGCTGCTCGGCAAGAACTTTATAATGCACTGGTGCAGCGTCCTTCTCAAAGTGCAGCACGGGGTAGCGTTCAGCGCATCTTTTTAAGTTCTTATTACCACACCTTGGTCAGTTTTTCTTTTTTGGATTTGAATAGTATTACAGATATATTCAGGCGATTCCCCTTTTGATCGGAGAACCGCCTGTTTTTTTATTCTGTTCTGTCTCTCCTCCGCCGTTTTTGGAACACACGGATCACGGCGTACAGACCGTACTGGATAATCCAGAGGATCCCCGCGCAGACGGGAAGGCCGATCTGATAGCCCGGATTGCCGAAGCGGGCCTCGAACCACACCAGGGGATTGCCGACCCCGGGATAGGTGAGAAAATAGAAGTTCGTCCCCCACTTCCGGTCAAGCAGCCAGACGGGGATCGCTGTGAGCACCAGAAAGGCCAGGCAGAACCACAGCCGCCGCGGATCCGGCGCAAGCTCACCCCCGGCGAGAAGCAGCAGGGGAATCAGGCAGAGCAGGATGTGGAAGGTGAAGCTGTGAATGGTGAGAAAGCTCCGGGCAGGCAGAACCGACCACCCCGGGAACAGCAGGGCGATGGCGGCACCCGGCAGGCATACGGCAAACAGCAGCTCCCCCGCGTACCGGTTGGGATGAATCGCGTACCACAGGCAGATGAACAGGCCGACGGAGCAGAGGTGCAGGGGCAGGTAGTCCACGTCCTCCTCCCCGAGGGCAAGCAGGAAGGCGTGCTTCAAAAGCTCGTCCGCCAAAAGCAGCCCCGTCAGGCAAAGAATCATCCGCCGCCGCCCCGTCTCCCCGAGCCTGCGGTAAAAGAGCGCAAGGAGGAGAAGGGAGCAGAGAAACACCGCCAGCCAGGAAAGATGGACCCGTCCCCAGAACGGAAAGGAGGTGTCCCAGCTCGCCGTCCGGTAGACGGTAAAGAAGGGATTATCCATGGCGCCCCTCCAGCTCCCGGACGAGGGTGAGGCAGGCCGTTTCCAGCGCGGCCAGATCGGAGAAAAGGGTGTTCTCCAACCGCTCCGCCTCCGCCAGCACCGCCCGGTACCGCTCCCCGGTGATCTCTCCCTTCCGGAGGGCGTCGTCCAGCTCGTCCCGGTCGTCCTCCCGCCAGTGTCCCCGGGGATAGGCGGTGCAGGCGGGCCGGGCGATGATATCCAGCCAGCAGTCATAGAAGCAGGCCGTCCCGTCGGGATCGAAGTCATACCCCGCCGTCAGGTCGCAGTACCACTCCACAAGCCGCCCGTCCGGTCCGATCATGGCGGTCAGGACGTACGGCCGATCGTAGGGCAGAAGCTCCAGCCAGACCATGCCGGACGCGCAGATGGTCACATATCCCCCGGGATAGCTCCATCGGGACTCCTTCTCCACCTTATCCAGATACAGAAGGGCGGCGATGCCGGAGAAATCCGGGAGGGCGTCGGGGCGGATCAGCTCCCGCTGGAAATATCGCTTCTCCGTGATATCCGTCCACAGATCACGGTCCAGTCGCTTGCGCTTCATAACTTCCCCCTCTAAGCAAAGGAGGGGATGAGCCCGCCTGAGCCATCCCCTCGGAAATCGATTCGGTTGATTTACGCCTTCATGGCCTCTTCCACGGCAACGGCCACGGCCACGGTCATACCGACCATGGGGTTGTTGCCCGCGCCGATCAGGCCCATCATTTCCACGTGAGCCGGAACGGAGGAGGAGCCCGCGAACTGGGCGTCGGAGTGCATACGGCCCATGGTGTCGGTCATACCGTAGGAGGAGGGACCGGCCGCCATGTTGTCGGGATGCAGGGTTCTGCCGGTGCCGCCGCCGGAAGCCACGGAGAAGTACTTCACGCCATTCTCCACGCACCACTTCTTATAGGTGCCGGCGACGGGATGCTGGAAGCGGGTGGGGTTGGTGGAGTTGCCGGTGATGGAAACGCCGACGTTCTCCAGCTTCATGATAGCCACGCCCTCGGGAACGTTGTCCGCGCCGTAGCACTTGACGTCCGCTCTCGGACCCTTGGAATAGGGGGTCTCGGACACGACGGTGACGGTTTCGGTATAGGGATCGAAAGCGGTCTTCACATAGGTAAAGCCGTTGATGCGGGAGATGATCATGGCGGCGTCCTTGCCCAGACCGTTCAGGATCACGCGCAGGGGCTTGGTTCTGACCTTGTTGGCGTTCAGGGCGATCTTGATGGCGCCCTCGGCGGCCGCGAAGGACTCATGACCGGCCAGGAAGCAGAAGCACTCGGTCTCGTCGGAGAGGAGCATCTTGCCCAGGTTGCCGTGGCCGAGACCGACCTTGCGGTTCTCCGCGACGGAGCCGGGAATGCAGAAGGACTGGAGGCCGATACCGATGGCGGCGGCGGCGTCCGCGGCTCTGGTGCAGCCCTTCTTGATGGCGATGGCCGCGCCTACGGTGTACGCCCAGACGGCGTTCTCGAAGCAGATGGGCTGGGTGCTGCGGACGATCTGGTCCACGTCGATGCCCTTGGCGAGGGTGATATCCTTGCACTCGTCGATGGAGGAGATGCCGTATTCCTTAAGGACGCCGAGGATCTTCGCCTCGCGTCTTTCGTAACCTTCAAACTGTGCCATATTATCGCTGTCCTCCTCTGATTATTCCTTGCGCGGGTCGATATACTTGGCGGCTTCCGCGAAACGGCCGTAGGTGCCCTTGGCCTTCTCATAGGCCTCGCCGGGCTCCATGCCCTTCTTGATGAAGTCGGTCATCTTGCCGAGGGAGACGAACTCGTAGCCGATCACCTGGTTGTCCTCGTCCAGGGCCATTCTCGTGCAGTAGCCCTCGGTCATTTCCAGATAGCGGACGCCCTTGGCCTTCGTGCCGTACATGGTACCCACCATAGAGCGCTCGCCCTTGCCCAGGTCTTCCATGCCGGCGCCGATGACGAGACCGCCCTCGGAGAACGCGGACTGGGTGCGGCCGTAGACGATCTGAAGGAACAGCTCGCGCATGGCGGTGTTGATGGCGTCGCACACCAGGTCGGTATTCAGCGCTTCCAGGATGGTCTTGCCGGGGAGGATCTCGGCGGCCATGGCGGCGGAGTGGGTCATGCCGGAACATCCGATGGTCTCCACCAGAGCTTCCTCGATGACGCCGTCCTTCACGTTGAGGGACAGCTTGCAGGCGCCCTGCTGGGGAGCGCACCAGCCCACGCCGTGGGTGTAGCCGGAGATGTCTGTGATCTGCTTCGCCTGAACCCACTTGCCTTCCTCGGGCAGGGGAGCCGGACCGTGATCGGGGCCCTTGACGACGCAGCACATATTTTCTACTTCTTTGGAATAGACGAGATCGCTCATAGAATGAATGTACTCCTTTTCTGTGATGTGCCTTGCGGCGGTATGCGTACGGAGATATTATACCCTAAGTTTCACCCAAAATCAACCGCAAATCCGCTCTTTTCCCGGCCGTTTAGAAAAATTTTACGTTTTCGCGGAGGCAATGCGGAGAAGCGGTTTCAGACGGACACCTCAGCCGCCATGATCCGCTCCCTCCTCCAGGTGAAGGTGCAGAGAAGTCTGTCCCCGGCGGAGATGACGGCGGGATAGGAGTATTCCCCGGGACCGCGGACAAAGTCCAGCTCTCTCATCCAGCTCTCCCCGCCGTCCCGGGAGACGGACAGGGTCAGGGGCGTTCTGGCACCCCAGTCGGAACCCACGGGATTGGAGCAGAGGGCCAGCCGCCCGTCCGAAAGGGCCGTCAGATCTACGCCGCTGTTGTTGTTGGGCAGCGCGGTGGGATACGCCCGGCACCAGCTCTTCCCGCCGTCCGCAGAATCGGTCCGCCAGAGGAAGCCGGAATCCGAGCGCATGAGGGCGTGAATCCTCCGCTCATCCTCCCAGAGGGTGGGCTGAATCAGGCGGACGGGCCGCTCCGTCTCGAGATAATCCGTTCTCTCCCAAGTATATCCCCCGTCCTCCGAGCGGTCGAAAAAGGCGCGCCACACCGTTCCGTCGGGACTTTCGTGGGAAGCGCCCGCCAGCAGGGTCCCGTCCCGGAGCAGAAGGGGCTTGTCCTTCACAGGTCCCCGCCCGCCGGTCTCGTCCCCCGGGCAGAGCTCCCGTTCTTCGTCCCAGGTGATCCCCCCGTCATGCGAGCAGCGGACGAAGCTCTTCCAGGGCGCGATATTCTTCCCCCGCTTGAAGAAGAGGGTCACGTCCCGCCCGCCCGTCCGGGGATCCGACCAGAGCACGGGATTCCAGCAGGCCTCGTCCGTGGTGCGGGACATCTGCACGGGATCGGACCAGCGGGTAAAATGCCCGTCCCCGTCCGCCTCGCCCCGGGAAAGCCAGATCTCCACGTCGTCCGCGGATTCGTGGTGCCCGCCGAACCAGGCCGCCAGCAGGGAGAAACCTTCCCCGCCCGGGACCGTGCAGAGAGTGGAAGCATGGCAGGATCTTGTGGGAACGGGAAGCAGAGTTTTCGACAGCAGTTTCATAATTTCACTCCGTTTTTTTATTCAGTATACCACAAATCCTCCGAAATCGCAACCTTTTTTTGCCCCGCCACTTGACAGACCCGGGGGGCGGGTGTATAATAACCGCATAATGATTCAGGCATACGGAGGAGAACACCGTGAAGCGCGCATTCCGATTTTACTTCGCCTTTACGACAGCGATGGACCTGAGCGGCGTTTCTCACCGGGCTGACTGAATCCGGGAACGCACTCCGATCCACCGCTCTTTGCCGCAGGCGCGCGCAATGGAACGGTGGTTTTATTTTTGAACCGGATCCCACGGCCGTGACGGAGCGGATTCCCCCAAAAACTCGCATACTTATAAAAGGCGGTGCATAAACATGAAACGCTACTACCAGCCCGAGATCGAAACCATGCCCCGGGAGCAGCTCCGCGCGCTCCAGTCCGAACGCCTGGTGAAGCAGGTGAAGCACGTGTGGGACTCCGTTCCCTACTACCGGAAGAAGATGGAAGACAAGGGCGTCTGCCCCGAGGACATTCACGGCGTCGAGGATCTGCCGAAGCTGCCCTTCCTCTCCAAGGCCGACCTGAGAGAAGCCTATCCCTACGGGCTCCTGGCCAAGCCCCTCTCCGAATGCGTCCGCATCCAGTCCACCTCCGGAACCACGGGACGGCGCGTGGTGGCGTTCTACACCCAGCACGACATCGATCTCTGGGAGGACTGCTGCGCCCGGGCCATCACGGCGGTTGGAGGCACCAACGAGGACGTCTGCCAGGTCTGCTACGGCTACGGGCTCTTCACGGGCGGTCCCGGCCTCAACGGCGGCTCCCACAAGGTCGGCTGCCTGACCCTGCCCATGTCCTCCGGCAACACGGAGCGGCAGCTGCAGTTCATGACGGACCTGGGCGCCACGATCCTCTGCTGCACCCCCTCCTACGCCGCCTATCTGGCCGAATCCGCCATCGAAGCGGGGCTCAGGGACAAGCTGAAGCTGAAGGCCGGCATTTTCGGCGCGGAGGCCTGGACCGAGGAAATGCGCCGCGACATCGAGGAAAAGCTGGGCATCAAGGCCTATGACATCTACGGCCTCACCGAGCTCTCCGGCCCCGGCGTCTCCTTCGAGTGCGAGGAACAGGGCGGCATGCACATCAACGAGGACCACTTCATCGCGGAGATCATCGATCCCGTGACGGAGGAGGTCCTGCCCTACGGCTCCAAGGGCGAGCTGGTGTTCACGGCCATCACCAAGGAGGCCTTCCCCATGATCCGGTACCGGACAAGGGATATCTGCGTGCTGAACGCCGAGCCCTGCTCCTGCGGCCGGACCCACATCCGCATGTCCAAGCCCATGGGACGGAGCGACGACATGCTCATCATCCGGGGCGTCAATGTGTTCCCGTCCCAGATCGAGACGGTGCTCCTGAACCAGGGCATGCCCGCCAACTACCAGATCCTGGTGGACCGGGTCAACAACACCGACACCCTCGACATCGAGGTGGAGATGACCACGGAGACCTTCTCCGACACCGTCGCCGCCATCTCCAAGAAGGAGAACGAGCTGGTGAACGCCCTCCGCGCCATGCTGGGCATCACGGCCCGCGTCCACCTCGTCGCCCCCAAGTCCATCACCCGCAGCGAAGGCAAGGCTGTGCGGGTCATCGACAAGAGGAAGCTGTACTGATACCGCCCCCTGAATACATTCGGCCGGAGATCCCGAAAGAAGGATCTCCGGCCTTTTTCTATTGATTCTCCGCCAGCCAGACGGACGCCCGGGACTGGATCTTTGCGGCGCAGTCCTCCGGGGTGCCGAGGCCGCCGAGATACGCGGACAGTTCTTCCTCCGCAATGGCGTACAGATCCCGGTTCAGGGGGAGGAGGGGCGCGGCAGGCCCGTCGAGGAGCTCCTCCATGCGCGCAAACGTCTCGGCAGGATGCAGATCGAATCCCGGCAAATCCGATTTCTCCGGATCCCGCGTGAGCGCTCCTCCCCGGAACACGTACCGGTACTTGTCCGCCGCGTATGCGTCCGCAGTCTGCCGGTACCGGGATTTCAGGGAGGGGATCGCGCCGCTGCCGGATGCCTCCGTAAGGATCGCGGCGGCCAGTTCCCGGCTGAGGTCCGGTCTTTCCGCAGACGCCGGAAGCAGGATCACCGTATCGGACGCCAGCTCCGTCAGGCCGCCCTCCGGTCCCGGAAAGCCGGGGACGCGGAAACCGGGGGAACCGAATACCGTTTCCAGATTCATGACGGCCTCAACCGTCGGCAGGGTTACGGGTGTGACGGGCACCACCCCTCCCGTGCGCAGGCGGAAAAGCTCCCCGTCGTCCCCTTCGTCCGCACGGGCCGCCGCGGCCATGGCCTGCTCCAGGGACAGATAGCTCCGGTACTTCTCCAGTCCGCTCTCCCGCATGGCCGCGGCGTATACGGACTTTGCCTCCCATTCCCGATCGTCGGCGGGCAGGGTCCGGAGCCAGCGGAGATACCGCAGGAAGAGGGGCGAATCAAAGGAACAGGTCCCCGTCCGTCGATCCGCAAATCCCGTTACGGCCCGGGAGAAGAAATCGGCCGCCCCCTCTGCGGACAGATACGGCATCCCCTCGCATCCGGCGGGGAGGTTTTCGAACCATGCGAGAGCCTTCTCCATGGACCAGTTACCCGCACCGGGTCCGCCCTCTCCGGCGCCCTCAAAATCCGGCGCGGCGATCACGGTCGTCAGGCGGAAATCCCGGGGAATGCCCCACAGTTTTCCCTCCCCGTCCGTAAAAGCGGAGAGTACGGACGCGAAGAAATCCCCGCGCCCCACTGCCCCGTCCTCCAGCCAGGGAGCGAGGTCCGTGAACCACCCCTTCTCCGCTGCATTCAGCACGGAATCCTGCGTCGTGGAGGCGATGACGAGATCCGGGGACGCCGCTCCCTTCGCCAGATCCTCCGCCAAAGCGCCCTCCCCGGTAACCGACCCGTCCGCCGTGGTATAGTCCAGAAGCTCGATCCGCACGTCGCTCCGGTTTGAGGCAAAGCGGCGGATCGCCGTCTTCACGCTCACCGGCAGGGCAACCGTATACGCCACCTCGACGACGCGCAGACCGGCGGGATCCACGTCCGCGCCGTGCCGGTACAGGAAGGGGAACCATCCGCCCGCCCCTCCCCGGTTCTCGTAGAGCAGCATCCAGACCGTCTCCCCGTCCTCCGCGTCCAGGAGACCCGGCGGCGGCATGTCGGGATCCCACACGATGCCGGAGTTTTCGTAGTCCATGAGCAGCGCGCACTCCGCCCTGTCCTCTCTGATGCGGACGCCGTAAACGCCCTTTTCGTTACCGAGCCATGCGTCGAAGTCCCCGTCGCTCACGGAAAAGACCACCCTGTCCGGCGAACCGGAGAAGGGATAGTCCAGCGCGGCCGCCTCCGTCAGGGTCAGAGTCTCCTTGTCCAGGACGGCAAAGGTCCAAGCGTCGTTCCGCAGGAAGCACCGGAACCGTCCGTCCCGCCCCGTACCGACGGAGCGGAAATCCCCCTCGCCGCCGTCCCGGGCCAGAGTGACGGACCCGAGGAACTTCAGCTCCGGCGTGAACACCGCCGCCGTGTACTGATCGGCCAGAAGGACGTCCCCCTCCCCGTCCACAGCGAGAAAGCGGGGTGTGAAGACCGGAACAAAATCGCCCCACCGTGCCTGGACCGCGTCCTGGGGGAACAGGGGATCCAGCACGTCCGAGCGGATCACGGCTCCTGTGCGCCGGTCCAGCCGGGTCAGAAGGGTCGCGCTCTCGACAGCCATACCGGTCCCCGTCCGGGACACTTCCGCGTAATAAATAAAATCTCCGCTTTCCCGGGGAAGCATCGCGCTGTTCCCCTCCCGCTCCGTGGGCAGAGCGGCGGTATCCAGAAGCGTACCGTCCGGGCTGTACCGGAGAAGGGCGTACCGGCCTGCCTCCGTCCCCTCCCCGCCGCGCTCCCGGGAGAAACCGAAGAGGGTCATCTCCCCCGCGTCGGGATCCCATCCGCCTCCGCTGCTCATGACCTGCCAGTCTCCCTCGGGCAGAAGGATGCCGTCTCCCCGGTAAACGTCGGTCAGAATCCCCGCGTCCTCCTCCGTCCGTACGGCGGCGGACTGCGCAGCGTCATCCCCCGTCTTCCGGCAGGAGGGGAATGTACCTGCCATGAGTAAAGCCGCCAGACACAGAGCTGCCGGTCTGAGGATTTTCTTCCATCGAAGCATATCTGCCCCTCCCCCGGATTTTCATCAGATTAAACCGAAGACTTCCGGGTTTATTCTACTATAGTCCGGGCACTGTGTCAAGACTTTTGTCGGATAAATGGTTAACCAGTTTTTGCAGACGATGTTTTTCGTTTTGCAGTTTTTGGGATATTTCTTTTGCTTGGGCAATTTCATGGCGCAAGGAGTACAAACGATAGATGTTGCGGTTGCCGCACAAAGTGTGAAAACTGAAATAAGCAATGATAAATAAACAAATACCATAAATCCAAAAATGTTTGTTCTTTTTAGTAATGCTGAACTCAATATCCATAAAAAGCAACCCTTGCTAAAAATATTTCCTTAAAAAACAACGACTCGGAAAAGCATCGCGGTTCGAGTCTGATTCAAACAAAATTTGGTTAAGAATTGGTATAAGAAAAAACACCCCTAAAAAATATTTTGTGATGCTTCATGATAAAAATCTAAATGTAAGCTTTTTTTAAGTCTTTATAATTTATGATAACCTGACATATATGGTTTGGGGTGAAATTAATGAAAAATATATTGCTGAGTTTGTTTTTGATTATGTGGAGTTTGACGGCTTGCGCAGCAACCAAAACGGAAGTTAAAGACGAAAAAGCCTATCAAAATTATTTGGTTTGGCTGGAAGATTTGAAAAAAGACATGGTGCAGCGCGGAATATCTCAAGAAACGATTGATGCCGTTTATGGAGAAAATGATTTTTATCACGAAAGACCTCAAGCGGTTGCAAAAGATCGTAAACAGTTAGAATTTGTTTTGACTTCAACAGAATATCTTAATCGTGTAGTCAGCAAAACCAGAGCCGAGCAAGTAAGGCTGAAATATTTGGAATTAAAGCCGGTATTAGAGCGAATTGAAAAGCAATATAATTTACCGGCAGAATATGTGGTGGCTTTTTGGGGTGCCGAAACCAATTTCGGAAGCAATTTCGGCGGATATAATGTTATAGATGCTCTGACGGAGATGAGCTATGACAAAAGACGTTCGGAATTTTTTAAAAAAGAATTGTTTAATGCGTTGAAGATAATTGAAGATCAGCATATTGATTATA
>CACWLT010000078.1 GCA_902761695.1 uncultured Ruminococcus sp.
TTCTTCAGACAGTACGGCCTCGACCCGAAAACGCAGACCTTCCCGCCCTTTGTGGGGGATCACGGCTCCGAGGACACCGTGCATATGGATCAGGTCCTCTGGTACTATCAGCTGTCCAAAAACTTCGAGCATGAATGCGGCCGGAAGATCCCCGCCGTCATGTTCATGCACATCCCCCTCCCGGAGTTCGACATCATCACCCGGTACCGCCGGGACGCTGGTCTCACCGGCCATCAGGGCGAGGACGTCTGCTTTTCCCCCCTCAATTCCGGCCTGTTCCGCGCCTGCGTGGAGAGAGGGGACGTGAAGGGCATCTTCTGCGGCCACGACCACTGGAACGACTTCTCCGGCGCCTATATGGGCATCACCCTGGCCTGCGACGCCTCCATGAGCTATCACGCCTGCCAGGACAACGACCTCCGGGGCGGCCGCGTCATCGATTTCCGCGCGGAGGATCCGGGAGCGTTCACCACGCGCCTTGTGAAGATCCGCGACATTCTTGGGCACGCGGGGGACAGCGACACATGAAAACTGCCGACGAAAGAGGAAAGCCGCTCCTCCGTTTCCGCCCGGACGGCAGCTTCCGTGTGCTGATGATCTCCGACTTCCACGGGAAGCCCGATTATAACCCCAAGCTGACCTGGGCCATCGAGACCATGGTGGCGTATGCGAAGCCGGACTTCGTCATGCTGGGCGGGGATCAGCTCTGCGGCATCACTCCCGATATTCTGAAAAGCTACCTCACCGACGTGACGGCGCCCATGACGAGGCGGGGGATCCCCTGGGCCCACGTGTTCGGCAACCACGACGGTGAGGAGCCCATGTCCAAGGCGGAGCAGGAGCCGGTCTACGAAGCCTTCCCCCTCTGTCTCAGCAGTGCGGGACCGGCGGACATCTCCGGGGTGGGGAACTACTGCCTGCCGGTGTACGCCCGGGACGGGGAACACGTCGCTTACCACCTCTACGCCCTAGACTCCCACACCAACGTGCACGACTTCACGCGGAAATTCGGTCTCCCGGACGACACCGTCTTCGTCCTGCCCAATCACTTCAGCGACGGCCACGACCAGGCCACCCCCATGTTCGATCAGGTCATGTGGTACTACAACCATTCAAAGAGCGCCGAAAAGGAAGCCGAACGAAAAATCCCCGCGCTGCTGTTCCTCCACGTGCCGCTCGTCGAGTTCTGCCTCATGTACCGCAATCCGGAGAACGTGGGCTTCGTGGGGCATAAGCGGGAGGACGTGGCCTGCTCTGAGCTGAACAGCGGCCTCTTCTTCGCCTGCCTGGAGCGCGGGGACGTGAAGGGCATCTTCGCCGGACACGAGCACCTCTGCGATTTTCAGGGACAGTACTGCGGCGTTACCCTGGCCTATGACTGCTGCCTGGGCTATGACATGTCCACCCACGACGACATGCGCGGCGGCCGGATCATCGACATCACCGAGGACGGCGGCCTCTCCACCCGTCAGGTGCGCCTGTGGGATATCGCCGGGGAAAAGTGCATGCGGAACCCGGACTTCTTTGAGGGCGGCGACAAATACTATATCCGCGATCTCCACACATGAGAGCAGGGAGGTTTACTCGATGGATCTGAAAAAGGAAATGCCGGACAAGCTCACCCTCGCGCTGAACGGGGCGGGAGAATTCCGCGTCCTGTTCATCTCGGATTTTCACGCCCCCTCAGACCGGGACTGGGACGAGAGGCTCCCCCTGGCCGTCGGCGCCTTGCTGGATCACACCGGCGCGGACCTCTGCGTCAACCTCGGCGACTTCATCTCCGACGGGGAAATGGACTCCGCCGACCGCCTTCTCCGCTATGTCGCCGCCATCGCCGCACCCTGCGAATCCCGGGGCGTCCCCTGGTGCCATGTGCCCGGAAACCACGACCATGAGGAGGGCCTCCCCACGGAGGTTCTCGCGGCCTATCCCCATTGCCTCTCCCTCCGCGGCCCGGACAGCCTCCCCGGCTACGGAACCTACGCGGTGCCCGTCATGGAGAGCCCGGATTCCGATGTCCCCGCCTTCATGATCTGGCTCTTCGACTCCCACCGGGGTACAAGCCAGTGGGCGGCTGAGTACGGGATCCCCGCTCCCTACGACTATACCGCCACAACCTGGGGCTTCGACGCTGGCGGCGGTGTCTACCATGCCCAGGCCAGATGGTTCTGGGAGCTGGACAAAGCCCTTGAAAAGAAGTACGGACGGAAAATCCCCGGCGTCATGGGCATGCATATCCCCCTGCAGGAGCACAGCCTGATTCCCCGCAATCCCTCTCTCACCTTCATGACCGGGGAGCTGGAGGAGTCCGCCGGGATCCCAGCCTTCAACCCGGGCCTGTTTGCGGCGGCCTATGAGCGGGGTGATATCTCGGCCATTGTCAGCGGCCACGACCATATCAACAGCTTCGCCGGGAAGTATATGGGCATCGAGCTGTCGGAGGACGCAAGCCTCGGCTATGATGTGTACGGCTCGGACAGGATCCGCGGCGGCCGGCTCATCACCCTGAAGGCGGCGGATCCCATGCACCCGGATTCCGTCCACGTCTATCTGAAGGACTGCCCGGGCGCGGTGGATTTCATTTTCCGGGAGGGACACGACAATGCCTGAACTGCACTGGAAAAACAGCGATTTCCGCATCCTCCCCCTCCACACCGTCAGACTGGACGAGGAAAGCGCCGCACGGAAAAGAGACCGCCTTTCCTCCCTGATCCAGGCCGGAGAGCCCGATCTGATCCTGCTTGGCGGCGATACTTTCCTCTCCCCCGTGCCCGAGGAGGAAGCCCGCCGCCTGCTCTCCGACTTTCTCGCCCCCGCCGTGGATTCCGGCCTCCCCATAGCCTTTACCTTCGGCGAGGGAGAGCGGAAATGCGGCCTGAGCGACGAAGCCCTGTGGGAGATCTTCACCTCCGTTCCCGGCTGCCTTCTCCTGGACCGCGCCGAGGGAACGGACGGCTTCACCGACGGCACCCTCCCCGTGTTCCGCGAAGAGCAGGGTACGCCCTCCCTGATCCTGCGCCTCTTCGACACCCATACGGAGACCACATCCTACGAGCGGGAATACGGTTCCCCGGGACGCTCCCGCCTGCCCTATCCCCTCTATACCCCCCACTACATGGACGGCGTCCGCTTCAACCAGACCGCCTGGTTTGACAAAGACCAGGAGCGCATCGCGGAGCGGTACGGCAGGACGATCCCGGAGCTCTTCTTCTTCCATACCCCCACGCCGGAGCATGCCCAGCTGATCCACAGCCAGGACCGCGGAGGATTTGACGGCGTCATCCGGGAGGAGCGGAAGTGCCAGACCGTAAACGGCGGCATCGCCATGGCGGCGGCGGAAAGCAGAACCGTCCTCTCCATCATCTGCGGCCATGAGGAAAAAAACGATTACTTCGCCGAATGGGCCGGCATGAAGTTGGGCGTCGAACCCGCCTTCGACCATGGCGCCTGGATCGTCTCCGTCACCCCCGCTCCCTCCGTCCAAATCACCCGCCTCTGACAGAATAAAACAAAACACCCGCACGACTGCCTCAAAAACAGCCATGCGGGATGTTTTATACCGTTATTCCATTTCTGGCAGGGAACCGAATCAATACGCTCCCTGCGCGATCATGGCGTTGACTACCTTGGAGAAGCCCGCGATGTTGGCGCCCGCCACGTAGTTGCCGGCCATGCCGTATTCGGCCGCGGCCGCCGCAATGTTCTGATAAATACCGGTCATGATGCCCTTCAGCTTGGCGTCCACTTCCTCGAAGCTCCAGCTCAGCCGCTCGGAGTTCTGGGACATCTCCAGTCCGGAGGTAGCCACGCCGCCGGCGTTGGAAGCCTTGCCGGGAACGAACAGCACGCCGTTCTCCTGCAGGTACTTGGTGGCCTCGATGGTGGTGGGCATGTTCGCGCCTTCGCAGACCGCCTTCACGCCGTTCTTCACCAGATCCTTCGCGTCGTCGATCAGAAGCTCGTTCTGGGTGGCGCAGGGAAGAGCGATGTCGGCGGGAACGGACCAGACGCCCCGACCCTCGTGATAATCGGCGGAAGGCTTCGCGTCCTTGTATTCGGAGATTCTGCCGCGGCGCACTTCCTTAATCTCCTTCACCAGAGCCAGGTCGATGCCGTCCTTGTCATAGATCCAGCCGGTGGAGTCGGACATGGTGACCACCTTGCCGCCCAGCTGCTGCGCCTTTTCCGCCGCGTAAATGGCCACGTTGCCCGCGCCGGAAATAAGCACCGTCTTGCCGTCCAGTCCGTCGCCGTGATCCTTCAGCAGCTCATTCACCAGATAGAGCAGACCGTAGCCCGTGGCCTGGGTCCGCACCAGGGAACCGCCGTAGCTCAGCCCCTTGCCGGTCAGAACGCCCTCGTACAGACCGGTGATCCGCTTGTACTGACCGTAGAGATAGCCGATCTCACGCGCGCCGGTACCGATGTCGCCAGCCGGAACGTCCTCGTCCGCGCCGATGTACTTGTAGAGCTCCGTCATGAAGCTCTGGCAGAAGGCCATGACCTCGCGGTCGCTCTTGCCCTTGGGATCGAAGTCGGAGCCGCCCTTGCCGCCGCCCATGGGGAGACCGGTCAGGCTGTTCTTGAAGACCTGCTCGAAGCCCAGGAACTTGATGACGGACAGGTTGACGGAGGGGTGGAGGCGCAGACCGCCCTTGTAGGGACCGATGGCGTTGTTGAACTGCACGCGGTAGCCGGTGTTCACGCGGATCTTGCCGGTGTCGTCCACCCACGGGACCCGGAACTGGATCTGTCGGTCGGGCTCGGTGATCCGCTCGAGAATCGCTTCCTGTTCGTATAACTTTTCATTCTTGTTGATGACCGGAGCGAGGGATTCGAACACTTCGCGCACAGCCTGGAGAAATTCCGGCTGATAGGAATACTTCGCTTCAACCTGGGACAGTACGTTCTGCAGATAGCTCATGACGCATCCTCCGAATAAATAGTGTGGTTTGAGAACGGAATAATTATACTCCGGATTCGCTCAAAATGCAAGAGCGGCGCATAAAAAATTCATCCGCCCGCCCGATTTCTGCACTTTGACGAAATCCCGCAAACCCTTGCCCCTCCGATTCGTCAAGGTGCAAAAAAACATTTTCCCGGGATGCGGAAAAAGAAGACCCGACAGCATCCTTCCGTCGGGCCTTCGTGAATATTATTCGGTAAATACCGGTTAATTATACATGATCCGCCGGATCCGCAAACAGCGGCAGCGGGAACCAGGAGCGAACGGTCACGGGAAGAGCCTCGCGCCTGTGGGAGAAAATTCCGGTAAGGAAGCTGACCGCCTCCAGATGCCCCAGCTCCAGAGCGTCCCCGGAGACTGAATCATCCACAATCACCTCGTTGTCCTTCACCGCGATACGGAACCGCTCGTCCCCCGCGAATCCGTGGATCAGCAGCGTCAGCTCCCCGTCCCCCAGAACTTCCCGGGAAGCCTTGTACTTAAGCAGCGCCTCCGTCACATGACGGTAATTCAGTATATTGAACATCTCGCTGTTCCCGTAGGAAATGCCGCCGCCGAAGGAGCGAAGCACCCCGACGATATCCGTCTCCCATGCGGGTACGTCGATCGAAACGTCCCCCCGCTGTTTCACGTAATTCCGTACCACGTCCGTCAGCTCTCCGGGATCCGTCAGCGTCAGTTCCTTCAGCGCGCCCGTGAAATACCCCCGGAATTCGCCGTCCCTGAGAATGGCGGTGACGTTCGAGCGCCAGGACCGGGCGATGTCGAAGAAAGCCTCCCGTGAACGGATCATCCGGTAGTTCCGCGCGCTGTGGAGAGCGTACATCTTCCCGATCAGATCCCCGTCGCCCTCTCCCACGTCGCGCAGCTCGTATTCGGGAAGGGACACGTTCTCAAAGGCTCGCCGCAGATTGCCTCTGTCCACGGAAACGACGTACTGCGCCCCCGCCTGTTCGAACCCGAAGTGCTGATACCGCTGCCGCTGCCCGCCGAGCAGGGAGATGTCCACCCCGTCCTCGATCATGTCCCGCAGCGCCATGTGCATGCAGTCCTTCATGTAGCCCATGGACCGGAAATAAGGGTGAACCGCCACGTTGCCGATCCCCCGGGTTTTCAGAATCTCCCCGTTCACATAAAGATCGGCGTCGTAAGCCCCGATAGCCGCGCGCAGCTTCCCGTTCTCCGTGACGACGTAATTGTTCCAGCAGGGATCGTACTCCTTATTGTAGCACTTGGGCAGGAGCTTCTTGAAATCCTTTCCGTCCCCGTCGAACCCGAAGACGTAGTTCATGAAGTCCATGAGATCGTCGTACATCTCAGGCGTCCCGCGCCCCTTGTAGAAAACAGACATGGCAGACCTTCCTTTCATAATGGCAAAGAATAAATCGCTTTGATTCACCTGAACCGCACAGCCCAGGCGTCCTCTCCCTCGGTCCTCAGCCTGTCCCGCGCAGCCTCGGCGTCATGCAGGCGCCGGAACAGTCCGTAGACGGAGGGCCCGCTGCCGCTCATGAGCACGGACAGAGCACCCAGAGCCCGGAGTCTCTCCTTCAGCGCGGATACCCCCTCGGGAGCGGCCCGCTCGAAATCGTTGTACAGCGTCCGCGGAATCTCGCCCGCCCGGATCTCACGAAGCAGCGCTTCCAGCCCCGCTTTCCGCATTTCCGCATCCTCAGGGGACGGCGGGATCTCGTCCAGCATCCGGTAGGCCTCCCCCGTGGACACCGACAGGGCGGGGGACTTGACGATCACCGCCGCGCAGGAGTAGATGGGCGCGTGCTGGGAGACGGACGATGAGACATGCACCGGCGTGAGGATTTCTCCCTTTCCCCGGCAGAGATACCGGTTCCCCATGAGGCAGAAGGGAATATCCGCCCCCACTTCCGCCCCGACGGAGCAGAGCGCGTCCCGTCCGGCCCGAATCCGGCAGAGCTGGTTCAGCATGAGCAGTACCGCCGCTCCGTCTGCAGAACCCCCGGCCAGCCCCGCCGCCTGGGGAATGTGCTTCTCGATGTCGATGAAAACGTCGTATTTTTCGATCCCGAACCGCCTGAAAAACGCCTCCGCGCATTTCCAGACGATGTTGCGCCCGTCGGTGGGCAGGGAGGGATCCGAGCAGTGCACCGCGATCTTCTCCCCCTCGGGATCCGGATTCCGCGTGACGCTCACCAGATCGGAGAGAGACACCCGCTGCATGACGGTCTCGATGTCGTGATACCCGTCCGGCCGCTTCTCCCCCACGGTCAGCCAGAGATTGATCTTCGCAAATGCCTCCATCGTCAGAGTCCGCATGATGTCACCCCTCAATGAATCAGTCTGATGAGAAAATTCTGCTTTACCCCCACCGCGCCGATGGGACAGAGCTCCTGACAGCACCAGCAGCGGATGCATTTTTCCGGATCGATCCGCGCCTTCTTTTTCTTCCCCACGACCATCCGGATAGTATGGCGGGGACAGGACTCGAAGCACTTCCCGCAGCCCACGCACTTCTTCTGCATGATCTTTGGCCGGGGCTCGAACAGCTTCGTGAACTGTCCGCCCATGAAGTTCGGCAGATTCCGGAGAAAATGCCCCGCGTCGGCGTCCGGATAAGCCAGCGGAAAGACCGGAGGGTCGGCAATCGCATCCCCCTTCTCATCGACCAGCGGAATCTCCCGCCAGTCCCGGGAAACCAGCCCCCGCCGGGCCGCCGCGTCCAGATAGAGGATCCGCCCGTCCCGCGCCATCATGTGCTCCGCCATAACGTCCAGCGCGAAGGGATCCCAGGAGCAGAGCAGAAAACCCGTCTCCACAGGCACCCCGTGCGTCGGACCGTTGCCCTCCATGGAGAGGATCCCGTCGCAGACCGCCAGAAAGGGCTTCTCCCGGATCACCGTTTCGCACAGATCTACCAGCATCTCGGAAAAATCGGACAGCTCCGGGAACGCGTTGTGCATCTCGAATTTCTCCACCCCCGGAATCAGGCCGAACAGATTCTTGACCGCGCAGGACATGCCGGTCAGGGAGTGGGACTTGAACTTGCACACGTCCACGATCACGTCCGCGTCCAGAGCGGCTGAGATCATGCGGAAGATTTTCAGCTTCACGCCGTCTGCGCGGGCGGGCCGGAAGGTGAAGTCGTCGTTCAGCCTGACTCTCGGATCCGCCTCCTCCATGCCGCAGACCCGGTAGACATGCCCCAGCGCGGCGGCGGAGTATGGACCGCCCGGCGAATCCGCCAGAGTCACGCTTGCGGCCCCCGCGTCAAAGAGGATGTCCGCCAGCGCATGGATCATGGCGGGATGGGTGGTGGCCGCCTGTTCCGGCTTTTTCGCCAGCACCAGATTGGGTTTCAATAACACCCGCTTCCCCCGGAAAAAGTCCTCTCCCAGATGAAGAGCCGCCAGGGATGCGCCAAGCGCTTCTTCCAGCGTATCGGGATCGTAGCTCCCGCACCTTGCCAGCACAACGGGATTTTCGTTCATGCCATCGCCTCTATGTCATATTTTTCCCATTATAACATATCCCGTCCCCGGAATCAAGGCCTCCGCCCGAGAGAACCTCTCCTTCCGCCCTATCGCTGCGGGAAAAATGCGGCAAAACAATCCGCCCCGTGTGCCTCCGCCCGCTTGATTTGCCTCCCCGCCTGTGCTATAATGAATCAGCGGGCAGGGAAGACCTCCCTCCCACCGCATCCCGTCCGGCCCTCCTTCGCGGAAAGGCCCATGATAAAGGAGACTGCCATGTCGCTCTACGATCTTCACACCGCTCTGGCGGACGCCGACCTTGCCGCCCGTCTGCCCTATTCCTTTGATCCCGCCGAACCTCTCGAGCCCCAGAGAAAGCGCGCCGACCGCCTCTTCCGCTCCCTCATCGGCTGGGACAAAATGCCCGTGCCCTCAGACGCTCCCGACGTGACCGTGGAATTCACGGAGGACGCCGATCCCCGCTTCACCGAGATCCGCTTCACCTTTGAATCCGAGCCCGGCTTCCGCGTTCCGGCCCATATGCTGATCCCGAAGGCTCCCTCCCGTCTGGAGCGCGGCGGAAAGCTGCCCGTCATGATCTGCCTCCAGGGCCATTCCACCGGCATGCACATCTCCATCGGCCGCGCCAAATTCCCCGGGGATGAGGAAACCATCGCGGGAGGCCGTGACTTCGCCCTCCAGGCCGTCGCGAGAGGATACATCGCCATCGCCATGGAGCAGAGAGGCCTCGGCGAGCTCAAGCACGGCATGGGCTGCCTGCTCCCCGCTTCCCAGGCCCTCATGATCGGCCGGACCCTGCTCGGCGAGCGGATCTACGACATCACCCGCCTGATCGACGCCATTGAAAACGGTCTCTCGGACGCCGCGGACCCCGCCCGGATCTACCTCATGGGCAACTCCGGCGGAGGCACAGCCACCTGGCACTCGGCAGCCATCGAGCACCGCCTGACCGCCGTCATGCCATCCTGCGCCTTCAACCTCTACCGCCGCTCCATCTACGCCATGGACCACTGCATCTGCAACCATATCCCCCACATCCTGGAGTATATGGAAATGCCCGATCTGGCCATGCTCTCCACCCCCACTCCCGTGGTGATCGTCTGCGGCCGGGAGGATCCCATCTTCCCGCTGGACGGCGTGGAGGAAGGCTTCCGCACCGTCAAAGCCGTCTATGAGGCCGCCGGCGTTCCGGATTCCTGCCGTCTGGTGATCGGTCCCGCCGGCCACCGCTTCTACCCGGACGAGGGCTGGCCCGTCTTCGAGGAGCTGACCGCCAACCTGTAAAACCGCGATACCGGCATGAAATCCCATCCCGG
>CACWLT010000079.1 GCA_902761695.1 uncultured Ruminococcus sp.
GGATGAGATAAATGACCTGATCTTCCCGCAGCCCCTGTGCGTAGAATAGCAGATCCTCCGAGGCCCGGTCGTTGAGCTGAACGCTTCTCAGGTGCGGCATCCGGGCGAAGAGAGGGATCAGGTGGCGGTGGCTGCCGCATAGATGGATCATTCCCCCGTGGGGATAAGCCGCCAACAGCGCGTCGTCCAGGGGCATAATGAATTCCTCGTACAGGGCCGGGGACACCAGTTGCGTGCTGCATCCGCAGAGCTGACCGTATCCCGGGGGCTGCGTCCTCCCCCAGGAGATCACGGGCTGGATGCGTTCCGGGGGAAACCGGTCCAGATACCAGCGGTGCAGCCGGATCAGCAAATCGTTGATGATGCCGAGATCGCGCTTCGCCGCCTCCGGTTCCGTCATCATGGCCACGAGAATCTCCTGCCCGTACAGGTTGATGGCAATGTTGAGGGCGCTGGCGATGGTGGGCAGGCCGAACAGGGGGACCGTCGTTCCGGCGGCGAAGAAAGCCTCGGCATAGTCCCGGGCCAGCCTCCAGGTCCCATCGTTCTCCAGATCCGGCACCGCAAGCTCCCCGACGGGATTGGAGAGATAGAGGTTGTACCACTGCCCGCTCTTGAAGAAGACCTCCGCTCCGAAGATCCGGTCCACGAAGTGCACGCCGTAGAAGCCCTGCTCCACACAGGCGGGCCGGAACTGATCCTCCCGCAGCGCCCCCTCCATCCGACCGGCCAGCGCGCACAGATCCGCCTCCAGCATGCGCTCCGGATCGCCGTACAGGGGCGCGCCGTCCGGGCCGTAGTCCTGATGCCAGCTTGAAATGCCGTTCAGCACCAGAGGCCCCTTCGCGTCCCCCTCAAAAATGTCCCGCAGCCTGCCGAACCACGCATTCTGATCGTCCAGCCAGACTGTATCGCAAAGGCGCTCCATGATTCCCTGTTCCACCTGCCAACCCTCCCCCGGAAGTAAGCTCTTTGACCCGTTTCCGTCGTCACCGACATTATAGCATATCTCCGCTTCAAGCGCAAGAGGAAACCGGATCCGAAGAAAAAGCGGGGAGCCGTGCGTGAGGTTCATTGTTCCCGTGCCTGTCTTGACAGAAGCCCCGGCGGTGATGTATAATGCAATATAATAAGGACATGGTAAAAATACCGGGCAAGCGGCGCGGATTCCGCATCCCCGCGGCAGAACCGGGAAAGGAAGAGGTGTCTATGAAAATCAAACTCTGCGTGATCGGCGGCGGATCCGTGAACTGGATGCGCGGGCTGATGAAGGACGTCTATACGCTGGATGGCGTGGAGGGCGGCGAGATCCGTCTGGTGGATCCCAACACGGATCACGTCACGAGCGTGAAGAACATGCTCCTCAAATTCAACGAGCTGACGGATAAAAACTTCGAGGTGTCCATCGTCGAGGACCGGCGTGCGGCGCTGGCGGGATGCGACTTCGTGCTGACCACCTTCTCCCCCGGCGCCATGGACGCTTTCTTCAACGATCTGGAGATCCCCGTCAGATACGGCGTGCGCCTCCCCGTGTCCATGACCTGCGGCATTTCCGGCATCTCCGCCGCCCTGAGGACGGTCCCCGTGGCGTATGAAATCACGCAGGACATGGAGGCTGTCTGCCCGGGCGCCGTGCTGCTCAATGTCACCAATCCCATGACCGCCGTGACCAAAGCCTTCAACCTCCCGGCGAAGACCGTGACCGTCTACGGCATCTGCCATGAGATCAACGCCCTGGCCGCCATACTCGGGAGGATCCTCGGCCTGAACAAGCCGGAAGGGATGGGCATCGGGACCTACCTCTATTCCTACCTGAACGAAATCGGCTTCGACTACGCCGTGGCCGGGATCAACCACTATATCTGGCTGGTGAGGGCCAACCTGAACGGGGAGGACATGCTCGGCAGGATCCGGCAGTTCGCGGAGGAGCACGAGGGACTGAACGACACGGACCCCGATTATGTTCCGACCAATCCCTATGCCAACAACGGACAGGCCAAGCTCGCTCTGTGCCGTCAGTTCGGGTACCTCCCCATTCCCGGCGACCGGCATCTCATCGAATTCTGGCCCTCCCTCTGCAACAATCAGAACGGCTTCGGCATGAAGTACGGCGTCCTGAAAACCACCGTGGATTCCCGGCGGCTGGACAAGGTCCTGCAGAAGCAGTACATCGACCGCATCGCCAGCGGAGAGGAACCCGTGACCTTCAGCCGATCCGGGGAGGAGATCATCGGGATCATGCAGTCCTATATCGATAAGACCGAAATGATCACCATCTGCAACCGTCCGAACAGCGGCCAGATTTCCAATCTCCCCGAAGGCGCCATTGTCGAGACGCTGGTCCGGAAAGAAAAGGACGGCGCCATCACGCCCCTTCCCGCCGGAGACCTCCCGCGCCCGGTCCGTCACCTCTGCGCTCTCCACACCGGGATCAACGAAATGGTGGTGGAAGCCGCGCTGAACGGAGACCGGAAGCTGCTTGTGGAAGCCATGAGCCTCGATCCCTCCACCGGGACCATGGATTTCAGCCGGGTCCCCGAACTCTGCGACGACCTGCTCAGGGCCAACCGGAAGTGGCTCCCGCGCTTCTTCGCATGAGGTGACGCCATGAGAACCAATGTGGACGTAACCTTTCATCCGTCGTGGTGGCACCGGTACGCCGGGGTGGATTTCGACGAGAAGTTTTTCTTCGATCCGGACTATCACGTCGAAGCGGACATCCGGATGCGGCGGACGCTGTGGGAGCACTTCGGCGCCTACGGGATCGGGGAGGAGCATCCCGAGGCAAGGCCCATCCTCTTCTCCGATCTGATCGCCTGCGGATTTCTCTATTCCCAGATTCTCGGCTGCGCGGTGGTCTTCAAAAAGGACGACGCCCCGCAGGTGATGTGCGCCCATCTGACCGACGAGCAGATCCGGGAGCTCAAAGCCCCTGTCCTTGACGAGCATCCCCTATGGCAGAAGGTACAGCAGCAGATCGATTATTATCTGAAAAGCTTCGGCCGGGCGGAGAGCGCCGTCAACCTCATGGGAATTCAGAACATCGCCCTCGATCTGCGGGGGGAGACGTTGTTCTTCGACTACTACGACGAGCCGGAGCTGGAGGAGAACCTGCTGACGGCGGCGACGGACCTTTCCATCGACATCGGGCGGCGGCTTTACGCACTGTCCCCCGTCGTGTCGGGCGGCGTGACCTCCATCGTGAAGCAGTCCTGCCCCGGGGTCTATCTGACCAGCAACTGCTCCGTGACCATGCTCTCAAACGACCAGTACGTGGAGCACCTTCTGCCCTATGATTGCAAGCTGGCCGGGGCATTCCCCTGCTTCGGGATCCACCACTGCGGCCCGAACATGGAGACGGTCATCGACGGATACCTCCGAGTGCCGCATCTCAAATTCCTCGAGATCGGCGCGGGAAGCGATCTCAACGCCGTCGCGGAGGCGGTGGGGGAGAGGGATATCAAATGCTGCGTCCGCTATTCCCCGGTAGCCCTGAAATCGGACTCTAAGGAAGAAATCGCCCGGAAGACTGACGAGGCGATCCGTGCGTTCGGGGGGGAGGAGCGGCTCTGCTTCTCCTGCGTCGGGATCGACGGGAACACCAAACCCGAGGCCGTCCGGAAGTATCTCAGCGTGTTCCGCGAGAAAAGATAAACCATAAAGGAGACTGAAATGAGCCGGTACTACGAAACCCTCGCGCACTTTTCCGCCATCATGGCCAGCCATGAGCCCGCCATGCGCATGAACTGCAAGACCGCCGCCGAATACGAAATCTGGAAGAAAAAGGCGCGGAACAAGCTCTTCTCCCTCCTGGGCCTGGACCGGATGACCCCGAGCGCGCCGGACCCGGAGCTGCTCTCTTCCGAGAAAATGGACGGCTACACCCGCGAAAAATGGACCATCAAGACCGAACCCGACGTGATCATGACCTTCTACCGCCTCGTCCCGGACGGCATCGCGGAGGGAGAAAAGCGTCCCGCCGTTATTGCCGCCCACGGACACGGCAGCTGCGGCAAGGAAGCGGTGGCCGGGAACGGGTTCTTCCCCGCGCTGGAGGAGGCCATCAAGGTCCACAACTATGATTACGGCGTCGCCGCTGTAAAGAAGGGCGCGATTGTCTTCTGCCCCGACGCCCGCGGGTTCGGCGAGAGGCGCGAGACCATCATGCAGGGCGACCACGCCGGAGCGAGACTCGGCAGCTCGTGCTACTACCTGAACTTCATGGCCCTCCCCCTGGGCCAGTGCGTGACCGGCATGTGGGTGTGGGACCTCATGCGCCTGACCGACTATATCGAAGCCCAGGAAAACGTGGATCCCGCAAAAATCGGCTGCATCGGCCTCTCCGGCGGCGGCCTGCAGACCCTGTATTTCGTCGCCATGGAGGACCGGATCGCTTATGCAGCCTGCAGCGGGTATTTCTACGGCTTCCGGCAGGCGCTGCTGGAGCTCTACAACTGCTCCTGCAACTACATCCCCCACATGTGGGAGAATTTCGACGTGGGGGATCTCGGTTCCCTCATCGCGCCGCGCCCCTTCGTCATCGAGACGGGAGACGCGGATCCCCTGAACGGCAAGGACGGCCTCGACAACGTGAAGCCCTACGTGGAGCAGGTCCGCTCCGCCTACCGCCTCCAGGACTGTGAGGACCGCCTCTGCCACGACATCTTCGAAGGTCCCCATATGTGGCACGGGACGAAGTCCATGGAGGGGATCGACAAATACCTCTTCGGACGGAATGACTGAGGCCTGACGTTATGAAACACACCGTCAATTTAAACGGCACCTGGCGGATCGACGTGCTGTCCGAGAAGCCGTATGCCGCAGAAGAAGAACCCTTGATCCATCCCCATTCGGATTCCGCGACGCCCTGCCCCGTGCCGGGATACTGGGAGGATCTCTGCGATCTGTTCCGGACCACGGCCCTGCACACAAAGCTGAAATGGAATCCGCTCTATACCCTGCAGCGGTACCCACAGGCAGGCTACGTCCCCGACATGGCCCTGCCGAATCCCGTGGGCTGTTTTGTCTATCAGCGCACCGTCACCCTTGACGCGCTCCCGGACGGGGAAACGGAGCTCCATTTCGGCGGCGCGCAGAACGCCGTGTCCGCGTGGATCAACGGAGCGTACCTTGGCCGTCACGAGGGCTATTCCACCCCCTTCGGCTTCCAGGTCCCGGCCGGACTGCTCGCCGTCGGGGAGAACCGGATCACGCTGGCGGTCTCGAACAACCGGCTGTCCGGGTACATGGGGCGGCCCGTCACCGGCATGACCTCCCGCACGGCCAACGAATGCACCGGCGGCATCTACGGCGACGTGGAGCTCATAATCCGCCCGGACGGGGTGCGGGACCTCTGGGTGTCAACCTCGGAGGACTGCTCCGCCTTTACCGTCCATATCGACGGCGGTGCCGACCTGACCTCGCGGACCGTGCGGATCCTTGACGGGGAGCGGTGCGTCAGAGAAGCTGTGCTCCCGGCGGGCAAGACGGAATGCACGTTCCCGACCGACGCGCTTGCCCTCTGGTCCCCGGACAGCCCGAAGCTCTACACCGCCGAGGTCTCGACCGGCCGTCAGACTCTTCGGACCCGCTTCGGCATCCGCAGGCTGACGGTCCGGGGGACGAAGCTCTTCCTCAACGGGGAGCCCTTCCTCTTCCGCGGGACCTGCGAGCACTGCTATTTCCCGGAAACGATCCACCCCACCAGGGACGTGCGCTATTACCGCCGCAATCTCCGGACGCTGAAAAAGCTCGGCTTCAATTCCATCCGGTTCCACACCTGGGTGCCCCCCGTCGAATACATGGAGGCCGCCGACGAGCTTGGCATGGTGATGGAGGTCGAGAGCCCGAACAACACGACCATCGCGGAGTGGGGCGACATCGTCCGCTTCTGCCGGTCCCACGCAGCGGTGAACCTCTATTCCACCGGGAACGAGATGCAGATCGACGAGGATTACGTGAAGCACCTCCGCTCCGTCGCCGCCCTGGTCCACGGGGAGACGGATTCGCTCTTCTCCCCCATGTCCGCCATGCGCGGGATCGAATATGTCTTCACCGACCGGGACGAGACCGTGCCGACCCCGTTTCAGCACAACCCGGGAAGGCTTCGTGAGCTGGGGAAGTTCTGCGACCTCTACAACAGCTATTCCCTCGGCCTGACGAGCTATTTCTCCGCCTCCGGGGACGCCAAGGTGCTGGACGAGCGCAACGC
This sequence comes from uncultured Ruminococcus sp., assembly GCA_902761695.1. Taxonomy (GTDB): domain Bacteria; phylum Bacillota; class Clostridia; order Oscillospirales; family CAG-272; genus UMGS1696. The sequence continues at coordinate 6,212 of CACWLT010000079.1, forward strand.
GGTCTACGGAAAGCCCCTTCTGTCCCACGAAATCGGGATCCACGGCACCTACGCCGATCTCTCCCTCGAGGAGCGGTATAAGGGCACCCGCGTGGGCGACACAGAGCTTTTCTCCTCCGTCCGCCGCCATCTCGGGAACAAGGGACTGCTGGACCGCGCGCCGCTCTACTATCGCAATTCGGCCGCCTGGCAGCAGATCCTGCGGAAGCACTGCTTTGAGACCGTCCGCCGTTCGGAGAGCTTCGCCGGGTACGATTTCCTCGGAGACATCGACACCCACGGCCACACCTTCGGTTACTGCGTCGGGATGATGAACGAATTCTACGAGCTCAAGCCGGGCGAGACCGTGGAGAACGTGCGCCGGTACAACAGCGATACAGTGCTTTTGGCCGACCTGCCCGCCTGTCTGAATCTGGAGACGGGGACGAGGGTCGAGATCCCGCTGCTGGTATCCCACTACGGCGGGGAGCTCCCGAAGGCCGCCCTTAGGATCCGGATCACCGGCGGCGGAAAGGTGCTGTATCGCAGGGAGGTGCGCCTCGGTGCGGTCCCGCGCGGTCAGATCACGCCGCTCTGCACGGTGTCCTTCCGGGTACCGAGGACGGAGAAGCCCTTTGCCATGACGCTCACGGCTGAGCTCTCCGGCGGGGATACGGACTGCGAAAACCGCTGGGAGCTCTGGGCCTTCCCGAAAAACGCCGCCCCCTCCGCACGGACCCTGAAGGAAAAGGGTGTGACCGTGCTGACGGATTCCGACGGGACGAGCCTTCTGAACCGCATGAACCGGGGAGAGACCGTCGTCCTCTTCGGCCCGGGACCCTTTGCTTCGGCGGATGTGTCGTGGCAGATCGCCCTGGCCGGACGGACCAACGGACACCTGGCGACGGTCATCGCGGACCACCCGCTCATGGAGGACTTCCCCCACGACAGCTTCTGCGGACGGCAGTTCGAGCACATGCTGAACGGCAGCCGGTCCGTGATCCTCGAGGCGGAGGGTCTGCCCATCGACCGGCCCCATGATCCCATCCTCGACATTGCCCCTCCCTACAAAAACGCCCGGCGCGAGGCCATGCTGGCCGAATACCGCGTGGGCATAAACGGCGGACGGCTGCTCATCTGCACGCTGAACCTGACCGAGGACGATCCCGGCGCGCGGTGGCTGAAAAACCGCACCCTCGCCTATGCCGCCGGCGACAGCTTCGATCCCGCGGAAACGCTGACCGCAGCGCAGTTCGCCGCTCTCTGCAAGGCGTCCCCCGTGATTCTGTCCGGCAACGAGAACGAGGCCGTCAACAAGAACGATATCGCCATGTAAAAAAGCGGACGGCCCGCTTTCCTGTTTCTTCGTCTTACACTACGACGTCCGGGATCCGCCGTACAGCGAGCCTTTTTCCTCCGGCCCCTTGCTTTTCTTTACATAATATGCTATACTGCTGACAGTCTTCTTTATCCCCGCCGCAGGGGAGCGCAACAAGCCCAAGCCATCTTATTCTTCTCAGAAAGGACAACATAATGAACAAGAGAATTGCCGCCCTCCTTCTTTCCGCGCTGCTGCTCCTGCCCATGACCGCCTGCGGTGAAAGCCAGGAAAACACGGACGCTCCCGCAGCGGCGGAAACGGAGCTTGCCCCCGAAATCGTCGAGGAGGAGGCGGAAACGGAACCCGTCATCTCCGACGATCTTCCCGAATCGGATTTTGAGGGCTACGAATTTGTGATCTACAACTCCAACCCGGAGACCAACACCTGGTTCACAACGGTTCACGTCGTCGCGGAGGAGGACTCTGCGGACGCCATTCCCGCGGCCATCTTCAAGCGCAACCTCGCCGTGGAGGACCGGCTGAACATCAAGATCTCCGAGGTCGAGCAGGCGGCGGACCAGATCAAGAACGCCATCATGTCCGGCGACAGCTCGTTCGATCTGACCCTCATGCAGGGCGCGAACATTCTCTCCCAGGCGCAGTCGGGCTATCTCATCGACCTGAAAACCCTTCCCCACCAGAATTTCGAGAAGCCCTACTGGGATTACAACGCCTATAAGCAGCTCTCCATCTGCAACAAGCTGTTCGTCTGCGTCGGCGACTTCATGACGACCCAGATCGACGAAACCATCTGCATGTTCTTCAACAAGGGCATCCTCGCCGACTACAATCTGGAGGATCCCTACGAGCTGGTCAATAACGGCAAATGGACCCTGGACAAGCTGGCCGAGATGGCGTCCGTCAGCGGAAACGACACCAACGGCGACGGCATTTACGACACCAACGACAGCTACGGCATGATGTCCTGGCGCGGCGTCTTCTACATGTTCCTTCTGAACGGCTGCGGCAACACGCTGGTGGAAAAGAACGAGGAGGACGTCCCGGTCTACACCTTCAACAGCGAGTCCTTCATCAATTCCTACGAGAAGATCCTGAACATCATCCACGGCGAAAAGAAGATCTACTTCGACGCGGAAAAGGACGCCAACAACCACCGCGTGCAGGAGGTCATGTTCCCGGCCAATCAGGTCCTGTTCTGGTCCGAGTGCATCAGCTGGGCCAAGGCGCTGCGCGAGATGGAGGCGAACTTCGGCATCCTCCCCGCCCCCAAGTATGACGAGGCCCAGTCCCAGTACTATTCCTGCAACAACGGCAACTTCTTCGGCATGTCCGTCCCCGTTTCCGTCTCCGACAAGGACCGCACCTCCGTCATTCTGGAGGCCCTGCAGTCCGCCTCCACCCGGACCGTCCTGTCCGCCTATTACGACATCACGCTGAAGTCCAAGTATTCCCGCGACGAGGAGTCCGCAAAGATGGTGGATATCATCTTTGACAGCACCACCTACGACTGCTCCACGGTATACGGCCTCGGCAGCGTCAAGACCAACATCTACACCATGGCCTCCGAAAACAACACGGACATCGCCTCCTTCTACAAGAAGCAGTCCAAGGCGCTGACCAAGACCATTGAAAAGATGGTGGACAAGATCCGGGCCCTTGACTGAGCGCTGCGGCATCCGGGACCTGACAAGATCAGTCTTCTGCATATAACGAACCGGGCGGCATGGGAAAAATGCTGCCCGGCTTTTGCTGTTTTCTGTTTCGTGCAGCTGTTGACACCCCCGCCCCGGCATGGTATAATCAGATTCGGCGCCGATCCGGGAGGAAAGGCCGCAGACAGCAGAACCGGAGGATTTTTCGTGAAGACGGAAAAACAAGAGCTTACCTTTATGACCGGCATCCGGGACGCGCTCCCGATCTGCTTCGGATACCTGTCCGTCAGCCTGGCCTTCGGCATGATCGCGGCGGGGTGCGGGATGCCGCTGTGGACGGCCGTTCTGTTCGCCTCCACCTGCGTCTCCGGGACCGGGCAGTTTGTCGGGCTGAATCTGCTGGCCATCTCTGCTCCCCTGATCGAGCGAGCTGCTCTGCACGCTGGCCGTCATCAATGCCCGCTATCTTCTCATGTCGGTGTCCCTTTCCCAGAAAATGCCCCCGGATATGCCCCTGTGGCAGCGTCTCATCGTCGCTTACGGAAACACGGATGAGATCTTCGCCATGGCCTCCACCCAGACGGCGCGCCTCACGTTTTCGTATATGGCGGGCATGATCTTCATTTCGGTTTCGGGGTGGGTGGCCGGCACCGTCCTCGGTGAAATCGCCGGCGGGATCATCCCCCAGTCCCTTGTCACCGCGATGAATATCGCCCTCTATGCCATGTACATCGCGCTGATCATTCCGGACGCCGCGAAGTCGGGGCGGATCGCCGTCATTGTCCTGAGCGCGGCCGGGCTGTCCTGCATCCTCGCGCTGACCGCGTCGGGCCTCGGCGACGGCTGGAGGATCATCATCGCCGGAGGTGCCGCGGCCGCACTCGGCGCAGTCCTCTTCCCCAGAGAGGCGGAAGGAGGCGAGGCGTCATGACCGATATGGGCTATGTTCTGGCGGGAATCGCCGTCATGAGCGGGATCACCTGGGCCATCCGCATGGTTCCCCTGGCGCTGATCCGCCGCAGATTCACAAACCGGTTCCTGCTGTCCTTTCTGTATTATCTCCCCTACGGCGTGCTGGCGGCCATGATCTTCCCCGCCGTCTTCACCTCCTGCGGCAGCGTCCCCGTATCCGTGATCGCCGCTGCGGTGGCTGTCCTGCTTTCCTTCTTCCATGCCAGGCTCACTGTTGTCGCGGCTGTTTCCGTAGCCGTCGCCTGGCTGGCAGGACTGTTTCTGGCGCGGTGAGACGGACAATTCAGCCTCATTCTGAAAGCCGGGCCATGAAAGACCTCCGGCAGCCGCACATATGACCGCCTGCCGGTCCGATGAAAAAAGGCTGACGCACCTGGAATCACCCAAGCCGGGATTTTCATCATACGCCGGATATGCCGTTCTGTCGCGGAGGAGGCCATCTCCTCATGCTCAGACGCCGTATTTGATCTTGATCCGCCCCAGCTTCTCGCCAAAGGGCTTCGCCATGAGCCAGAGGAAGAAGAAATTCGACACCGCGTAGGTGACGGTGTAGGG
>CACWLT010000080.1 GCA_902761695.1 uncultured Ruminococcus sp.
GTCGGCGTTTGCTCCGTGGGAGTGGGTGATGCGGGCGGAGCCGTAATAGTTGGAGACGGCCTCCTCCGAGAGAATGGCGATGTCCGTCACGGAGGTCACGTTGTCCAGCCAGGGCTCCCGGGCTTCCACCTCGGCGTAGGCTTCCCCGATCAGGGCGTAGGTGGCCTCGTCCATCCAGCCGTCCGGGTGCATCTGATCGCCCACGGAGCATTTCGCGCCGAAGGCCGTGCAGAGGGCCTCCTCATACCGCAGGGCATTCGGATGCTTGAAGCCGCCGAACTCGCCCCAGGTGGTGTGGAACTTGCCCGTCATGCCGAGGAACTGCTTTCCCAGCGTCCGGGAATAGGCCGCGGACAGGGGGAAGTGATCGTAGCCCCAGCCGCCTGTGGGCAGGGATTCCAGCTCCAGATGGGTGTCCACGTCCGCCAGATCCCGCCGCCCGCGCCGGATGTGGCCGCTGTTGTGGAAGACGGGCAGTCCGGGTTTGATCCGGTCCACCGCCTCCCGCACCCGGCGGCAGTAGTTGGCGTAAACCCGCTCGCCAAGCTCTCTGGCGTTTTCGTCGTCGTAGGGATCCTTTCCCTCGTCAAGCAGGCTCTTCACGCAGTTCTGGCACCAGCAGGTCCTGACCCCCACGATGTCGAGAAAGATTCCGTCGCAGTCGTAGTTTCTGACAACCTCCTCGATCTGGGGGATCAGGTAATCCAAATAGGGGGAGTTCATGCAGAATTCGTGATAGCCGGGGTTCTCCCAGCTGATGGCGTCGTTCTTCGGCCGTCTCAGCCACTCGGGATGGCGGCGGGCCATTTTCTCGTCCAGACCGGCGGAGAGATAGACGGGCGTCTTCACCCCGATCTCGTGGGCCGCCTCGATTTCGGCCTTCAGCAAATCGAAATGCAGGTTCGGGTGCTGCTCGTTGGCGACGGAGGGGTGATAGGCCCAGCCGTGGTGGCACTTGGAAAAGACGGTGATAGAATTGACGTGTCCCAGCTTCAGGGCCCGCTGGAACTGCTCCTTTGAGAAAGCGGAGCCGATGCCGGGGATCTTCTCGCTGGTATGGAAATCCAGATGGATCTGACGGAAATTCATGTGGGGGCCTCCCGGGTTTTGATGTCACGGCTATTCTATCATGATCGGAGGGAAAAATCAAGGGAGCGGAGGAATTTGCGCGCTCCGCTCCCGGTATTGTGAATTTGTCATCTCCTCTCCGCCGTCCAGAGGGATACGCGGGACTGGATCTTGTCCATGCACTCCTCCGCCGTGCCGAGTCCGCCGAGGAAAGCGGATATCTCTTCATTGCAGATGTCCCCCACCTCCTTCGGCGTCTGCTCCAGCCAGGGGATCACCGGCTCGTCCAGAAGGGCATAGGTCTGCATCAGTTCCTCCGGGGTCGGGATATGATCCCCATAGATATAAGACCCGTCTGCCCGGCAGGTGAACAGAACATCTTCGTACAGGGATTTCAGGGAGAAGAAGGGCACGCTCAGCGGGTAATACCCCATATTCTGCCGGATGCCGTCCAGCGTGAAGAAGGAGCGGATGAGATCAAAGCAGAGATCCGCGTCCGCCGCAAAGGATGTTACGGAGAAGGCGCATTCCGTTCCCGCCATAAGGCCGCTGCCCCGGTCCGCGGGATATCCGATCAGCGCCGCGCCCATCCGCCGGTAATCCTCCGCGTAGAAGCGCTCATTCCAGCACATGGACCGGCTCACGCCGCAGTCCCCGTTCAGCACGGCCGGTAACGGATAATCCATGCCGTTCAGACGCTGCCATTCCTGATAATCCTTCGGTAAACCCGAAAGATAGGCGAGATAACGCCTGAACAGCTCCCGGTCCAGGTGCCCGTCTCCATCGAAGAACGTCATGTAGCCGCCGCCCAGCATGTTCTGATCGCACAGCGCGACCTTCTGCTCCATGGTAAAGAATCTCTCCGTTCCTTCCGGCAGGGCGTCGAAAAAGTCCAGCATTTCACCGAGCGTCCAATTTGTCTTCCCGCCGAGGGTGGGCAGATACGCCGGACTGACAACCAGCACGTCAATTTTCATGGAGGGAGAAATCCCCCAAAGGCCGCCCTCTCCGTCGTCAAAGAAGGCGCGCATGCAGCCGAAGAGGTTGTCGAAATTCACCAGCGCGTCCTTTTGCAGCCATGGGGACAGATCGCGCAGCAGTCCGCGCTTCAGCAGCTGCGGCACGAGAGAGCGGTCGGAAATCCGTTCGAAGGAGGTCACCACCGCCCTCTCCGCCACAATATCCGGCTTAAATCCCGCGTTGAGAATGTCGAACATCAGCTGCGCCTCTCCGCCGATGGGATCCTCTTCGGTGTTATAGACACTGTAATCCCGCACCTCCACCCGCGCGTCCGGATGCAGGGCCGGGAAGGTGCGGATCTTTTCAATCACGGTCGGGGACAGTCCGGTACAATGAGCGAGGACGACCGTCTTCAGACCGGCGGGGTCCACGTCCGGCGCGCGAAGCCAGAGGCAGGGTTCCGCTTCCCACCCGCCGGATCCCGCCGCCGTGAGGATCCGGTCCCTGCCGACGACCGCCGCCGGGAAAATCCCCTCTTTTTCGTTCAGGAAATCGTTCAGTCCGGAGAAGGAAGGGATCCCGGAGTTGGCGAAGTCCGCCAGCCTCTCTTCCCGGACGGAGCCGTCCTCCTCGCCCCAGGCCGCCCAGACCGCGTCCCCGTCGTAGAGGCAGAAATCGCAGTCCATGGGAAGGACGGCATCGATCAGCGTCCGCGAGCCCTGGCTTCCGGCGGGATTCGAGTAGAATATGTATTCTTTTCCGAGCCCTCCCGCATCCGGATCGATCCGGGCCGCGCGGACCGTACCGCCCGACTTGTACAGGGCCCAGACCGCGCCGTCCCCGCCCCTTGCGATCGAGGAAACCGGCGATGGGAAATCAAAACCTGCGCATAAGGTCAGATCCCGGTTCAGCACCACGACCCCGGTTCTGTCCGCGCAGTATATCCGGCCCGCGTCGTCCGAGGTGACGGTGTCGTACACGAAGCCGGTCCGGCCGAAGAAGACCTCCCCCTCCTCCGTGGAGGACGACGTTCCGTTTACCCGGTCCCAGCGGAGGAGCGCGGTGTTCTGACGGGTGCCGTAGCAGAGGACCAGCGCGTCCCCCGTCACGACGCCGATGTCCCCGGTAAGCGACGGCTTCAGCTCCGTCTTCGTTTCCCCGAGCAGATCTCCCTCCGCCGAACAGGTGAAGAGGGACACGGAGGTTTCCCCGTTCCACAATCCGTCCTCCCCCCGCTCCCGCTTCACGGCGGCGAAGGTGACTTCTCCCGTTTCCGGATCGCCGAACGGCGTCACGGAGAAGAGCATCTCATATCCCTCTGGCAGCGGGACGGCGGTATGCCGAAAGACGCAGGTCAGAAAGCCCTCCTCCGTCACCGCCCCCTTCCGCGCGTTCTCGACGCCTGTTCCCGCGGACGTCGCGGATGCGTTCTCCTTTTTCCCGCAGGAGAGCAGAAACAGGGACAGGACCGTCCACAGGGCCAGAAATACCGCCGCGCTCCGTTTCATGCCGTCTTCCTCCTCCGTTTATCCGGTTTATCTTAATTCTTTCAGCCCCAGTATACGACATTTTTCTTATACAAAGGTGAACGGGATGTAAAAAACGCGGTGTTCTCCGGCAGGAAAACCTGCGGCGGAAAACATGCGGCGGTCGATATGTTTTTTCGTATCAGTTCGACGCCTTCTCCATGTCGATGGACAGCACCAGCAGGAGGGCGTAGAGGGAGTCGTCGGGATCGGCCACGTCGATGATATAGGTATCCGTCAGCTTGAAGAGCTCCTTCGACACGACGGCCACAACGTTTCCCGCGCGGTCGGATATGGCATAGTCGAAGCCCATGAAGTCCCCGTCCGCGTTCCAGCCCCGGAAGTCGATCTCATAATGGGGATGGCCGAAGGAGCCCGTCCGGCGGATCTGCCCCACGTAATCGGGACCCACGTAGATCTCGAAAACCGGTCGCCACGTCCAGCCCTTGCGCCTGACGGAGGCCAGATAACCGCCGTTCGCGCCCCGGACGTGGAGCAGCTTTGTCCAGGACATCTCCCCTTCCACCGTGTAAACCGTGTTCCCGGCCTCGTCGCAGATATCATAGGAATCCAGCCAGGTCATGAACCGCTGTTTGAAAATCAGTTTCATCCGTCGTTCTCCTTTCCTCAGGCGTCATAATGGGATTTGCCGAACCAGTCCCGGTAGAGGAACAGGGCCAGCACGGAAAGCAGCGCGTCCAGGGCGTCCGCCGGGTCGTGGACCGTCAGCTTCTTGCCGATGACGGCGTCCGTCACCGTGGCGGCGGTCACCCGGTTCTCCCCGGTGATCCACCCGTGGGACACATGCCAGTTCCGGTACAGCACGTACAGCGTGGGATCCAGCCATTCCTTCGACCAGGTGCGGTCCGGGAAGGCCAGCATCTCCCCCGCCAGCCGGGTGTCCTTGTAGACGTTGAAGCCCGCCAGCCGGTGCTCGTTGACATGGGTCCGCTCCAGGGTGGCCAGATAGCTGCCCTCCGCGTCCCGCACGTGGAACACCGAACCGTCCTCCTCATAGCGGGCGGTATAGCGCAGGGGACCTGTCCATCCCTCCGTCACCCGGAGACAGTCCCCGTCCATCAGGCGTCTGTGGATCAACAGCGTCAAAGCGCGCCTCCTCCATACTCATATGTCGCCCGAAGCCACATCTCCCCCGCCGCCATGGTCAGGAGAGCGTCGCATTCGTCCCCCTCCCCCGCTCCGTCCGCCATCCGGATCCGCCAGCCCGCGCGGGTTTTGCGGATCTCGGCCAGCGTGCGCCGGCGCGAGGGAGCCGATTCCCAGATGGGCGCGGTGAGGACACGGCCGTCAAAGGACCGCTTCCCCCAGGACAGGGACACGGCGGGCAGAACGTACTTCCCTTCCGTCAAACGGCGGGAAGCCGCCATGGTACCCGCCCGGACAGCACCCTTGTACACATTGAAAACGAGGCTTTCCCGTATCCGACCGTCCCGCTCGATGGTGGCAAGATAGTCCCCGCTCCCGTCCCGCAGGTGGCAGAGGGAAAAGTCCCCCTCGGCCTCCACCGTACAGCGGACGGCGCGGGAAAAGGGCTTTCTGAAACGGCACACACCGTCGTCCCCGAACCGGCCGTGATAGGTCATGGCGAAACCTCTCCATCCTCCTCGGCGTCCACGATGCGGTTGGCCCAGAAGCCGGAGCGCAGGAGGGGAACGCCGATGAAAATCTTCACGATATCGATGAACTGCACGGCGAAATAGATCGTCACAATGTCCAGCGCCGTGAACCGGCACAGCACAAAGGACAGCGTCGCCGGCACCACCCAGGTATAGACCGAGTCAAAGAGGAAGGTCACGAAGGTCTTCCCCCCGGACCGGATGGCGAAATAGATCACGTGGATGAAGGCGTGGATGGGGGCGGCCGCTCCGGCGATGGTCAGAAACCGGGAGGCCATGGTCCGCACCTCGGGCTCCACCCTGTACAGAAGCGGGATGAGGGGCGCCGCCGCCACCAGCAGCAGGCCGATCAGCACATGGGACGCCAGGGTGAAGAAGATCAGCTTGTTGTTGACGTCGATGGCCCCTTCCCTGTCCCCGGCTCCCAGTCTCTGGCCCACCAGAATGGACACGGCGGAGCCCATGGCGAACATGATGACGCAGAAGAGATTCCACACCGTTGTGGAGATGTTGGCGGCCGCGATCACCGTGATGCCCCGGAGGGAATAGTTCCGGTTGATGAAGGTCATGCCCAGGGACCAGAGGATCTCGTTGACCAGAAGCGGGGTCCCGGTCACGGCGATGCGCCTCACCAGACTCGCGGGGATCCGCATGCTCCGGTACGCGCCCTCGACGAAGCGGAACCGGCCGTGCTTCCGGTGGCACTCGATCACCACGTAGGTCAGCTCCACAAAGCGGGACATCACCGTCGCCACCGCCGCGCCCCGGACGCCCATCTCCGGGAATCCGAACTTGCCGTAGATCAGGAGATAGTTGAAGATCAGATTGACGAAAATGGCGATGATGCCGGCGGTCATGGGGCCGACAGTCTCCCCGGTCTCCCGCATGGTTCCGGCGTAAACCTGCACCAGGGCGAAGGGCAGAAGGCCGATCACCGCCACTCTCAGATAAGCGCGGGCCTCGGTCACGGTCTGCGCGATCTCCTCCGGGGTGTTGGTCTCCCCCTTCAGGAAGAGCATCATGAGCCCGTCCCCGAAGAGAAGGAAGATCGTCACGGCCGCGGCGGACACGATCAGGGAGAAGAGCAGCTTGAAGCGGAAGGTGTCCCGCATGCCCCGCCAGTCCCCCAGGCCGTAAAACTGCGTTCCGAAGATGGACGCGCCGGACAGCCCGCCGAAGATGGCCAGATTGAAGACGAAGATCAGCTGGTTCACGATGGACACCGCGCTCATGGGGATGGTGCCCAGGCCGCCCACCATCAGGTTGTCCAGAAGGGATACGAAATTGGTGATGCCCTGCTGGATGATGAGGGGGAGCACCAGCACGAAGAGCATCCGGTAGAAGGCCCGGTCGCCGATGTATTTCTGCCGGAAGGTCATGACAGGTTCGCCTCGTCCAGGCAGGCCGCGCAGTCCCCGCCGCAGTCCTCGCCCGCCTCATCGTCCAGTCCTTCCTCCGCCTCCGCAGCCTTGAGCATGATGGCGCATTCGATCCGCTTCCGGAAGAGGTCGCAGCCGTATTCGTACACGCCGCGGATGGAGCCCGTCGCGTGCATGGCATTGGCCGCGCATCCGCCGGAGCAGTAGAACCGGGCCCAGCAGTCCGCGCATTCGGGCCGGGCGTAGACGTTGCAGAGCTTGAATTCATCTCGCAGGTCCGTGTTGACGATGCCGTCCCACACGTTGCCCATGCGGTATCGCTCGTCTCCCACGAACTGGTGGCAGGGATAGAGATCCCCCGAGGGGGTGACGGCGAAGTATTCCGTCCCGGAACCGCAGCCCGCGATGCGCTTGTAGATGCAGGGGCCGTGATTCAGGTCCAGCATGTAGTGATAAAAGGTGAAGGGCCGCCCCTCCCGCCTGCGCTTCAGCATTTCCTTCGCCAGGATCTCGTACTGCTCGAGGATGACGGGCTTGTCCTCCTCGGTCAGGGCCCAGGGAGTGCCGGGGGGCGATACCACGGGCTCCATGGACAGCTCGGTGAAGCCCAGATCCGCCATGTGGAACACGTCCTTCGTAAAGTCCGGATTGCGGTGGGTGAAGGTGCCGCGCATGTAGTAGCCCTGCCCGCCCCGGGACTCCACCAGCTTCTTGAACTTCGGCACGATCCGGTCGTAGGAGCCATGTCCCGCATAGTCCTTCCGGGAGGCGTCGTGGATTTCCCGGCGTCCGTCCAGGGACAGCACCACGTTGTGGCATTCCCGGTTGGCGAATTCGATGACGTCGTCGTCGATGTTCACGCCGTTGGTGGTGAGGGTGAAGCGGAAGTTCTTCCCGGCCTCTCCCTCGATGGAGCGGGCGTAGGCCACCAGGCGCTTCACCACGTCGAAATTCACAAGAGGCTCCCCGCCGAAGAAGTCCACCTCCAGATTCCGGTGCCGTCCGGAGTTCTTCACGAGAAAGTCCAGCGCCGCCTTGCCCACCTCGAAGGACATGAGAGCCTCCTCCCCGTGGAACCGCCCCTGTGCCGCGAAGCAGTATTCGCAGTTCAGGTTGCAGGTGTGGGCCACGTGGAGGCAGAGGGCCTTGACGTTGGTGTATCTTGCCTTGAAGTCGAAGGCGCGGTCGCGGTATTCGTCCTCGGAGAAGAGGGTGCCCTCCTCCTTCAGGCCCTCGATGTCGGAGAGGCATTCCCGGGCCTCCTCCTCCGTCAGTTCGGGAAACTGCGCCAGGGCGAGCGCGACGGTTTCCTCCGGACTGTGGTTCTCATACAGCCCGATCATGGCATAGGCCACCTCGTCCACGACATGGACGCTGCCGCTGCATACGTCCAGCACGATGTGGTAGCCGTTCAGTTCATAACGATGGATCATGGTCACACTCCCGTCCGCCGTCCTGTCCGGGTTTGATCCGGGCTTACAAATAAAATCCGCCTGCCGGTCGGGGGCAAGCGGTATTTTATCGGAAAGCAAGACAGCTTATTTGTTGTTCTTGTTCTCGCACTTCTGGTTGGCAACACCGCAGGACGTCTTGCACGCGGACTGGCAGGAGGTCTGGCATTCGCCGCAGCCGCCGTTCTTCGCGGAGGACTTCAGGGTACGGTTCGTGAGGGTACGGATTCTCTTCATGATGTATAACTCCTTTTTCCGGATGAATTAACAGGGTAATTATAGCAGAGTGCGGCGGTTTTGTCAATGGGTTGCGGGAAGATTTCATCCATCACCGTCCGGCAGCCGTCCGGCGGTCAGGGCTGTTCCTCCAGGGCGTCGAAAGCCTTCACGTAATTGTCAATAGTTCTCTGCGCCATCTTGGTGAGGCCCTTCAGGGTGCTCTGGAGATTGGTATCGTTGCTCTTGAACTTGCCCGCGAAGACGCCGTCCCGGATAACGCCGCAGAACAGGGTGTCGCCCAGGTCGTAGAAGCGGTTGCCGTAGATCAGGTCCAGCATGGCAGTGGAGTTCTCGTCCCGGGTGTACTTGCTCTTCAGCACCACGTCGTAGTACACGGGGATGACCTCGTTCAGGGACGCGCAGGCCATGGCCTCGGTCACCGCTCCCGCCAGATCGTACTGGGTCAGGGTGATGGGGTAGATGTGGATATAGGCGCCCTCGGTGCGGCTGTAATAGGTGTCCTGGGTGTCCTCGTACTTGGGATAGGGGATGATGCCGTAGTCGATGTCCATATCCCGGTAGAAATGAAGGAAGGCCACTCGGACGATGTTGTAGAGCGCGCCTCCGCCGATGAAGAGGGTGTTGTTGGCGTAGTCCGGGAAAGAGTCGGACATGAAGAGCAGATGGTCGTTGTGCATCATGGAGAGGATCCGCTCGTAGAGGGTGGCGAACTTCTCGTTGCCGGTCAGGGCGAAGTACGGCACGTCCTCCTCGTCCTTCTCGATGCACCGCAGGCCGGCGGAGATCCAGAAGCAAGGCAGGACCTGCTTGGAATGGGAGGTGATGCCGTAGGTGTCCGCCTCGGTCCAGTTCCCGTCGCCGTCCGCGTCGTTGGTGGCCAGCATCATGTTCTGCTGCATGAGGTCCAGGGTCCAGCCGCCTTCCAGAATGGTCTGGTAGTGGTTCGGCAGGCCCAGGTCCTCGGCCATGGCTTTATTGAAAAGCAGGGTGTTGACGCTGTCGTAGGTGGACAGGTTGTGGTCGCCGAACGCGTAGTAGAGCTTCCCCCGGATGGACATGTCCTTGTGGATGGACTGGGACCAGTATTCCCTCGTCACGTCCACGTAGGGCAGCGCGGAGATGGGCAGGGCGTATCCCTCCTGAGCCAGAGTATAGCCCCGCCAGTCCACGGAAACGTACTGATCGAAGGCGTCGTCCCCGGCGGAGACGATCTGCCGGATGGCGTTCACCGCGCTGTCGTTGGGCACCACCGTCTCGGCAAAGGCGAAGTTCAGCGTCTCCATCAGCTTCTGATCCCGGTTGTAGATGGCGTCGTTGAGGTTGTCGCCGGTCATCTCGGAGGCCGCCGAAATCCAGATCCTCCGGCAGAGCGGTCTTCACCGTGTTGTCCTCGGTCTCCGTCTCTTCTGCCTGATCGGCGGCGGGATCCGCGGTCTGTGTTCCGTTCTCCGCGTTGGGGCTGTCCGCGTTTTCCTGAGACTCCCCGCAGGACGCAAAGGCCGGCAGCAGAAGCAGCAGGGACAGCAGCAGGCAAACTGTTTTCTTCATGGTTCCCCTCCTTGTATGTTTCCCGGCACCGTCCGGGATCATTCGCTCCATTCGATATACAGCTCGACGGAAACGCCGTCCTCTCCCATGAGCTCGAGGAGCTCCTCCGGGGCAGCGGTGAAGGACCCAAGCTTTGTGAAGACACCCTCTCCGGAACCGAGGCAGACGGAAAGCGCGGTCCCGTCCCGCAGAAGGATATCCCCCGCCCCGTACGATCCGGCCTCGTCCTGTGTGTCAAGCGCATCCGGGAGGATCCCGGTCCGCTCTTCCCCGCCCCCGCCGGTCAGGGTGACGGACAATAGTCCTTCCTCCAGCAGCCGGAAGAATTCGTCCCCGGCGGGCGTGTCGGCCAACACTACGGGAAAGGAGCGGTCTCCGATGCGGATCACCGTCTGCGGCCGCGGCATCATGGCCTCGATTTCATCTTCAAGATTGTAGTGCCCGATCCGCTCCGCCGTCACATGCAGAGCCTCGTCCACGGTGAGGACGTACTGCTCGTCCCAGTTGTCCGCAATGGGGGAGCGGGCGGTGATGAAGGCGGTGGTGACCCCCGGCTTCAGTCCCGTGAAGGAAAAGACCACGTCGTACCCGGCGCCCTTCAGCCGTTCGTGATTCTTCTTATGGTATTTCCGTGTCTGCTCGCAGGACACCACCGTCTCATCCGCGATGGATATGCCGAATTCCGGTCCGCCGCCCTCAAAGGAGGAGAAGGACAGGGTCGTGCGCGGATCCTCCTTCCGGCATGCGGAAAAAAGCAGGGCAAACAAAGACATGACCATCACCCCGGCGAAAAAACGATTCTTCATGGCCGCTTCTCCCCATCCGTAACGTCCGCGGGGAAGTTCTTCACTGCCGTCCGGCGCACCGCACCATCTGATCCACAATGGTGAAGCACACCGTATAGACCTCGTCGGCCTGGCGCAGGGTCCGCTCCTCTTTCTTCCCGTCGTCGTGCATGATGGTGAAGGTGGTCTGGGTGGCGCCGTTCCCCTCC
>CACWLT010000081.1 GCA_902761695.1 uncultured Ruminococcus sp.
AACGGGTTGCGTTCACCGCCGCTCTGTGGTATACTGTATTTCACCGGACAAAGGCGAAATCCGCCCCGGGTCCGGACGACGAAAGGAGGAAGCATCCGGCCATGAAGAGAACGCTTCCGCGCCATGTTCCCGTCTGTCTGGCCTGGGCGGCAGGGATGCAGCTCTTTGTTTATTACGGGACCCGCCTCCTTCCCTCACCTCCGCCCCGGGATATCTCCACCGCGCTGGACCGGGCGATCCCCCTCTTGCCCGTATGGATCACCGTGTATTTTCTGGCCTATATCACCTGGGCCGCAGGGCTGTGGCGCATCGTGACCTCCTCCCGCACCCGCGCCGTCCGGGTTTCCTTCGCCTACGGTCTGGCGCTGCTTCTCTGCGGGATCTGCTTCGTACTGTTTCCCTGCACCATGGAGCGGCCTGAGGCGACGGGCGGGGACATCTTCTCGGAGCTGGTGCGCTTTTTGTACCGGGTCGATCCGCCCCGCAATCTGCTCCCGTCCATCCATGTGCTGGCGAGCTATTTCTGCTGGCGGGGCATGGTCGGGTGCCCGGAGATCCCGCGCCGGGTGAAGGCCGTTTATTTCGTCTTTCTGCTTCTCGTCTGCCTCAGCATCCTCTTCGTGCGGCAGCATGTGCTCTGGGACATTCCCGCAGCTGTCGCCGCAGCCGAAATCAGCCTCCTGGCCGCCGGGCTTCTCCGTCCGGAACGGCTGGGGATGAAACGGATGTGAGGCGGAATCATCATTCTTTGCCGACTTTATCATTACTGCCCCGGGGGAAATCATCATGGACTGGACACTCAGACCCTTCAACCTGCTCTTCTTCGCCGTAACGGGGGGATTCCTGCTTCTGCTGACCGCCGCCAGCCTGCTGCTGCGGAAAAAGAGCGTCCGGACAAAGGAAATCGTGCTGGTGACGGCCTGTCTTGTGACGCTGGCTGGCTTCTTCGTCTACAAATACGCCCTGTCCCTGGACGCGGAGTACGATCTGCTGCGGGCGGACATGGACGGCTTCGACTGGTGGGGGGAGCTGCCGCTCCATCTGTGCAATGTCAATATGATCCTCATTCCCATAGCCGTGCTGACGAAGCGCCGTCCCCTGATGGGCTTCTGCTTCTTCGTGGGACCGCTCGGCGCCATGATGGCTCTCTCCATGCCCGGCGCGGGATTTGAGGACTGCTCCCTGCTGCTGCCCCGGATGCTGGGCTACTTCGTAACCCATTACATGGTGCTGATCGAAGCTCTGGCGCTGGTGACCTTCGGCTTCTTCCGCCCGGAATTCTCCGATCTTCCGGGAGCTATGGCGTCCGTCGCAGGAGTCTCCTTTGTGATCTTCCTCATCGACGAGGCGCTCCGGCTTACGTGCCTGTATCCCCGTGCCAACTACTTCTTCGCCGTGGAGACCGAGGGCAATTTCCTGCTCGAAATCTTTCACCGCTGGATCCCGGTCCCGTATCTCTACCTGCTCCCCTCCCTCGTCATTCTCGCTGTGTATATGGCCCTGGTCATGGCGGTCTTCACGCTGGCCGCAAAAGGCAGACGGAAGACCGGCCCCGTGAAAAAAGACGGAACACCGGTCAGGTAAACAACAGACTGTACTTACAGGAAAGAACCATGCACTACACGGACGCAAAATCCCTCCTGTCGCGGCACAACGGCATGAACCTCTTCCGCGGATGCACCCACGGCTGTATCTACTGCGACAGCCGGAGCCTGTGCTATCAGTTTACCCATCCCTTCGAGGACGTGGAGATCAAGCAAAACGCGCCCGAGCTGCTGGAGGACGCTCTCCGGAGGCGGCGGAAGCGGTGCGTGATATCCACGGGCTCCATGAGCGATCCCTATCAGCCCTGCGAAAAGGAGCTACTTATGACGCGGCGCTGTCTGGAGCTGCTGGAACGATACGGCTTCGGCGCGTCGGTCATCACGAAATCCGATCTGGTACTGCGGGACCTGGATCTCTTCGACAGCATCAACCAAAAAGCAAAGGCCGTTTTGCAGATGACCCTGACCGTGGCGGACGACGATCTGAGCCGGAGCATCGAGCCGAATGTCTGCCCGAGCTCGCGGCGGTACGAGGTGCTGAAGGCCTTTCAGGAGCGAGGGATCCCCGCCGTGGTGTGGCTGACGCCGATGCTGCCCTTTCTCACCGACACGGAGGAGAATCTGCGCCGCATCCTGGACTGGTGCTTTGACGCCGGGGTGAAGGGGATCATCTGCTTCGGGGCCGGTCTGACGCTGCGGGAGGGCAACCGGGAATACTTCTTCGAGGCCCTCGACCGCCGTTTTCCCGGCCTGAGCGAGGAATACAGAAGACGCTGGGGGAACGCCTACGAGGTGGACAGCCCCAACAATGAAGCCCTCATGCGGATCTTTCACCGGGAGTGCGAAAAAAGAGGCGTCCTCCACGATCCCGAGGCCTGCTTCCGCTATATCGCCGCCTGGCCGGAGAAGGGGAGCCAGCTGTCCCTCTTTGACAACGACGCATCGGGATGACTGCCGATTGCCTATGAAAACGCCCCAACCGGAGCGGACGTCCTTTGTCCGTCGGAAGAGGCGTTTTTCTTTATGGTTCCGTCTTTCCCCCCGACCTCCCGTCAGATCACGCTGACCCGGTCGGTGAAGTCCCCGAGAGAGATGCGGGCTTCCTCGAGGGTTTTCACCGGGGCGCCGTTGAAGGTCAGGTCCTCGATCCGGATGTCGGCGGTACGGTGGGTTTCGTCGGCGCCGGAGAACTCGCTCCGCGGCATTTCCAGCCCCTCGTCCGCCAGGATCTGAATATTGCGGAAGGTGATGTTCCGGTTGGTGCCGAAGAGCATATCCTTCGACCACACGCCCCGGTAGAGATGGGCCTTCATCAGAAGGGGAAGATAAGGCTTCGAGGTGTCGGGGGCGTACGCCATATCCTCCGTGGACTGATAGACCGGCTCCGTCTGGTATTTTGAGTATTCGCAGCGGATGTTGTCGAAGGTCAGGTCGTGGACGTTGGCGCGGTCGCCGTTCTGGATGTCCAGCAGGATGTGGGCCCCGTGGATGCAGTCGCAGTCCTCAAAGAGGATGTGCCGGTATTCGTCCGCGCAGGTTTCCGCCCCGATCTCCAGATTGCGGCCCCAGTCGCACCAGGTCACGCAGTTTTTCACGAGGATGTTCTCCACATTCCGGTGATCCCAGCCCTTCAGCCCCTTCAGCACGATCACGTCGTCATAATTGCGCAGGTAGCTGTTCAGAACGGCGCAGTTTGAGGAATTGACGAAATCGAACCCGTCGCTGTTGTACCGCCACATGCCGATGGCCTTGCACCGGTCAAAAATCACGTTGTCGCAGTTGAACATGGTGGCGGTCCAGACGCCGGAATCCCGCAGAACGACGCCGCGGATCTCCGCGTTGACGCAGCGGTACAGCTTCATGCAGCCGAGGGGATATTTCTGCGGCTCCACATAGGCGGCGTTCTCCACCCGGACGGAGCGGCTGTTGTCGAGGATCCCGTACCCGACCACCCGGATATTCGCCGCGTCCTCCGCGATGATGCCGCCGTAAACCACCGCCCCGGCGTCAATGAAGAGCGTCTCACCGGAGTGAAGGCGTATCTCCCCCGCGTCGTGGATCCCCGGACCGTAGTAGGTGATCCCCGGCCCCTCCGTCGGACCGAAATCAAAGGGGGGATCCACGAAGACGGTCAGGGCGTTGTGCATGCCGTCCGTCTCGATGCTGTACTGTCCCGGGCCGGGAAGCGTAAAGCGGGCCGTGTCCCCGGTGATTTCCGCCCTGATCCCGTGACGCAGCGGACGGACGGTCACATCCGAATCCGGACGGATCGACCCGGCGGCGTCGGACCGGCTCACCTCCACCTCGACCGCTTCGTCGGAGATGACGGACAGGAACGCGGCCTCCTCCGTCTGGCTCAGGGGACGCTGATGGCCCGGCCAGACCACGTCGAAGGGCATGGCGGACACACGGCAGGACGAACACGGGGCCGCCTCCCCGTTGATCCGGACGGAATAAAGCGCCGAATGGACCTCACCCGCCGGAATGGGAATGATTCTGTACATGGGTACCCTCCATATAATCGGTTTGAGTGCTGACTCTCCGAAAGGGATTCATTCAGCGAAACAGGGACATTATATCCGGATCCGGACACGTCGTGTGAGGATCGTCTTGCGGGTGCCGCCGTCCGGGTCGGGGTAGCGGAAGTCGGAATAAGCGAAGAGGGCGGTGGTGTCATCCAGAGGCAGAATCGCCGTATAGGAGCAGGAATCCGGCACCTCCAGATCGACGGGATCCTCCCACCGCAAGCCCGATGGATCGGCTGAGGCCCGCAGATACACGCCCGGCCTTCCGTATCCGGCCAGACTGACCCCGCATCTGAGAACCCGCAGCTGCGGAAATACGCCGCACCGGTCGAACAGCACCGGCCGGGACCAGCTGCGGCAGTCGTCTGCGGAGCGCACCAGCCAGCTCGGACACCCGGAGCCCGTCCGGAGCAGCATGACCCGGGATCCGTCCGGCATCCGGGCCAGATTCGGTTCGCAGAAGCCCTCGGACGCCGGAGCTTCGGGAAGAAATTCCGGCGTCGTCAGCACCTCGGAGATCCAGTCCCAGGTCCGGCCGAAGTCGCCGCTGTGAAACACATAGGTGTTGTACTTGTCCGGCATGGAGAAGTCTCCCGTCGCCGCGCTGAACCCGTGGGCGTAGGTGGCGAAGAACAGCCCGCCGGAGCCGTCCGGGACTGCCTGTCCCATGATCCCCATCAGCGACTCCAGCGGATAGACCAGCGCACGCTCACCGGACCGAAAAACGCCCGCCGCCGCGTGGGGCCAGTTCACCCGCATGGAGAAGGACTCCGTTTTCCCGGTCCGGGGATCGTATTCCCGCGCGGAGCACGTCATGGGGTATTCGGGAATCTCCTCCGCATGATAGAGCCGCATGCCGCCGTCGGGTGACTCGTAAGCGGGGACATGCTTCCCGATCCACTCCGCCGGATAGGCGTTTTTGGCCGCCGGCTTGAAATACTCGCGTCCGTTTCCCATGGGGACGCCTATGACCCTGTCCGCAGCGGTCCGAGGTCTCCAGCTCATCCCGCCGTCCTCGGAAACCATCCCGCAAAAGACGCCGTCCCCCACGGAATCCTCGTAGCCCTCGATGGAATCCTGTCCCACGGCCCAGGTACAGAGCACATGCCCCCGCTCCGTCAGGGACAGGGAGGGAAACTGCCACGGTCCCCAACCCACCTCCTCATAGGACTTCCCCCGCGCCACAACCACAGCCTCGTCCAGCTCCAGGGTGAAATCACGGTAATTCCACACGTTCTTCATCTGCACAGTCCTCCGCACTGATGTTTTTTACCGCTCGAACAGCTTCAGAAGCGCCATCTTGACCTTCTCCGCCCTCCCGCCGTAGGGATGCTCCCTGAGGGGAAGATTGAAATGCGTGCGCCCTTCAAGCACGGTGGTGGGATGGGTGAACTCCCGGAAGCCCCACTCCCCGTGGTAGGCGCCCATGCCGGAGTGACCGGTCCCGTTGAACGGCACGCCCTTGACCATCATGTGGATGCAGACCTCGTTGATGCAGCCGCCGCCGTACTGCTGAGTGGACATGACCCGCTCCGCCCATTTCCGGTCCGATGTGAAGACGTACATGGCCAGGGGATGCTCCCGCTCCGCGATGACGTCCATCAGGCTGTCGGCCTCGGCGTCCTTGAAGGGAACGATGGGCAACAGGGGACAGAACAGCTCGTGCCGCACGATGTCCTCGTCCATCTGCACAGGATAGAGCATAGTGGGGGCGAACCGGCGCGTATTGGGATTGCCCACGCCGCCGAAGATCACGCGGTCCCGGTATTCCTCCGTCAGGCGGACGCATTTTTCGTACACCGCGTCCGTGATGAGCTTCGGGTATTCGGGGTTGTCCTCCGGCCTGTCTCCGATCTGGTGGATGAAGGCGGCCATCAGCTCCCGGTTGAAGTCGTCCGCGATCTCCTCCGCCACGGCGATCTGGTTGATGTTGATGCAAATCTGCCCGGCGTTGCACAGCTTGAAGAAGGCGATCTTCCGGGCAGCGTCCTTCAGATCGGCGTCTTTCCGCACGACGCACCAGTTCCCCGTTTCCCCGCCCAGCTCCAGCGCCACCGGGGTCAGGTTCTTCGCGGCCTCGGCCAGCACATGCTTCGCCACGGCGGGAGACCCGGTATAAAAGATCTTGTCAAACCGCTCGGCCAGGCAGAGGTCCGCTGCGTCGTGCCCCCCGTCGATGAGCGTCACGAGCTTGTCCGGGAAGGTCCCCGCGATCAGCTTTTTCAGGGCCCTCGTGCTGGCCGCCGATTTGGAGCTGGTTTTCAGAACGGCGGTGTTCCCTCCCGCGAGGCTGGCCGCCAGCACGCCCAGGGTCAGCAGGATGGGAAAATTGAAGGGGCTGATGATGAGGGTGACGCCGTAGGGCATTTTATATACCGTTGTGGACGTGCTGGGGAAGCACATGAGCCCGCTGAAATGACGCTCCGGCCTCGCCCATTTCTTCAGTCCCCGGATGATCTCGTTGACCTCCACGATCACCGGGCCGAGGTCGCAGAGATAGGCCTCCGTCCTGCTCTTGCCGAGATCCTCGTAAAGCGCGGCCTCCAGCTCCGCTTCATGCTCGAGAACGGCCTTCTTCAGCCGCTCCAGATGCTCGATGCGGCGGTTCACGTCAAGGGTCGCGCCGGAGCGGAAATAGCGCCGCTGGGCCTCGACGACGTCGTGGATGGTCTCCTTCGTGTATTCCATATTCATACCCCCTCCCGGATGCGGTCCAGAATTGTCACAATCTCTTCATCAGTAAACGTCTTCGGCGCGGAATAGTTGATGGAATCGGCGTCGATAAGCCGCACCAGTTCTTCGTAATCCTCCCGCAGGATCGCGGGACAGCATCTCTCCAGCCCACAGGCGTCAAGCAGCTCCCTCAGCGCGCCGAGCATTTTCTCCCCGGCTTTCCCGGGGCTGTCATCCGGTGTTGTCAGTCCGCAGTACGCCGCAAGCTCCGCCAGGGGTTCCATGGAAACGTCCGTCTGATGCTCCAGCACCGGCAGCATGCAGAGGGCGATGGCATGGCCGTGGGGGATATGGTACAATCCTCCGATGGAATGTGCGAAGGCGTGGATATATCCGGCCAGCTGGCGGTTGATGGCGTTGCCCCCGTAGTGCGCGGCCAGACTCATATTCTGCCTGGCCTCGATATTGCCCGGATCCTTCAATAATACAGGCAGATTTTCCAGCACCAGCTTCACGCATTCCCGGCTCTTATGGATGTCGTCCCGATCCTCCACCGTGTCCGAGAGCAGCCCCTCCAGACCGTGGCTCAGGGCGTCGATCCCGCACCAGACGGTCACTCCCTCCGGCGCGCCGACGGTCAGCTCGATGTCCAGGATCACGTGCTCGATGTCCAGTCCGATCACCACGGTGGAATGCTTCTCGCCCTGGCTGTTCTTCACCACAGCTCCCACGGTCAGCTCGGCCCCGGTCCCGGCTGTTGTGGGGATGTTGATCATGGGCAGGGTATTCCCGGGCACGACGGCGAATTTGTGGAGGTAATGGGCCACGTTGATCTCAGGGGTTTTCGCTCCGGCCGCGATGATCTTGCCGCTGTCCATGACGGAGCCGCCGCCCAGGGTGACGATGCAGTCCGCCCCGCAGGCCTTCGCCGCCTCAACCCCCGCCCGGATGATCTCCACCGAAGGCTCGGAATCAATATCGCTGAAAATGGCAAAGGGCACCGACCTCCGTTCGAGGGACTCCGTCACCTTCTCATGAAAGCCGAGACCCCGGATGGTCCGGTCCGTCACCACCAGAACCGAGGTCACGCCCATCTCCGCGCAGATGTCCCCGACCTTTTCCCGCGATCCGAAGCCCTCCGTAACAGCCGGCACCGGGATCGGAACCTCCCGGATCACAATGCCGGGCAGCCTGCGGATCCGCTGTCTGAAATGATAAAATGTCATGTGTATGTCCTTTCCTTCGGAAACCGCGTCCGGCCTTCCCTTTACAGCCAGCGCACGGCGCCGCTTCTGATATCGCAGACCGCCCCTTCGATGACGGTCTCTCCGATTTCGGGGTGAGCGTAGAATTCCTTCTTCAGCCTTTCCACGGCGTACTCCACGTTCAGGCGGCAGGCTCTGTCCGGATCCCGCTCCGTTCCGACTGCTGCCCGGATCACGTCCGTGATGGACCGGATAAAACCTTCTCCGCTGCCCTCCAGCGCAGCCGCCACCGCCCCGCAGCCCGTGTGTCCCAGAACAAGGATGTACCAGCAGCCGAGATGATCCGCCGCGTATTCGACGCTCCCCAGCTGATGGTCGTCCAGCACGTTCCCCGCCACCCGAATCACAAAGAGCTCCCCGATACCGGCGGAGAAGATCTGCTCCGGGATCACCCGGGAATCCGAACAGCACAGCACGATGGCCCGGGGATGCTGCCCGTTCTCCGCCAGCTCCTCCCGGGGTGCCGCGTCCGATGTTTCCACATAGTGCCGGTTGCCGGCCTCAAGCCAGATTCTGCTGTTCATACCGTTTCTTCCTTTCGCGTTCTTCTATCCGGATTATACCATGGATCGGGAGGGATAGTCAAGGCGGGAGAGGGGGAACGGCGGAATTTATTCCGATTTGTTCTGGCAAGCCCCAGCTTGACTTGCGGCCGGATTTCCTGTATAATCGTTCCGGGGGATGCCCCACAGGAAGGAGACGCTCATATGGCACGCGAAGTTGTTTCCCTGGACCGCGGATGGCTGTTTCACCGAGGAGAGATCGAGATCCGGCGGCCGTCGTCCAAGGGCCCCATATATTCCTCCGCCAAGACGGTCCGGGAGCGCTGGGGTCCTGCGTCGGTCGAATACAACGACCGGCCCGACGACTACCGCCCGGGGGTGGAATTCGGCGCGGACCGCTGGGACAAGGTCGACCTGCCCCACGATTATGTGATCGAGGGCGAATTCGATCCGGTGGAGAACAACGCCCTGGGCTATCTGAAATATGAAAACGCCTGGTACCGCCGCCATCTGCCCCTTTCGGAGGAAGACCGGGGATGTCGGATCACCCTGTATTTTGAGGGCGTCGCGGGAGAGGCGGAGGTCTGGTTCAACGGCATCCCCGTCGCCCGGAATTCCTCGGGCTACACCTCCTTCGAGGTGGATGTCACGGACTTCGCGCTGTTCGGCGGGGACAACGTCATCGCGGTCCATACGGATCTCTCCCGGCATGAGGGCTGGTGGTACGAGGGCGGCGGGATCTACCGGCACGTGTGGCTTGTCAAAACGCCTCCCGTCTGCGTCGACCGCTGGGGGATCCGGATCATCCCCCGCAGGCTCCACGATACCCTCTGGCGCGCGGACGCGGAGATCACCGTGAAAAACACGGGAGACGAGGATTTGGAAGCAAGGGTCCATGCCGAGCTGCTGGATCCTTCAGGAGCTGTGGTCTGCGCCTCCGAATCCGCCCTCT
>CACWLT010000082.1 GCA_902761695.1 uncultured Ruminococcus sp.
TGGATTTTGTCACCACCTTGGAGGTCTTCTCGAAGGAGGAGGCGAAGGTGTCCGCCTTGCTGTTCCACATGGAGGAGATGGTGCCGTACATGCTGCCCCAGTTGTAGTAGCGGCCGATGTCGTAAATCACGCTGTCGAAGATGATCTCCAGCATCTCAAGAGAGTCGTTGTCCCGCATGTACTTGCCCTCGAGGGTGATGTCATAGTAGGCGGGCAGGACGACCTGCATGCTTCTGGCGGAGAAGGCCTCGATGATGATGCCCGTCCGCTCGGGATCCGCGCAGGTGAGGGGAAGGGAGAAGAAGCCGGTGCCGTAGGGGTCGTTCTCGTTGCAGTATTTCTCCTGGCTCTCGTCGAACTTCGGGTTCGGGAGCACGCCGAAGTCGGATTCCACCTCGCGGAGGTTCTCGATGTCCCGCATGTGCACCCAGGAGAACAGGGTGTTTTTGCCCTCGATCATCTTGACCTTCACATCGTAGTCGCCCATGCCCTTGTACACGTCCAGCTCGGTGGACATGGACAGGGTGCAGTCCTGCTCGATGAAGGAAATGAGCTTCGTCCAGGACTCCACGGAGCGGTCCGTCAGGAAGGTGATCTGCGGGTCGCCGTTTTCGTCCAGCACCGCGCACATGTTGCCCAGGGCGTTGAACATGGTCTGGCCGGAATCGCTGAAGTACAGATAGCCGATCACGTCGTCCTCGTTGTACTTGCCGTCGCCGTTCTTGTCGGTAAGCACCGCGTTGGACATCTCAACGAATTTGTCGATGGTGAAGGCGCCCTCGCGGACCAGCTCATAGGGATCGTCCAGATGGTAGTCCGTGACGTTGTCCTTCACGAAGGCGATGACGTTGACGGCGTTGTTGTCCGCCTCGGTGAGCTCGCCCGCCGCAAAGAAGATCTTGCCGCAGAGGGAGAGGTCGTGGATGGAGTTCTGGTCCCACCACTTCTGCTCCAGGTTCAGGTAGGGCACCTCCGTAAGGTCCATGCACTGGCCCTTGCCGGCGATGACGGTGGTGTCGTTGCCGTTGCAGATCACGGCGTCCATGTTCTCGCCCGCCGTCACCATCTTGTTGACGTAGGTGGCGCAGGCGCCGTTGTCCCCCATGAATTCCTGGGCGATGCTGACGTTATAGGTGGTGTTGATGTAGTCGTTGCGGTTGTAGATAGCGTCGTTCAGGGCCTCTCCGTTCAGCTCCTCCGTCCAGATATCCTTAACGGTCCAGAAGTTGGCCCCGCACTTGCGGATATAGAAGGTGAAATCGGATCCGCCGTAGTCGTTCACCGGGACGCCGGGATCGAAGACCTCCTCGGTCTCCTCCTCCACGGGGGCCTCGGGATCGGCGGCGGTCGTTTCCGCACCGGCGGAGGATACCGCGGGATCCTGCTGTCCGTTGCCGCTGTTGCTGCAGGCCGCCGCGGACAGCATCAAAAGGGCCAGCGCCGCGCACTGCAGTCTTTTCAGGGATAGCTTTGCCATACTGCGTCCTTTCGTGTATGTTTCCGCAGGGATTCCGGTGAAGAAACCGGTTCCCGACGGATCGGGTTTTATCGGATGTGACAAGTATAACACCGAAAACGGAACATAATATGAATTATTCGTGAATTGTTTCAAGTCGGAATTAAAAATATACAAATATGCTTCTGTGCTTCCGACTTGAAGTCCCTGTGAACGCCGGACCGGCTGCTCAGATCCGGATACCCAGGCTGACGCAGGACGAAGCGCCCAGCTCCCGGCTCCTCTCATCGGGCAGGGATCCGCCGAGGAAGGCTGTGTAGGAACCCTGCCGGACCGACGCCGTGCCGTCCGTGTCGTACAGGGTGAAGTCCTCCTCGGTCAGGGGGAAGGTACAGATCCGCCGCTCGCCGGGGGCCAGGGTGATGCGGCAGAAGCCCCGGAGCCTGTACTGCGGCTGCCCGGGCAGGTCCGCGCTGTCGAGGTAAAGCTGCACGACCTCGTCCCCGGCGCGCTCCCCCGCGTTCTCCACCGCGGCCGACACCTCCCAGCCCGAAGAGGTCTTCTTCAGAGCCGGATCGGAATAGGTGAAGCGGGTGTAGGACAGGCCGAAGCCGAAAGGCCACAGGGGCATTTTCCGCGTGTACATATAGGTGCGGCCGTGCTCCATCTCGTAGTCGTCGAAGGGGGGCAGATCCGCCTCGGACACGGGGAAGGTGGCCGGAAGACGCCCGGAGAAGTTCTCCCGTCCGGAAATCAGCCGGGCCAGCGCTTCCCCGCCACGTTCGCCGGGATACCAGGCTTCGATCACCGCCGCCGCCCGACGCTCCACCTCCGGCACAGACAGGGGACTGCCGTTGATAAGCACCACGACCACGGGCTTTCCCGTATCGAACAGGCGGGTGAGGAAGGCGCACTGCTCCGGGGGCAGGTCCAGGGTGTCCCGGTCATGGCCCTCGCTCTCGTATTCCCGGCCCAGCCCCACGACAGCCACGGTCACGTCCGCCTGCTCCGCCGCCGCGATCTCATCGGCGAAGGGATCCGCGATATCGCCTGCGGGGACCGCCCATTCCAGCCGGACCGAGGGATTCTCCGCGGCCTTCCGGTATTCGATGACGATGGGATACCGCACGCCGGCCTCAAGGGGCACCGCCGCCTCCTGCCCGAGCTCGCGGCCGTCCAGGATGACGACGGGCTTTTCGCAGGGGGCGCTGCCGGACCATCTGAGCCGCAGGAGGTACACGCCCGTCACCTCAGGGCAGAGAACGCCTGTCCAGCGGATGGAGTACTGCACGGTGGTGATATAGCTGTCCGGCATCTGATCGTTCCAGGCGAAATCCACCGCCTCGTCCACGCGGGTTCTGGGTTCCCCGAGAAATCCGGCGTTGGCGTAGTACGCGCCGAGAAGACCTTCCCTGCCGTCCGGGGTCGAAAGGTGGGCGGCGTCCACGGTCACGTAGGTCTGGCCGTCGGGACGCCACTTCCACGGAACGTACTCCACCGCCGCGCCGAACTCCGCCGTCAGACCGTCCTTCGGGGACACGGGGGGATTGAGGGGTTTGCCGCTGTAGTCCCCGAACTGGCAGGCGGAGGCGTTGTTGCCCACCAGCGCGATGGTTTTCTCTTTGGAGACGGGCAGGACGCCGTCGTTCTTGAGCAGCACGATGGATTCGAGGGCGGATTTCAGGGCGAGGCTCCGGTGCTTCTCGCAGCCCACGACGGACAGGGGGATTTTTGAAAAGGGCACGTCCTCCTCGTGATCGAACTGGCCCAGGCGGAAGCGGGCGGTCAGCACCCGGAGGCAGGCCTCGTCGATGCGCTCCTCGCTGGTTTTTCCCTTCTCCGTCTGTCCGGCGAGGAATTCGGTATACATATGCTCGTAGGCCGCGTAACCGCCGCATTCCAGGTCCACCCCGGCGTTCATGGCGGCGGAGGCGGCATCGGCGGGGTCCTCGTAGCGCTTATGGGCGTCCCACAGTCTGGCCACGCCGGAGCAGTCGGAGACCACGTAGCCGTCGAAGCCCCATTCGCCCCGGAGGATATCCGTCAGCAGGCGGCGGTTCTCGTGGCAGGGGATGCCGTTGACGGCGTTATAGGCCGCCATGACCGCCGCGGGGTGCCCCTCCTTCACGGCGATGCGGAAGGGTTCCAGGTGGTACTCCCGGAAGGACTTCTCGCTCATTTTCGCGTTGCACTCGAAGCGGTTATGCTCCTCGTTGTTGGCGGTGAAGTGCTTCGGGGTGGCGACGGCCTTGAGATAACGGGGATCCTTTCCCTGCAGGCCTCGGACGAAGGCGGCGCCGGTCTTGCCCGCGAGGTAGGGATCCTCCCCGTAGGTTTCTCCGGTCCTGCCCCAGCGGGGATCCCGGCAGAGGTTGAGGTCGGGGGACCAGAAGGTGAGCAGGCCGCTGTATCTTCCGCCGAACTGATTGTCCCGCGCGGCGATGCTCTGACCGTGATGGTGCATGGCCCGGGATTCGTCGGATATGGCGTCGGTGATTTCCTCCATCAGCGCGGGGTCGAACATGGCGCCGAACGCGATGGCCTGGGGGAAGACCGTATATTTCCCGGGCCGCACCACACCGTGCAGGGCCTCGTTGCCGTGGTTGTACTTCGGGATCCCCAGCCGCTCGTTGGCCTCGGAGGTCTCGATGAGTATGTTCAGCTTCTCTTCGAGTGTCATTCGGCTGAGCAGGTCCGCCGCACGCTCCTCAAAGCTCTTCGTTGTGTCCTGATACGGATGCATGAACTGTTCCTCCCTTGTCCGCGGCGGCTTCGGTCTGAAGGGACTTCCCCCGGTCCGGGCGCGGCGGTTGTGTACGGACTCTATTATAGCATTTCCTTCCCCGTTCGTGAAGTACTCCCGGGAAAAAGAACCGGAAGAAAAATCCCCGGCGGCTGTGGTCACGGGGGGATTATTATGGTATAATAGGCGCAATGAGGCATATGCCGACACTGTCAGAAAGGATTTTTGCCATGAAGAAAATCAACGTTGCGCTGGTGGGGCTCGGCTTCGGCGGCGCGTTCGCCCCGATCTACAAGGAGCATCCGGACGTGGGAGAGGTGACCCTGTGCGACCCCAATCCGGACAGGCTGAAGCAGACCTCCGACTACATCGGCGGCGGTGTACGCCTGTTGGACAGCTACGACGCCGTCCTGTCCGATCCGTCCATTGACGCGGTGCATCTGGTGACGCCGATCCCGCTCCACGCCGATCAGGCTGTTGCCGCGCTGGAGGCCGGAAAGCACTGTGCCTGCACCGTTCCCATGGCCACCTCCCTGGACGACATCCGCCGCATCGTCAAGGCGAAGCGGAAGTCCGGGAAGAACTACATGATGATGGAGACGACGCTCTATACCTATCAGTTCTTCTATGCCAGCCGGATGAAGGCCAACGGGGAATTCGGCAAAATCCAGTTCTTCCGGGGCTCCCACTATCAGGACATGGTGAACTGGCCGGAATACTGGATGGGCCTGCCGCCGTTCTGGTACGGCACCCACGCCATCGGGCCCATGGTGGCGCTCTCCGGCTCCCGGATCTGCCGGGTGAACTGCTTCGGCTCCGGCACCATGGCGGAATGGCTGGTACAGAAGTACGGCAATCCGTATCCAGTGGAATCGGCGCTGTTTGAATTCGAGAACGGGATGAAGGGCGAGGCGACGCGCTCCCTGTTCGAATGTGCCCGGGTCTATCAGGAGGGCATGTTCGTCTACGGCTCGGACAAGTGCTTCGAATGGGGCTTCGCCGACGAGGACGATCCGATCATCTCCACCCTGGATCCCGGCGGAAACGGGCGGGCAAGATGGACGTCCTCCGAGACCGTGCCCATGCCGAACTACTACGAGGATCTGCCCGAGGAGCTCTGGCACTTCACGGTGGGGAACAACTACGATCCGCTGAACCCGCAGGATTCCCTGAAGAAGGGCTCCGGCGCGGGACATCACGGATCCCACGCCCATCTGGTGCACGAATTCGTCCGCAGCTGCATCGAGGAGCGGAAGCCCTGGATCGACGAGCATCTGGGCGGGAACATCACGGCGGCGGGAATCTGCGCCCACGAATCCGCCATGAGGAACGGGGAGCCGGTGATCGTTCCGAAGTTCTGATTCTAAAGCCTTTCTTTCAAAGGGGTTACGCGGCTTCTTGAAAGAAACCCAGAGCAGCAAGCTGCTCGGCAAGAACTTTTGTAATTACACTGGTTCAGTTCTCCCACCAACATGCAGCACGGGGTAACGTACAGTGCACATTATTCAGGTTTTGCTTTTTGAAATTTCTTAGTCAGATTGCCCTTTAGTCGAAAAAATACAATACGGGCGGTGAGCGGTCCGACCTAAAAAACCCCGGGAAGTGCGCGCTTCCCGGGGTTCTTATCTTTGGGGGATCAGAGATAGGGCTGGATGTTCTTGGTGAGCTGCTCTTCCATGGCGATGAGCTTTTTGGCGCAGTCCTTGGATTTTTCGTCGGCGGCCTTATACTGGTTGAGGTACTTGCTGAGGGACTTGACGCCCATGCCGCAGCCGTCCGTCATGAGGTCCGCCACGGTATGGTCGCCGGGCTTCATCATCAGCTCGGCCTTGGTTTTCAGCCACGACATGGCGGACGCCACAGCACCCGGATCCTTGCCCTCATCGGAAAAGCGGGCGAGGTGCTCCCGGATTTCCCCGGACAGGGCCTCATGCTCCTCCCGGGAATCGGTCAGCAGTCTCTTCAGTCCGTCGCTCCTCACGTCGTCCATCATGTCGTTTATGGCCTCAATGCCCATTTTGGCTCCCGCGTCGCATTCCCGCAGCAGCCGCACGGTATCCTGTTCAATCATCTCCTCAGCCTCCTTTCAGGCGCTGTCACAAGGATGTCCCGAGGCGGGCGGTTTTATGCCGGGGATGCGGAAGTACATTTTCCCATTATCCATGAAAAAATCAGGCGCGCCGTGGGTTGGCACGTCTGATTTCGTTATGAGGGACTTTTCGGGGATTTACTTGATATCCTCGTACTTCTGGAGGAGCTTTTCCAGGGCCTTCATGGTGGCCTTTTCGTTCTTGGCCAGGCTGGAGGCGGCGTTCTCGCAGGAGGTGGCGGAGGCCAGGACGCTGCGGATCTTGCCGATGGGGGCGTTCAAGCTGCCGCCGAAGATGTAGCCCAGATCCAGATAGATGCCGTCCACGATGATATCCAGCATCTGGGAGGTCTCGGAGTCGCGGGAGTACTTGGCCTTGAGGGCGGTCTCGAAGTAGGCGGGGGTCACCACCCGGAAGGACTCCGCGCTCATGGCCTCGAGGAACGCCGCCGCCATGGCCGGGTCGTCCTCCGTCACGGGGATGCTGAAGGACGAGGAGGCGTCGTGGACATATTCGGCGTACTTCTCCTGGGCGGTGTCCAGCTTCGGCATGGGCAGGATCCCGAAGTCGGATTCCATATCCCGCAAGAGGTCGATGCCGGAGAGCATCCAGGTGACGAAGATCGTCTGGTCGGCCTTCATGGTGTTCATGATGTCGTCGTTGTTGTAGGGCAGGCGGAGGGTGTTGGTGCCCTCGAAGAGCAGCTTGTGCATCTTCTCCGTGAAGGTGATCATGCGGTCGCAGACGGCGTTGAAGGTCCAGGTGCCGTCGTCGTTCTTCTTCAGGTAATCGATGCGGGCGGCTCCATAGAAGGCGTCCGCGCCGAGGGTATCGGTATTGGTGAAGTAGTGGCCGAATATGTCCCCCTCGTTGGCCTCGCCGTCGCCGTTCAAGTCCTGATAGACCGGCTCGCACAGAGAGATCATTTTGTCGATGGTCCATTCGCCCTCGTTCACCACCTGATAGAGGTTCACGTCCCCGTTGTAGAAGGTGTCGAACATCGTCCGGTTGAAGAACATGACGAAAGCGCCGGAGATCATGGTCTGACCCACCTCGCCCATGACGGTGTAGTTATGGCCGTTGAGGTTGGTGTCCTCCAGGAACGCCTGATTGTACCAGGGGGCCGTGAAGTCCAGATAGGGCAGGTCGTTCATGGGCAGAAGGATATTCTCCATGGTCAGGGACATCATGGAATACATGCCGTTGCCCAGAAGGTCGTAGTCGTCCGAGCCGGCGGAAACGGCCTTGCGGATGGCGTCGTTGGTTCCGCCGTGGATATTGACCGCGGCCAGGATCAGGTCCATATCGATGTTCAGCCGCTCCTGCGCGGCGAGGTTGCGGGCATAGACGGCGTCGTTGACTACTTCCCCGTTCAGCGCCTCGGCCTGGAACTCCATCAGGGTGTCCCGGTCGCCGCCGCGGGTATAGAAGTGGAGCGTAGCGCCGCCGAAGTCCAGATCGTCCGGGAGGGAGTCCTTCACATCGGACCGGCCGTTGCCCTCGGGCTCCTCCTCCGCCGTCTCGTCCGTGCCGGAGGGCGTGAGAGCCGCTTCGACCGCCGCGTTGTCGGGCGTCGTGCTCTTTTCCTCGTTGGTGCCGCCGCTCGAGCAGGAAACGGTTCCCGCAGCCAGCAGAGCCGCCAGCAGCAGCGATACGACTGCATTTTTCTTCATAGGGTCCTCCTTATTTCTCCGATGGTACGGAGCGCGGTTTTTATGCGCCGCATTGACTATATATGCTATTATAGCCCTCGTCGGCGGTTTTGTCAAGAAAAAGGCGCGGATAAATATTCGGCGTTCCGGCACATCTTCCGGCAAGCGTCACCGGCCTCTCTCACGGGCGGACGGAGGCGAGGATGGACTCCCAGACGGAAAAGCTCTCCTCTTTCAAGGCTTCCCGGGCGTAGAAATTGAAATAGAGGACCACTCTTCCCCGCTTCAGGACGCAGGTCTCCGCCGCCATGGGCACGTTCTCCGCCGTATAGGCATACCGGAAGCCTGGTGCGCGCGCTCCCGCGATGATCCGCTCCGTGTATGCCGGCTCACTGCATCCGTAGAGCTTCATGGCCCGGGCGATCTGTCCTCCGGCGTTTTTCGCGATGTCCTTCGCCGACAGCAGGAGGGACGCGAAAAGCGCGATTTTCTTCCATCCCACCGTCACAATGATATGGCGCTCCGGGTCCGTCATGAAGATCCCCGGGCCGTCCTCCAGTCTGTTCAGCTTTTTCATTTCCCCGTCGGTCATCCGGCGGAATCCATCCGGGAACGATACGGTCAGTTCCCCGCCGATTTTCTCTTCCATTGCACATCCTCCCGTGTTTGTCCTCCGGCGCAGTCCGTCCGCGAGGCGCTGATTTTTTCCTTGACCGTTCAGTCCCTGACCGGGTCAGTCCCTGACCGGATCGATGCTGAATCCGCCGAAGCGCGTCAGCTCGTCTCCCTCTCCCCGGAACACGAAGCACAGGCCGTGGGAGCCGCAGCTGTTTTCCAGATCGCAGGAGATATGCGCGTATCCGTCCGCACCGGGCTCTGCCTTGTCGGGAATCTTGCAGAAGCCCAGCACCGGGCCGAAGGGACTGCCCTCCCGGATCTCGAATCCGTCACGGCAACAGGTGTAGCCCCAGATGATGCAGGGGGTCTTCGCCGGTCGTCGTCGATAAAGACGGTGGGATCATAGGAGGGGGTGTCCGCCAGTCGTCCATGCGGAAGATGGGGCTGCCGGGTCCCCGGTCGTGGGTGGAGAAAAGCCAGGCCCTGCCGCCGAAGATATGCACGTGGGGATCGCAGACGCCCCGGTTCGGAATGATTCTCATGTCATGCTCCTTTTTGCTCCGGCTGGATGGAGGACCGGGAACCATTCCGCTAAGCAGTATACCACCCCGCCGGGCGAATGTCAAGAATTCACAGACGGGGAATTATCTGCCCGGGGATCAGCATGAAGAAAACGGGCGCCGGCGGATCTGCAATGGAATAATTGGAGAAGACCATCATAGAAAGGCTCGGCCGGCGCCCGTTATTCAGTTATTCAGGGGAGGTTATGCGGGGATATGCTCAGTGCTTCTTTCTCGTCAGGGCAAAGCCGCCGAGGGAGAGAACGGAAGCCACGGCCGCCAGGATGCCGAAGTCGAAGGTGTTCGGAGCCTCGGCCACCGGTCAGGACCAGCTCGGAGATCTGGAAGCAGCCGGAGGAAGCGCCTTCCGCGTCGAACTTCACGAACTTGGTGGCATCGGAGGAGGCGTCGCCCGCGAAGTAGCGGAAGTTGACCTCGTCGAAGAAGGACTCGTCGCCGGACGCGATTACGGTCCAGTTCTCGCCGTCGGCGGAGCCGGAAACCGTCCACGCGGAGGGCAGGCGTCCGTTGTACTCGGCGTTGTCGTTGGCGGTGGCCATGACGATGCCGTCGACCTTGTACCAGCCGTCCAGCTCAGCGGTGGAGCTGATCGGGAACTCGCCGGTGCAGAACTTGGTGGCAGTGTCTCCGTCCCAGAGGTTTTCGGGACCTTCGTTGTTGTTGCCGTTCGTGCCTTCCACGAAGGTATAGCCGGCGATGGCGGTCTTGCCGATGGAAGCCACAGCCTCGTCAGCGGTCTCAAAGCCGGGGAGGGCCTCGGTCTTGCCGGGGGTGCCGTAGAACTCGACCTCAGCCACGTCGCCGTGGTTGGTCTCGTTGAAGTAGCGGAACTGGCTGTAGCCGGTGTTGTTCTCGAATTCGGTGATGATCGTGTACTCCGTTTCGGAAGCGGCCTGCGTGTCGGAGGTCCACAGCGTGGTCCAGTTCTCACCGTCGTTGGAGCCCTGGATCATGGCGCCCGCGAAACGATCCAGGAAACCGGAGCGGGACAGGACAGCAACCTTGTCCAGGATGTAGCTCTCGCCGGCATCCATGCCGCAGAAGCCGTCGCCCACGCCGAGAGGATCGAAGAACGTAGCGGGATTGCCGTCGAACGCAGCCGCAGCGCCCGCGTCGGCGTTGTCACCCCAGCCGGTAGCGTTGCCGATGACGGTGCCATTGATGATGGAGCCGTCGGCGCCGGAAGCGGGATAGCTGTAGGAGGGAGCGGCTTCCTCGGCGACGAGCTCCAGCGGATGGTCCGCGTTCTGGGAACCGGAGGCGTAGCCGGTGCCGTACTCGTCATCCAGGGTGCACTGGTCGTTGACCTGCACGGAGGTGCTGATCACCGCGCCGACACCCATGCCGGGAATCGGAAGCGCATACTCAACGATATAACCGTCGTCGGTCTGGGTGGCGGCATACTTCACTTCCTCGTAATCGAAAGGAGGCTCCGCGCCGTTGCCGTTATCCTTGGCGTAGAAGGTGTGGCCGAAAGCGTCGGCATGGGTCTTCCACTTGCCCTCGCCCACGTTGAACCAGTTTTCAACCGCCTCAGCCTGCCAGTTGTCCCACTGATCCTCGTAGCGCTCTGCGCCGACGTCCAGGACATCGTTGTCCTTCACCACGCCGATGACGTAGAGATTCGCCTCGTCCCAGAGGTAGTAGACCGTTGCGGTTTCGTCCTGTTCCTCATCGCCGGCCCAGACATAGAAGCCGGGATTCTCCAGCTCGAGGGAACCGGATTTCAGGTAAGCGTCGTCCAGCTTGCCGTCCACAGCGGGCGTTCCGTGCAGGACGGTGACCGGGGAGGCCGGAGCGGGGGCAAGGGTAACCTGCGCGAAGTTTTCCGCGTGCTTGCCGTTGCCGGTGCAGCCTTCAGCCAGCTGGATGTGCACGTAGTCCTGGCCTTTGCCGATGGACCAGACCAGGCAGAAGTTGAAGCCCAGGCCTTCCTGACCGGCGGTGTTCATTTCATCCGCGAAGTCGTCCCAGGCAACCTTGGTTTCGTAGGTCAGGGTGTTGCCGTCCAGCCAGACCTTCGCGTTCTCCTCGGAGGGCGTGAAGCCGGAGCCGGCGCCGTCCGCCCAGACGGTGTACAGCAGGTCGCCCGTATCGGAGGAAAGACCCACGCCGTATTCCAGTCTGTATTCGGAGGCAACCTCGTCGAAGTTGGCGTAGTTGAACTGAACCGCGCCGGAGTACCACATGGAGGCGGGGTCGCCGTCCCAGAGGTTCTCGTGGCCTTCGGGCACCTCGTAGCGGGTCGCGCAGTAGATGTTGTCCTCATCCCAGCTCATATAGAGCTCGGGGGTGACGCTCTTCGCGTAGGCAAGACCCGCGTCGGTGTCGTTGTCGTTGATGGCGTAGGAGATCCAGGAGGGGTCGAGGGCAACCCGGTAGTACTCGCCTTCGGAAATCACCCCGTCGGCGTTCCAGGCGGTGGTCTGCTTGCCGATGGAGAACTTCACCTCGCCGAAGGCCTCTTCGGGCTCCCAGTAAGCCGAAGCGGCCACGGAAAGAGAAGCCGCCAGCAAACCGGCAAGAGCAAGCGTGAGAACTCTTTTCATGGTGTTTTTCCTTTCTGTAAGATGATATATTGCGGTCTGCTCCAATTACGAATGGTTCACGCGGCGGAGGCGGGGTCCGGACAGGCGGGATTTCCGCCGGGGACTACCCTCTTCCCGCCAGACGCTTCAGGGCGTGCCGGAATTTCCGCTTCAGCCGGATGCGGGCGGTTCTGCGCTTCTCCTCCCGCAGGATTCTTGCGGTGTAGTCCCGGTAGGACTGCTCGTCCACGCTGTGCGCGACGCCGTCCCGGACGTAGCCGGTCATGACGCCGAGGATGTCGCGGTCCCGGATGCCGTACTCCCGCTCGCTGCAGTTGTCGCCCAGGATGACGTAGCTGTCCTCGCGCACCTCCACGACCCGGTGCAGGACATATTTTTCCGGCGGGCGCTTATAGAGGACCACATCGGCTTCCTCT
>CACWLT010000083.1 GCA_902761695.1 uncultured Ruminococcus sp.
ATTTGAACGACGGCATATGATCCCTCCCTATCATCGTTTGGAATCATTATAGCACATCTATCCGATTTATGCAAGATTAAGTGTTGACGAAACACTAGTGAAAAGAAAGATGTATGAATGGGATTTTTCCGCCCGACTGCCCCAATTGTGACAATTCATGTGGAAAAAAGGCGCAAGTCTCCAAAACCGAAAAAAGAGAAAACCCTCGAAACCTCAACGATTTCAAGGGTTTTTGCGACATCGGAGTGACTGGATTCGAACCAGCGGCCTCTTGGTCCCGAACCAAGCACTCTACCGGACTGAGCCACACCCCGATTGCCATAACAGTATAGCACAACCCGGGGCCGTTGTCAAGAGCTGCGGGGAAAAAATCTCCCGGTTTTCAGAGGCGTTTTTGTCCGGTTTTCGTTTATTTTCCACGGCTTTTCTCAGCTTTCCGGGATCACGATTCCCTCGAGCCGCGCCTTTACGGCCAGCTGGACGCGATTCTTGTAGCCCGTCTTCTGCAGCATGTTCTGTACGTGGGAGTTCACCGTCATGACGCTGATGTGCAGCTTCTCCGAGATCTCCCGGTTCGTGGCCCCCGTGGTCAGTTCCCGGAGTACCGCCAGCTCGGCCGGGGTCAGTTCCGCGGAGGAGGCGTCCCCCACCGTCACCGAGGGCGTCCTGTCCGGATAGATCCGCTCCCCCGCCATGGTCCGGGTCAGCAGGGAGAGCAGCGGCACCTCCTCCGTTTCCTTGTACCAGAAGCTGTCCACCCCGATCTCCCGGGCCCGCTTCAGGAAGGACACCTCCGGCATGGACGTGGCCACCACCAGCTTCATCTCCGGACGCAGCTCCCGGATCCGCCTGGCCGCCTCCAGTCCGCTCATGCCCCCCGGCATCACCACGTCCAGAAGGGCCAGGTCCGCCGTTTTTCTCCGACAGTATTCCACCGCCAGCGCCGCCGACGGAAACGCTGCCGCCAGCTCGAATTCCTCCGATTTCTCGATGCAGAGCTCCAACGCCTGACGGGTCAGACGCTGGTCGTCCGCCACAATGATCTGATACGGCATTTTTATCTTCCTCCCTCATGGGCCGTTTCGTTCTGCGGCTCCTTTGGCTTTCTCGCGTCCACCGTCAGAGAGAAGACCGGGGCGGATCGGATCTCCAGCCTGCAGCCCTCCTCCTCAACCCGCCGGCGCAGGTTGCCCAGTCCGCCGCCCTCCTGGATCTCTCCCTCCGGCGGCCGCCCGTCGTTGGTCAGCACCATCACCCCGGGCGTCGTACAGTCCACGGTCAGAACAGTCCCGTCCGCGTGCCGGAGCATGTTGGAGAGTCCCACCTCGACGGCCAGGGCTCCCAGCTTCAGAAGCGGCGCTGTCCGGGGCAGGACTCCCTTCACCTCGATCCGCGCGCCTAACTGTTCCGCCGCCGACTCCAGATCCGCAAACACATCGTCGTTCTCGCTCTGGGTCAGGTAGTCCAGGGACAGGATCTTCTCCCGCCAGAGCCGCGCCGCCTCCTCCTTGGCCGCCGGATCTCCGGTTCCCAGCGCCCGCTTCACTGCCAGAAGGGCCCGGTTGAGGTTGTCGTGGACGCGGATTTTCATGCCGAGCACCTCCCGGTCCACCGTCAGCTGGGCGATGCTGCCGCTGATGCTCCGCAGCCGTTTTTCCGCGTCCTCCGCAGCGGCGCGTTTTTCCCGGAGCATCTCCGAGCGGGCGTATTCCTCTGTGATGTCGTTCGCCACGATTTCGTAAATGGGACGGTCCTCGAAGGTGAGCTCGTGCCGTCTGAGGGAATAGACCCGTCCGTCCGCCAGCCGCATCAGGGGATTTTTTCCGCTGCGGAGGATTTCACCGCCGGTTTCCGTTCCCTTCGGAGCGGGGATGGACAGACTTTGCCAGAACAGCTCTCCGTTCTGAATGGACTTCCCCCGGACGCCGAAGGAAATCTCATCCATGACCCGGTTCACCAGCTTGGGAAATCCGCCGGGCCAGTAAAAGCACAGACCCGCGGGAAGGCTGTCCGCGCTCTCCTTTACCGACAGGGTGGTGATCCGGGTCTTCTGCAGGCCCAGCACATGGCGCAGACTGAAAACCGCGCCGCCCGCCAGCCCCAGTATCAGCGCCAGGATCAGCACCGCCGGCAGAGAAGTGAAGCGGATGACCTGGGCCTGATCCCACGGAACGGCATACGGCGACAGATCCGCAGCCACATACCGGAAGACGGCCAGATCCAGCAGCAGGCCGAAGCTCACGGCGGCGTAGGGGAAGACGTCCCGCCTGCCCTGCCTCGCCATCCGCACCAGGCCCATGGTATATACATAAGCGGAGAGAAAAAGGCTGATGGTCAGCGCCTCACGCAGGGAAAGGGGCAGGGAATTATAGCTGCTCATGAAGCTCCCTCCCTTCCTGCGGTCCGGCCTCCCGGGACAGCGACAGACGCAGATAGCCCGCGCCGTCCTCCTCCCAACGCTCCTGCGTCAGTCCCGCGTCCGCGCAGATCCGCGCCGCACGGGGAGTGAGCGTGGGCGCCGGACAGTCAAAGAGCAGCGTCATGGAGAAGCTGTCCCCCTCCGCCGTCAGCGTCACCAGCAGGGAGCCGGGCACGCCGTCCGCCATGTTCCCCAGAGCCGTTTCCGCCGCGTCCTCAAAGGCATCGTAGGCCGCCGTGACCGCATTCGCCGCCGCCCGTGCCTCCCCGGCCGCCCGCACGTCGCAGAGCAGGCCGCGCAGGGACAGGTACGCCAGGGATTCCCGTATGGCCAGCCCCAGCTCCTCCGTGGAGAGGTCGTCTTCTCCCTCCGCCAGCAGGGCCAGATTGCTGCGCCGCTTGATATACGCCCCCAGGAACGCCACATCCGCCAGCTCCTCCGACGACGGCTCCGGATCGGCCAGCTTTCCGCCGATGACGCGAAGCTGGGGCCGGACGGTTTCCACGATGCCGTCCCAGAGACGGTTGGCAGCCTCAAGCCGCGCCCGGGTCTTCCGGATCTCGTTTTCCGCCTCCAGCACCGCGTTCCGCTCCGCCAGCGCCTCGTTGGCCCGCTCCAGCTCTCCGTTGAGACGGAGCATTTCGGAGAGATCCTCGCACCACAGGACGGAGCCGCCGGGGATGGGCTTCCTGCGGAGCCAGCGGTTCCCGCCAACGGGCACGGGACGCTCCGCCGCCGCACGGATCAGGGCTACGGTAAGGGAGGGGGCGTTCTCCGCTGCGTAGATTACCTGCCCGTCCATGTCGGCCACGGCGGCGTTCACGGAGGACAGGGTAAAGAGCCTGTCGTAGTCCGCCGAGGTGGGGATCAGCCCGATCTGGATACAGGCTTCCCAGACGCATACGTACAGAAGGCTGTACACCTCCTGATACTGGAAAAGCGGAAGCCCGAAGAACATCGGCGCATTCCATCCGTCCGCCGCGTACCAGACGGCCAGGCCCACGGCGGGAAGGGCTGCCAGGAAGGGCACGTACCACAGCCGTTGGGAAGCGGACAGCCTGCACCGGCGCATCAGCACCCCGAAGGCGCAGAGATCGATGACGGCCACCCACGCCGCTCCGCTCCAGTAGACCGGGCCGTGGAGCGCCGCGTCACTTCCTTCATGGATAAACCGGAACGCCAGCTGATGCAGGTTGTTGGTGAGGAAAAGGGCGGAGAGCACGAGGGGAACGATCCAGAGAATATGGGCGTACCGCAGGGGATGGTCCTCCTCCCGCCGGTCCACGGAGAGGGCGGCGAAGAAGAAAAGAAGGGGGACTGCCATGAACGGAATATAAAAGGCGTACCACACGATCCGGACCACCTCCGGCCTGGCTACCAGAATCGAATAGCGGAATTCCCGCAGCGGGAACAGGGTGAACAGCAGGAAGGCGCCGCTGAGCATGCACCGCCGGAGGGTCTTTCCGCTGAGCCGGGTCCGGAGGGTTTCGGTCCAGATCAGGACCAGAATGCCGAAGATCAGCGCGGACGCCCCGTGCAAAAAGCTCCGGAAGATCCAGGACAGGGGATTGGCAAAGAGAACGGCGGTGGC
Source organism: uncultured Ruminococcus sp. (assembly GCA_902761695.1). Taxonomy (GTDB): domain Bacteria; phylum Bacillota; class Clostridia; order Oscillospirales; family CAG-272; genus UMGS1696. Next base: position 4,011 of record CACWLT010000083.1, read on the forward strand.
GGCCGTCAGAAGATATGCTTTTGTTCTGCGGCTCATGGGCGGCACGGCGCATCCCTCCCTTCCGGACGTTTCCGCCCCCATTATACCATAAAAAACCGGATTGTGCCGCCGGAAAGGAAAGAAGTTCCCGCAATGCGGGCAAAATCGTTAAAATGGGGGATGACATAAACGGCAGGGCAGTATATACTGTACATTGAAGAGTTGTCCGCAGCCTCTGAACAGAAAAGGAGACAGTCATGACTGTGAAAAAAACGCTTTCCTTCCTGCTGGCCGCCCTCATGCTGACCGTGACGGCACTGGCCGCTTCCGCAGCCGGATATATCGCATCGGTGACGGTTTCTTCCTTCCCCGTTCCCGAGGACGGCATGAAGATTCCCGCCGCCCTGAGCGTCAGCACCGGATCCATCGGCATCGTGGAATGGTATCTCACCGATGAAGGCGCCGTCCTTTTGACGGGAGAGGACGTTTTCCGCGCCGGACACAGCTACAGCGCCGACATTAGCCTTGTCCCGCCCGCGGGCTCCGAGTGGAACCCCACGTTTATCGGCGAAACCATGATCTACGACGTACCCGACGTCAAAGTCACGGTCAGAGACACCGCCGGCAGCAGCCTTAAGGTCAACGTCGTGCATATTGAGGCGGACGGCAGCCTGCTGATCAACGTTCCCGTAGTATGCCCCGGCGAGCCTCACGACGAAGAGCTCCCGGAGACGGATCCCACCCCGCTGTCCGCTCCCGAACCGGAAAAGGCGCGCCCGGACTTCTGCGACGTGGAACCCGGGGTCTGGTACTTCGATTGGGTTTACGGCGCGGCGGAGCTGGGGCTGGTCAACGGCAAGGGCAAGAGCGGCGACGGAAAGGACATCTTTGATCCGGATGGGCAGATCACCTTTGCCGAGACCGCCAAGCTGGCCGCCTGCCTCCATCAGCTTTACACCGACGGCACCGTGACGCTGCAGAACGGCGATCCGTGGTACAAGACCTACGCGGACTACTGCGGGGCGAACGGCATCCTGTCCTCTTCCGCCGAAAACGGGGGCATCACCGTGGACGAGGTCATGAAGCGCTCCTCCGAGGCCGTGACCCGGGCTGAGTTTGCCTGGATCTTCGCCCGCGCTCTGCCCGCCGCCGCCCTCCCGACAAAGAACACCGTCGCGGACAACGCCATTCCCGACGTGAAGGCCGGGGACGGCTTCTGGGCCTCTTCCGTCTACACGCTGTACCGGGCGGGCATTCTCAACGGCAGCGACGCCGACGGTACCTATCATCCCGGCGATCCCATCCAGCGCTCCGCCGTGGCTGCCATTGCCGTCCGGATGATCCGGGCGGATGAGCGCGTGAACGCGCCGAAGAATATGCAGGGCTGATCCCGATTCAACCCTTTGCCCGTCGGTTTTCCACTCCGGCGGGCTTTTTGTCCCGCGCGGTCCGCCCCTTCGCTGTCCGGGCTTGCAATTTCATGAAGCGTGCGGTATAATGATCTCATACGCAAGATATTGCTCAGCCAACAAACAGAAACTTGTCGGAACTGGTATCTGATCCCTGAAATCCAGGCAAGTCAGGGGCTCCGGCAGTTGTACGTTTGAAAACCAACGTTGGGCTTGCTGTCTCATTATAAAAAACCGGAAGGAACCGAGTATGAAAAATGTGCTGATCGTGGACGGGCAGGGAGGCCGGATCGGACGGGCGCTGGCGGAGCGGCTGTCGCAGCGGCTTGACCCGGAGAAGCCCGCCTTCAGCCTGACCGCCGTGGGCTCCAACGCCATGGCCACCGCCAATATGCTCAAGGGGTCGTCCGGCATGAAGGGGGCCACCGGTGAGAACGCCGTGGCAGTGTGCGCCCGCCGTGCCGACATTATTACGGGACCCATCGGCATCATTATCGCCGACGCCATGCTGGGGGAGATCACGCCCGCCATGGCCACCGCCATCTCCTCCTCCGACGCCGTGCGGGTGCTGATCCCCATGAACAGGACCCAGTGCGAGAACTACATCGTGGGCGTGCGGGACGACAGCCTGACCGCCCTTCTGGACGAGGCGGCGGATACCGTGGTCCGGCTGGCGGAGGACGTGACGCCGTGAGCCGCGCTCCGAAGCGTGAGAGTCGCATCCGCGTCTCCACGGGGAAACGAGTTTCCCCAGGAAGGCTCATCGCCCTGGGCTTCCTCTCCGTGATCGCCGTGGGAGCGCTTCTGCTCTGCCTGCCCGTATCCCACAGCGGAGGGGTGAGGGTAGGGCCGCTTGACGCCCTGTTTTCCGCCGTATCCGCCGTTTGCGTCACGGGACTGGTCACCGTGGACACCGGGGCGGCCTATTCCTTCTTCGGGCAGGTCGTCATCGCGGTCCTCATCCAGATCGGCGGGCTGGGCATTACCACCCTGGGCGCGGGTCTGGTCACGCTGCTGGGCGGGCGGCTGAACCAGCGGGAGAACAATCTGGTGAAGGAAGCGCTCAACTATCCCACCTGGGACGGCATCAAGCCCCTGATCCGGGCAGTGGTGCTGCTGGACTTCACCGTGGAGGCTGCCGGGGTGCTTTTGTCCCTGCCGGTCTTCCTCAGGGACTATCCCTTCGGCCGGGCGCTCTGGCTGTCGGTGTTCCATTCCATTGCCGCCTTCAACAACGGGGGCTTCGACGTGCTGGGGCGGGGGGACAGCGTCGGCGTCTATACCCACGACGTCTGGTTCAACATCGTCACCTGCCTGCTGATCCTTCTGGGCGGCCTGGGCTTCTTCGTCATGCGGGAGCTGCTCCGGCACAAAAGGGGAGAGCGCTTCACTCTCCACACGAAGGTGGTGCTGCTCATGAGCGCCGTCCTTACTGCGGGGGGCGCCCTGCTCATCAAGCTGACGGAGGGCGGAGACATGACCTGGATGGGCGCGGTATTTGCCAGCGTCACGGCCCGGACTGCCGGATTCGCCACCTATCCCATGGGCGGCTTCTCCAACGCCGGGATCCTCGTCATGTGCGTGCTGATGTTCATCGGGGCCAATCCCGGATCCACCGGCGGCGGCATGAAGACCACCACGTTCTTTGTGTTCATTAAATCCCTGCGGTCCGCTGCCACGGGGGAGGAGGCCTGCGCCTTCGGACGGAAGCTGAAGGACGAGACGATCCACCGGGCGTCGGTCATCATCGGCCTGGGCTTTGCCTGGGGGATCCTCATGACGGCGGCCCTGTGCCTCCTCGAGCCGGAGCTGCCCCTGCGGGACCTTCTCTTCGAGGCATTCTCCGGACTGGGCACCACGGGACTTTCCACCGGTGTGACGCCGCGCCTGTCCGTGCCGTCGAAGGTCCTTCTGATGCTGACCATGTATGTGGGACGCCTGGGGCCTCTCTCCGTGGCGACCCTTCTGACCGCGAAGAAGCCCGCCGCCGTTTCGAGAGCGGAGGAGGAGCTTCCCATCGGATAAACAACAACTGATTCACCCGTGATATGCGAGGTTATGTCATTATGCCAAAGAAAATGCAGAAAGACGGACAGCTGTATGCCGTCATAGGACTGGGGCGCTTCGGATTCGCCCTGGCGGAGGAGCTGGCCAAACGGGGCAGGGACGTGCTGGCCGTGGACTGGGACCGGGACATCGTCAACCGGGCCGCTGAGTTCACGGACAACGCCTTTGTCACCGACGCCCTGAAGGCGGACAATCTGGCGGCCTGCGGAGTGGGCGGCGCGGATGTGGCGGTCATCGGCATCGGCGCGAAGATCGACGTCTCCATTCTGACCACCCTCAACGTCATGAAGCTGGGGGTGAAGCGGGTCATCGCCAAGGCCACCAGCGAGGAACAGGGCGAGGTGCTCACCCGGCTGGGCGCGGAGGTCATCTACCCCGAGCGGGACATGGCGCTCCGGACGGCGGGAAAGCTGGCTTCCCCCCACATTCTGGAATACATCAGCCTGTCCGACACGGTGGATATCATGGAGCTGACCCTGACGCCCCGGGTGGACGGCCGCACGGTGCTGGAGCTGAACGTGCGCCAGAAGTGGGGCCTCAACATCATCGCCATCCGGAGGGGCGGGGAGGTCAACATCGCCATCACGCCCCAGACAAAGGTCTCGGAGAACGACACCCTGGCCGTGGTAGGCCGGACGGAGGACATCGCCCGCTTCGAGGAATATCTCCACGGGCGGAACTGAAAACACGCGTCCCGGATACCGCCGGCCATAACCCAATCGCTTGCGGAAAGGCAGGATTTGACTATGATTACCGTTAACGGAAATACCGTCACCGTCTCCACAAGAACCCTGGACGCCGTTCTGGAAGGGGGCGCGCTTACCTCCCTGCGGAACAAGGAGGGGCGGGAGTATCTGCCCGGGGCCTCATCGGACTCTCCCGCGCTGGACATTGTCTTCCGGGGAAGCGACGCGCGGGCGGTGAAGGGCTGTCCCCATGGCAGCGTGACCTGCATAAGCCTCTCCGACACCTGCGCCGAGATCCGCTTTGACGCCCTGGACGGCAACGGCGTGCTCACTCTGACGGAGGACGAGGAGACCGGCGATCTCTGCGTGGAGCCCGAGGTCAGCTCCGCCCGGTACGGCGTTCTGGCTGCCCGGTGGACGGTCTCCGGTTTCGGGGAGGACATGCGGCTCACCGCTCCCTTCTTCCAGGGTGTGGACATGGATCCCGCGGACGAGCTGATTCGGGGCCGCAGATGGATCTGGCCTCACCGCTGGGAAGCCGGACTGGCCATTCTCCACGACAGCGAGGGCGGCTTCTGGGTGCACTGCCGGGACACCGCCTATCGCGCCAAGGCCCTTCTGACCGGGGTTGACCGCTCCCTGTCCTTCGACGCCGAAGCATGGGGGCCTATCGACCGCTCCCTGTCCGCGGGCGGGCTGGTCTGGCGGATCAACGTTTTCCGGGGCGGATGGGACACCCCCGCCGCGATCTACCGGGACTGGCTGTGGGAGGCGTACCGGCTGGAGCGGGATGAGCGCCGCCGCCCCGGGTGGCAGAAGGATATCCGCCTGGCGCTGTCCTGGGCTCCCGCAGACCGGGATCTGCTGACCGCTTTGTCGAAGAAGGTGGATCCGAAGACGGTCCTGCTCCACGTTCCCCACTGGCGGACCCATCCCTACGACCAGTATTACCCCGACTTCACGCCCTCGGAGCAGTTCCGGGATTTCCTCCGGTACGCGAATTCCATGGGCTTCCACGTCATGCCCCATGCCAACAGCGTGGATATGGACCCCTCCATGCCGGAATACAAATACGTGGGGGATTTCAAGTACCGGGACATCGAGAACGGCACCCTCATGGGCTGGAGCTGGGGGATCCCCATGCCCCACACCAACAACTCCCTGGACGGGAACCGGCAGTACAACGTCATGGTGAAGATCCACCCCGGCCTGGCCCTGTGGCGCTCGATCCTGGCGGAGAACATCGAAAAGGCCCTGCATGGCGCGGCTCATCGAGCATGTGTCCCGCATCCACGGCGGACTGGCGGTGGGCGGCGAGGGCCTCAACGAGATCACCATGCAGAAGCTGTCCTTCGCCCAGGTGCATCTCTTCGACTTCAACCTCAACGGCGAGCCCCTTGCCCGCACCGGACACTGCGACCTGAACCGGTTCCTGTTCGGGCGGCTCTGCGTCCCCTTCGGCTACAGCGGTCTGGGCGGGCGTGACCAGGACGAGGAAATCCGCTCCCGGGTGCATCTGGAGCACGGCGCGGTCCCGACGATCATCGTAAGCGGCGCTGATGAGATCGAGAATCCCACGCCGGAGGTGGCACGGATGCTGAAGCTGGCGGCGGAATAACCCGGAAAAATCACTTTGAAAGGATGGAGGACCATGAGAGCGAAAACGATTCTGATCATTCTGTTCTCGATATGCGTCATCGTCGTCCTCATCGCGGCGGCGGCCCTGCTGCTGTACAGGTTCAACGCGAAAAACCGCATCATGGACGGGCCGGATATGGTGCGGGAGGATATCTTTGACTTCTCCTCCGTCTATCTGGAGCGGATGGAGTACTACCGGGGCGGCGGTTCTCTGGGGGACTCCTTTTCCCTGGAGCTGACCATGGAGGAAGGCGAAGAAGGGCGGCCGGACGTGCGGGTGGAATACTATAACCGCCCCTCCCACGACGTGAAGGCCGTGGAGAAGACCGTCCGGATGTCCTCCGATGTGGTCACGGGCGTCATGGAGATCATCGACCGGTACGGCATGCGGGACTGGGGCGAGCTGCCCGAAGCCGAGGAGTTTGCCCTGGATGCCCCCTCCATGCGGTTCCGCTGCACCTACAGCGACGGCAGCTCCATTACGGCGGGAAGCGGAGACGAACTGCCCGACGGCGGAGGCGCGGCAATCCGGGAGATCCGGGACTACGTTCTGCGCTGCGCGGGGCTGGAAAACGGGGACTGATACTATTCTCAGCCTAAAAAGACAACCTGCAAAGAAGTGTGAAAAAAGAAGCTGAAAAGATACGCTGCACGTTGAGAGGAGCGCTGCACCAGTGGGAATTATTAAAGTTCTTGCCGAGCAGCTTGCTGCTCTGGGTTTCTTTCAAGAAGCCGCGTTTCCCTTTTAGCTTGAGATTAGTATGAGGCGGCTCCCCGGCCGAACAAACAGATGATCCGAAAGGATACAAAAAGGGGCCCGGGATTTCCGGACTCCTTTTCGATATCGCCGTATTACTTTTTCATCAGCCCTGCGCCGGCGTTCCA
>CACWLT010000084.1 GCA_902761695.1 uncultured Ruminococcus sp.
AGGAAATCTGCGGCAAGATCGGGACGCCGGAGTTTTTCGGAAACGTGCGCCGGGCGACAGCCTTCATGGCGGAGGATCTCGGGGACGCGGCGCCCCTTCTCTGGCAGTGCATGAACGAGCTGGACATCCCGACCTTTTCCGGGAATATCCCCACGGACATCTGCGTCGAAGCCTGCCGGGAGAGCGCCCGGGGCGTGCTGGACGTGAATCACCGCGCCCTCTGCGGCACGAATTTTGCCTCCTGGCGCGAGGAGAGCCGCCGGATCGGGGAGAAACTCTTTTCCGGGGACCATCCCTTCGGCTATGTGGGGGACGATCAGTATTTCGGCTCCTGGCAGGGCGGCTCGGTGGAGGACTGGCCCGGCGTGCTGGACAGCATGTGGGACGCCTTCGGCATGCCGATTCTGGTGAACGAATGGGGCTACTCCTCCGGCGGCGCGACGCTGACTCCCGAGAAGCTGAGAAACTGTCCCGACAACGCGGAAGGGCTGGAGCCGGTGTGTTACCATCACGCGTGGTGCAATGAAATGCCCGGCGGCCACAACGAGGACGTGCAGGCTGCGTACATGGCGCGGGGGCTTGAAATCTTCGCGGAGCATCCGCATGTGATGGGGAACTTCATGTTCTGCTTCACCGACGCCGCGACCTGCTGGCACTGTCATCACGAGGACTGCCCGGCGGAATGCTTCTGGGGCCTGTGCGACGTGAACTGCGTTCCGAAGAAGGCGTTTTACACCGCGCGGGACGCTATCCGGCGGTTGTATTTCTGACGAGGACCGGAGCTGCGTGAATGAAGACCGACGGCGGGGAAAACAGGGAAGTGAGAGCGGACAGTACTGCCCCTGTATGCATACGCGTGCATATTCATCGGCACGCCTGCCGTGGGTGAACGAAACGAACTTGTAAAATGCGACTAAAAACGCGGTGCGCAATGGCCCCGATTTGGACGGCTCCTGAAGAAAAAAGCGGAAAAGGGGCTTGACAGATCGGGGACATTCATGTATAATCATACATGTCAGATGAAACAGACAGGAAATATCCCCTCGGATAACCGAAGGAGTGAAACTCTCAGGTGCCTCAACGGCAGGGACTGTCTGCGGATGACGCTCTGGAGAAGCCCGGGTCTCACCGGGTGCCGAAGGTGCAAGGCCGGTTTCCCGGCTAATCTCTCAGGCAAAAGGACAGAGTGAGGTGCGGTCCGTGAAGGTCTGCGCCTGTCCGTTTGCTGAAGGAGCTTGCTGCGGCGGGCTCTGTTTTCTTTTCCCATATTCATCCAAAAGGACGGTGCGTTTCTTATGACGAGCTTCATGGAAGGCCTGGCGAAGGTCAACGGTGCGGTCAACGATGTGGTGTGGGGCGTCCCCGCGCTGGTTCTGCTGATCGGCACGGGCATCCTCATGACGATTTCCACCCGGTTCTTCCAGTTCACCCGCTTCGGCCACATGTGGAAGAACACCATCGGCGGCCTGTTCAAGGAAAAGACCATCCGGAAGAGCGAGGACAGGCACTCCATCTCCCAGTTCCAGGCCCTGTGCACAGCCCTCTCCGCCACCATCGGCACGGGCAATATCGCGGGCGTAGCTTACGCCATCACCCAGGGCGGTCCCGGTGCGGTTTTCTGGATGTGGATTGCCGCCATCGTGGGCATGATGACCAACTACGCGGAAAACGTGCTGGGCATCTACTTCCGCCGGCGGAACGAGAAGGGCGAATGGTCCGGCGGCGCCATGTACTACCTGCATGACGGTGTCGGAAAGATGAGGTACGGCAAATACGCCGGTCGGATTCTGGCGGTGCTGTTCTCCGTCTTTGCGGTGTTCGCCTCCTTCGGCATAGGCAACATGGGCCAGGTGGTGTCCATCTCCGAGAGCATTTCCGCCGCCGCCAACCGCGGGGATTCCAAGATCATTCCCCTGACGGTGGGCATCGTGGTCATGGTGCTGGCCATTCTGGTCATCATCGGCGGCCTGCACAGGATTGCGGAGACCAACGAGCGCATCGTTCCCTTCATGGCGGTATTCTATATCATCGGCGCGCTGGTGATTATCGTGATGAACATCCGGATGGTGGGTCCCGCCTTCGCGGCCATCCTCAAGGGAGCGTTCAATTTCAAGTCCGCGGCGGGCGGTATCGGCGGTGCCGTCATCGCGCAGGCCATGCAGTGGGGCTTCAAGCGGGGCGTGTTCTCCAACGAGGCGGGTCTCGGCTCCTCCGTCATGGTGCATTCCGCCTCCAACGTGAAGGAACCCGTGGTGCAGGGACTCTGGGGCATCTTCGAGGTCTTTGCCGACACCATCATCGTCTGCACCTGCACGGCTCTGGTCATCCTCACCAGCGGCGTGGTGGATCTGGAGACCGGCGCGTCCATCTCCGGTGTCACCAAGCTTGGGCTGGCCACCGAGGCCTTCACGGCGAACTTCGGCACCTTCGGCGGTATTTTCATCGCCGTGGCGGTTTCCCTCTTTGCCTTCACCACCGTGCTGGGCTGGAGCTTCTACGGCACCAAGGCCTGGGAGTATCTCTTCGGCACCAAGTCCACCATCGTCTATAAGCTCCTCTTTGTGCTGATTATTCTGGCGGGCTCCACCCTGGACGCCTCCCTGGCCATCGACCTCTCCGACACCTTCAACGGGCTCATGGCCATCCCGAACCTGATCGGCGTGGTCTGCCTCTCCGGTCTTGTGGTCCGGATCACGAAGAACTACACCGCCCGGAATATCACCGGAACGGATCCGGAGCTGAAGCCCATGTACTCCGCGCTGCCCGATGTGCAGAAGGAGCAGGAGAACAGACAGGACTGACGGCCGGCTGAAACAGAACATAAGAAAAAGCTCATCCTCCCGGTTATGACGACGGGGGGGATGGGCTTTTTCGTGCTGTGCGTGAAAAATCAGAACCGGATCCGGTCGATGAGGCCCAGGCGGCGGCGGGAGGAGCTGTAGGCCAGGTTGATGTCTCCCTCGGCGTTGGCGGCGTTTTCCAGATCCCCCAGCACCTTGTACTGCATATAAAAGGAAAAGCAGCAGAGCCGCGATGTGCCGCTCCCCGTAACTTCCCCTGGGAAGAGGAAACAGCTCGGAGGATCCGGACCGGACGTTCTGCAGGTTTAGAAAATAGGCGGCAGTCAGGGGCGGGATCATGGAACCCACCGCGTCCATGGCGCAGAGAAGGGGAGCGATCCCGTCTGACGCCGAGGAAGCGAACAGCTCCCGCCCATAGGTCAGAGACTGCCGGAAGGCTTCCCCGCAGTAGACGGACATCCCCGCCGCAGCCTCCGCCCTGTCCAGCAGCTGTCCGGCGGACCTCAGGCGGTAGACCGACGCCTCCTCGCAGGCCAACCGGAACGCGGATACAGCCTCGATCATGGCGATTTCGTCATCCCGGGCGGCGGGGGTCAGCTCCCGGCAGACGGCGAGGGCGGCTTCGTATTCCCCGGCGGCAAAGCGGGATTTCAGATCGGCCAGAACGGAGTATTTTAAAAATGCGCCGCTGCCGGGGCCGTCCGCGAAGAAATACCCGACGGGAACCTCCAGTCTCTCCGCCAGATACAGGAGGGTGGAGACTGAAGGGGATGCGCTGCCGGATTCGATCAGGGACAGCATGTTGCGGGTGATCCGGTCTCCGGACAGCTCCTTCTGGGTCATGCCCCGCCGCAGCCGCAGCTCCTTCAGCCGCAGACCGACGCCGGTTTCAGCGGGGTTCATGCGTCCGCCTCTCCCTTGTCCGGGCTGATGTCCGGCGCGTCGGCGGGTGAGGCGGCCTGGGTTTTCCCGGCGTCCTCCGCGATGATGCCGTATTTGACATCCATGGCGTTGAGCTTGCCGGCGATCCCTTCCTCCACGGCGCTCTGATAATAGGCGATGAGGGCGTTCATCTCGTCGGAGCGGCCCGTCAGCTTGGTGAGCAGGGTCTTGATCTCATACTCCATATCGGTGATGCAGGTGGTCAGCTCCCGGACGCAGTTGTCCGTGCTGGCGTGCAGGTCCGCGCTGACGGAGGACAACAAGGCCGAGGCGGTCTGGGAGAGGTGGTCACGGATATAGGCCGCTTCCTCTTCCGTTTCGGCCTTGATCTTCGCCACGGCGGCGTCGCAGTCCTGCCGTTTCTTCTCGCATTCCAGGGCCGTGTCGGAGCGCAGCCGTTCCGCCTCTCCACGGGCTTCAGTCATGAGCTCCTCGGCGCTCCGGTTGGCGTTCAGCAGGATGTTGCCCAGCTGGCCGCTGATCTTATCGTACATATCCAGCTTGTAGGCGGGGCTGTTCTTGTCCTCCAGGGATCCCCGGCTGGCGGCCAGCTTTTCAGCGAGCTCCCGGTTTTTCTGCTCTTCGAGGGTGCGGAGTCTCTCCCGGCTCTCCCGTTCCTTTTTTTCCCGGAACTCGGCGATCTCACGCTCCTTGGATGCCTTGAGACTGTCGATCTCCCGGAGGACGTAAGCCTTCAGCTCGGCGATTTCCCGCTCCTTCTCCGAAAGCCTGGTTCTCAGCTGGGCGGCGTCCTCCTCACCGGCGGCGTAATCCTTCGCCACGGCTTCCAGGGAGGCGATGCGGGCGTTTTTCGTATCCAACTCGCTTTCCAGCGCCGTGATCCGGTCTCTGAGCCCGTCCGCGTCCGCCGCTCTCCGGCATAAATCTTCACCGGAGGCTTTCAGATCCTCGATCGTCCGGTCGGCGTCCTCCTTCTCGCGGCGGAGAGCGGAAAGGGAAGCGGCCAGGGCCTCCGCGTTTTCGGTGAGGGCGGTGATTTCCCCCTCCTTTTCGGAGAGCGTTCCTTCGGCAGCTTCCGCGCGGGCTCTGAGGGCGTCCGATTCCTCCCGGAGCGCGGCCGTTGTGGATTCTCTTGCGCGGATATCCTCTTCCTTTGCCGAGAGCGCGTCCTTCAGCGCGGCGAGCTCTTCCTTGGCGGAGGCGGCGTCGGCTCTCAGCTGTTCCGCCTCGGTTCTGAGCGCGTCACGCTCCGCCGTCAGGGCCTCCGTCTCCGCCGCGTGACGCAGATCCGTCTCCTTGATATACCCGTTTACGTCTTCCTTGTTGAATCCGCCGAGCTGCGTGCGGAACCTTCTTGCGCCGTCCATATCCAATCCTCCGGCCTCTTTTGTATCGTCTCTATTTTACCACAGTTTTTCCCGAAAATCAACACCGCGCGACAGATTGAAACGGCGGGTTAAGAGAAATTTACTCCCCGGAGAGCTCCCTGAAGGGGGACAAATATACGGGGAGAGCGCGCAGGTCCCCGGTAAAAATAGCTAAGTTGAATATAGACAACCACCGGGCTTTGTGCTATAATACCCGTATCATGCCAAACCTAACCTGACAGGAGACCATCTATGGATTATCAGCTTCTTGCGGATCTTTTGTTCCCGGACGTGACCATGACCCCGGAGGAGGCGGAGGCCAAATATCCGCCCCGCAATCTGCCCGAGGGAGCCAAGGTGACGCGGTTCGCCCCCAGCCCCACCGGATTCGTCCATTTCGGCGGGATGTACCAGGCGGTGGTGGACGAGCGTCTGGCCCATCAGTCCGGCGGCGTCTTCTTCCTCCGGATCGAGGATACGGACGGGCAGCGCGAAGTGAACGGCGCGGTGGAAGCCCTTCTGAACACGCTGAAAACCTACGGCGTTTCCTATGACGAGGGCGTGGCCTTCGACGAGAACGGGGAGCTCACCGATGTGGGTGCCTACGGTCCCTACAAGCAGAGTCAGCGGGCGGAGCTCTACCATGTGTTCGCCAAGAAGCTGGTGGCGGAGGGGAAGGCCTATCCCTGCTTCTCCACCGAGGAAGAGCTGGAGGAGATCCAGGCGGCGGATAAGAAGGCGGAAATCCAGAACACCGACTGGCACACCGCTGCCGCCGAGAAGAAAGCGCAGATGCTGAAGAACCGGGAGTTCACCATGGACGAGGTGAAGGCCCATCTGGAAGCGGGGGATCCCTTCGTGCTGCGGATTCTGGCGGACGGCGACCCGGAGAAGAAGACGAGATTCACGGATCTGGTGAAGGGAAACCTGGAGGTGCCGGAGAACGACGAGGACTTCGTGCTCCTGAAATCCGACGGCATTCCCACCTATCACTTTGCCCACGCGGTGGACGACCATCTCATGAAGACCACCCACGTGATCCGGGGCGAGGACTGGCTGCCCTCCCTGCCGAAGCACATCCAGCTGTTCCGGTACCTGGGTTTCAAGATGCCGAAATACCTGCACACCGCCCAGATCCTCAAGACCGACGAGAACGGCGGCAAGAAAAAGCTCTCCAAGCGGGACATGGGCGCCAAGATGGACGACTACCGGCGCATGGGCTACGTGACCGAGGTGGTCTGGGAATACCTCCTGACCCTGCTCAACTCCAATTTCGAGGAGTGGCACATGCAGAACCCCGACAAGAGCGCTCTGGATTTTCCCTTCAGCATCAAGAAGATGTCCGTTTCCGGCTGCCTTTTCGACTTCGACAAGCTGAACGACGTGTCGAAGAACGTGCTGTCGAAGATGACGGCGGAGCAGATTTACGACCGGACCCTGGACTGGGCGGAAGAATTCGATCCGGAATTCGCCGGGCTGCTGAAGGCCGATCCCGCTTACGCCAAGTCCATTTTCGCCATCGGACGGGGAGGGAAGAAGCCCCGGAAGGATTTTGCCACCCTGGCGGAGATAAAACCCTTCGTCAGCTTCTTCTACGACAGCCTCTTTGAAAGACAGGACGCGATTCCGGAGAAGTTTGCGCGGGACGACGTCCGGGCGGTTTACGGGCAGTTCCTCGAGACCTACGACCCGGCGGACGACATGAACGCCTGGTTCGCAAAAATCCAGAAGATCGGGGAAGGACTCGGCTATACCCCCGACATGAAGGCCTATAAGGCGGATCCCGGCGCGTTCCGGGGCAACGTGGGCGACGTGTCCATGTTCCTCAGGATCGCGGTGACCGGCCGCACCAACTCCCCCGATATGTACGCCGTGATGAACATTCTCGGAAACGGGGTGGCGCTGGACCCCCGTTTTCCCCCCGAGCCCAACGGATACCTCCACATCGGCCACTGCAAGGCCCTGGTCATCGATTTCGGCACCGCGCTGAAATATAACGGCCTCTGCAATCTCCGCATGGACGACACCAATCCCGCGAAGGAAGACACCGAGTTCGTGGACGCCATCAAGGAGGACATCCACTGGCTGGGCTTTGACTGGGGCGACCGGTTCTTCTACGGCTCCGACTATTTTGAAAAGACCTACGAGCTGGCGGAGGAGCTGATCCGCAACGGGGACGCCTACGTCTGCGAGCTGACTCCCGAGCAGTTCCGGGAATACCGGGGTGACCTGACCCATCCCGCCGTATCTCCCTGGAGGGACAGACCGGCCGAGGAGAGCCTGGACCTCTTCCACCGGATGCGGGACGGCGAGTTCCCCGAGGGAAAGTACACCCTCCGGGCCAAGATCGACCTGGAATCCGGCAACTTCAACATGCGTGACCCCGTGCTCTACCGGATCCGGTATATCGAACATCACCGGCAGGGCACGAAGTGGTGCGTATTCCCCATGTACGACTTCGCCCATCCCATTCAGGACGCGCTGGAGGGGATCACCTTCTCCCTCTGCTCCCTGGAATATGAGGAGCACAGACCCCTCTACAACTGGGTCATCGAGCACACCTCCGTCCCTTCGAAGCCCCGTCAGATCGAGTTCGCCCGCCTGAACATCACCCACACCGTGCTGTCGAAGCGGTATCTGCGGAATCTGGTGGAAACCGGCGTGGTGGACGGCTGGGACGATCCCCGGATGCCCACCCTCTGCGGTCTGAGGCGGAGAGGCTACACCCCGGAGTCCATTCTGGACTTCATCGGGCGCGTGGGCGTGTCCAAGGCCAACAGCATGGTGAACATCGGCCTGCTGGAGCACTGCGTGAGAGAGGATCTCAACGCGAAGGCCCCCCGCCGCATCGCCATGCTGAAGCCCGTGAAGGTGATCGTGGACAACTACCCGGAGGACAAGACCGAGTACTTCGACGTGGTCAACAACCCGAACGACCCCGAGGCCGGCACGAGAAAGGTTCCCTTCACGAAGGAGCTCTGGATCGACGCAGACGATTTCGCCGAGGTGCCGCCGCCGAAGTTCTTCCGTCTGAAGCCGGGCGGAGAGGTGCGCCTCATGTCCTCTTACATCGTGAAATGCGGGGACATCGTGAAAAACGAGGACGGCACCGTGAAGGAGATCCACGTGACCGCCGACCTGGAAACCGGCACCGGCGTTCCCACGGACCGGAAGGTCAAGGGCACCATCCACTGGCTCAGCGCAAAGTACGCCGCCGACGCTGCCGTGATCCTCTACGACCGCCTCTTCACCGAGGAGAACATGAACGACCTGCCGGAGGGGAAGACCTACGCGGACTACCTCAATCCGGAATCCGCCGTGAAGCTCACCGGAGCGAAGGTGGAGCCCGCCCTGGCCGAAGCGAAGCCCGGGGACAAATTCCAGTTCGTGCGGACCGGCTATTTCGCCCTGGACACGAAGAATCCGGGCGTCTTCAACCGGGTGGTCTCCCTCAAGGGCAGCTATAAACCAGAATAAATTCCCTGAGACCTCTTGACAAAATCGAAAGTCTGTGCTATACTGATAAGGCTGTCAGCGGACAGATGCCCCATTAGCTCAGCAGGTAGAGCACTTGACTTTTAATCAAGGTGTCCGGAGTTCGATTCTCCGATGGAGCAGAAGAAAAGCCATCCTGAAATACGGACGGCTTTTCTGTTATACGGAGGTTTTTATGCTGGGACTGAAACGGGGGACGGTGACGCTCTGTCCCCACGAGACGGAATGGGAGAATACTGCCGCAGAGACGATCGGACTGCTGAAAACGATCTTCGGAACGCGGGCGGCGGACATACAGCACGTCGGGAGCACCGCGATCCGCTCCGTCCGTGCCAAGCCGATCGTCGACATCGCGGTGGCCGCGCGGGACATGGAGGGCGTCAGGGACCTGATCCCCGCGCTGGAGGAGGCCGGGGTGTTCTTCCGGGGGGAGGACCATCCGGGGGAATTCCTTTTCGTCATGGGGGATTTCACAAATGACACCAGGTCCCACCACATCCACGTCTGCCCGGCGGACGGTACGGACTGGAACAATTATCTGAATTTCCGGGACTACATGAACGCCCATCCCGAAAAGACGGCAGAGTACGACCGGTTGAAGGGGGAGCTGGCGGAGAAATATGCTCTCGACCGGGGTTCCTACACGGCGGGGAAGGCGGAATTCATCGCCGGGATCCTCCGGGAGGCGGAGGCGTGGCGGTGTCGGGACGCGATACCGAGTCAATCAACGCTCCATTGACTTTTCCGCTCCTGTATGGTATCCTGTTCTCACAGACATAAGGCATGATAAAGGAGGACGGATCATGATCGGAGACGTGATCAAAGGCTGCCGCGCAAAGCTCGGATGGACACAGGAGGAATTGGGAGAGAAGCTCAATGTAACGAAAGCAACGGTCTCAAAATGGGAGACCTGCCAAAGCTCACCCGATATTGAAACGCTCCCGAAGCTCGGAGATTTGTTCGGGATTTCGATGGACGAGCTGTTGGAATACGGCAGCGATCATCGCAAACCCAAGGAAACGACCTTGTATAACGCTACGCTGACTGAGAACGGGTTTCGGTTTTCGGACGTGTACGACAGTGTCAAAGAGGAACAGGATGGATCCGTTTCAGAATTGAGCTTCGGGCTTTGCGGTGGCGAAGACAAGCCTAAATGGACGCTGACGGTCAATCTGTGGTTTCAGAACGAAGAAATCCTCCGCATGATTCAGGCACACCTTTCGGATACGGAATATTTGGACATCATGGAAGTCCGACTGGAGGGCGGTGTTCAAGGCAAAGAAACGGATCGCTGTCATCTATGGGTGACGAAAGACGAGATTCTGCGGTTCAGGCCAGGAGACCATTCCGCCGTATATGCCGCGACCAAAAGACTGATAGAGAAGGGAATTCCCGCTGAGTGAAATCTTCTCTTCAGAAAAGCCGATCAGGAAATCCTGACCGGCTTTTCCGTTCTCGCCTGAATGAACGCCCGGATCTCCTCCATCCGCTCCTTCGACGGGGCGGCGGTGACGAAATCCTGGGTCTTGCCGATCTTCGGGGCCTTGCCGGTGCCCAGGGGATGGTAGGGCTCGAGGTCCGCGTGCTCAATGCCCGGAGTGGCTTCCATCAGGGCGGCTATGGCGGCGAAGTGCTCTTCCGTGTCGTTGGCTCCCGGGATAACGGGACAGCGTAGGACGATTTTCGCCCCGCCGTCGCTCAGTGCCCGGAGATTGGAGAGGATGGGGCCCTGGGGCACGCCGGTGAGCTTCCGGTGCAATTCGTCCCCGGTGGCTTTATAATCGAAGAGGAAGAGATCCACGAAGGGCAGGGCGGAGAGGATCACCTCCCGGGAGCAGAAGCCCGAGGTCTCCACCGCCGTGTGCAGTCCCTCCGCCTTGGCCGCCTTCAGCAGCGCGAGGGTGAAGTCCGGCTGGAAGAAGGGCTCGCCGCCGGAGACGGTCATGCCGCCGCCGCTGGTGTCGTAGAAGATCTTGTCCGCCATGACCTTCTCGAGGGCTTCCTCCGGGGTCATCCGCTTTCCCACGGTCTTGAGGCTTCCCGGGAGGCAGGCCGCGACGCAGGCTCCGCAGCGGGTGCACGCCGTCCGGTCGTAGAGATGGCGGCCCTCCCTGTCGAAGCGGTGGCAGCCGTTGGGACATGCGGCTTCGCAGGCCCGGCAGCCGATGCACCTGGTCGGCTCGAACTCGATCTCGGGCTCTTTCGACAGCCCCTCCGGATTGTGGCACCAGAGGCAGCGCAGGGGACAGCCCTTGCAGAAGACGGCGGTGCGGATCCCCGGTCCGTCGTGGATGGAAAACTTCTGGATGTTGAATACGCAGCCCGTCATGACGCCGCTCCCGTGGTGTTTTTTCTCATTATAGCGAATCCTCCCCCCAATTGCAAGGTTTTCCGCCAAAACCCGGGAAACAACTTGACGGAGCGGCAGGTTTATGCTACAATGCAGGAAGAAAGCGGGGGGATGCATATGACCGTGCGTCCGGTAAGGCCGGAGGAAGCGGAGCGCGTCGGAGAGATCTTCGACGAAGCCAGAGGAACCATCGCCGCCCTGGGGATCGACCAGTGGCAGAACGGCTATCCCGACCGGCGGATCGCGCTGGAAGACGCCGAAGCCGGACGATCCTTTGCCGTCACGCCCGACGGGGATCCGCATTTTATTGCCGGGGTCTTTACCCTGGTCCCCGACGGGGAGCCCACCTACGACGTGATCGAGGACGGGGCATGGCTCACGGGGAACGAAAACCGCCGGTACATGACGGTGCACCGGATCGCCGTGGATCTGCGGTACAGGGGAAGCGGCGCGGCGTCCCGGCTCATGGCGTTCGCGGAGGAGGCGGCATCCCGGGCGGGGCTTCCGTCCGTGCGGGTGGACACTCACGAGGGCAACGCCGTCATGCGCCGGATGCTGGAGAAGAATGGCTATACCCCCTGCGGCATTATTCACCTGACGGACGGGGCGCGGCGGATCGCCTACGAAAAGCGTGTCCGGGAATCGGACGGCACAAAGGATTTCGGATCGGAGGAGCATCATGAAGAAAACGTCCTTTAACAGCGGCTGGACCTGCGAGGTCTACGGAAAAACGGAGGCGGTGACGCTGCCCCACGACTACATGATCGGCAGCGGTCGGAGAGGGGACAGCCCCACCGGCGCGGATATCGGCTTTTTCGAGCCCGGCTGCGGCGTCTACAGAAAGACCTTCGATAAGCCGGAGGCGGAGACCTGCCTGCTCTCCCTCGACGGGGTGATGGGACTGTGCGAGGTGAGCGTGAACCGGGAGCTGGTGACCTTCCATCCCTATGGCTACACGGGCTTTGTCTGCGATCTGACGCCGTTTCTGCGGGACGGGGAGAACGAGCTGACCGTCACGGCGGATACCCGGGCGCAGGTCTCCTCCCGCTGGTATACGGGCGGCGGCATCTACCGGAACGCGGATCTGCTGACGGCGGGGAAGAGCTACATCGCCCCGAACGGCATTTTTGTGAAAACGCCCCGTCTGTACGACCGTGAGGCCCTGGCCGAGGCGGAGATCCGGATCGTGTCCGGGGTGCGGGACGAGGGCACCCTCACCGTGACTCTGGCAGGTGCTGAGCACGTCCATCATGTTCACGCGGATCCCGGGGAGAATGTCTATGTCTTCCGTTACCGGCTGAAGGATGTGGATTTCTGGACCCCGGAGAATCCCGCCGTGTACGACTGCGCGGTGAAGCTGGAGCTGGGCGGGGATTGCGACTGTGATACGGTGTCCTTCGGCGTGCGGACCGTGGAGACGGATCCGGAGCGGGGCTTTCTGCTCAACGGAGCGCCCGTGAAGCTGTACGGTGCCTGTGTCCACCACGACAACGGCATCGTGGGGGCGGCGTCCACCCGGGCGGCTGAGGAGAGACGGGTGCGCATTCTGAAGGAGAATGGCTTCAACGCCATCCGCACCGCCCACAATCCCCCCTCCGCTGTCATGCTGGACGTGTGCGACCGGATGGGCATGATGGTCATCGACGAGATCTTCGACTGCTGGCGGGTGGGCAAGAAGGAATTCGACTACCACCGCTTCTTCCCGGGATACTGGAAGGAAGACACCGCGTCCATGGTGATGCGCGACCGGAACCATCCTGCCGTGGTGCTGTGGTCCACCGGCAACGAGATCTCCGAGAAGAACGGCACCTCCGACGGCTACCGGACCCACAAGGGCATTCTGGACGTGATCCGGGGGCTGGATCCCACCCGTCCCGTGACCCACGCCTTCTGCACCTTCTGGGACAACTGGGAGATGGAGAAGCAGTCCCAGGCGGAGAGCGGCTTCGGTCCCGAGGTGCTGGATTTCTGGGCCAGACGCACCATGCCCATCGCGGATCTTCTGGACGTCTCCGGCTACAACTATCTCTACGACCGGCTGGACAAGGACGAGGTCCGGTTCCCCGAGCGCCTCATCGCCATGACGGAATCCTTCCCCCTGGACGCTGTGCTCTGCAAAAAGAGAATGGACAGGGATCCCCGGTTCGTGGGCGAATTTGTCTGGACGGGCTGGGATTACTTCGGCGAGACGGGCCTGGGCCATGTGCGCTACGGGCAGGAGGGCCGGGAATACGGTCTGACGGGGCATCCGGAGCACATCGCCAACTGCGGGGACTTCGCCGTCACGGGATTCAAGAAGCCCCAGAGCTGGTTCCGCGACGCGGCCTGGGGACTGAAGCCCGTCACCCTGCTTTCCGCCGATCCCGCCCGCCACGGGGAGAAGTACGCCATTTCCATGTGGGGCTTCCACGACGCGGAACGGTCCTGGACCTGGCCGGGGCAGGAGGGAAAAACGACGGACGTCTTCGTCTTCACCCTCTGCGACGAGGCGGAGCTATTCGTCAACGGGAAATCCGTCGGGAAGAAAGCGCCGGACGAGAACGGCACCGTGAAGTTCGAGGCGGTCTACGAGCCGGGGACCCTGTCCGTCAAGGCATATAAGGACGGCAAATGCGCCGGCGGGGACTGCATCGCCACAACGGGCCCCTGGGAGAGCATCCGCATGACGGCCGATTCCTGCGGCGTGACCGGGGAGGCGGAGCTCTGCTATGTGGAGATTGATCTTACGGACGCGGACGGTAATGTTTCCTTCACGGCAGAGGCCGAGGTGACGGTATCTGTCGAGGGCGGAGAGCTGGTCGGAACGGGCTCCGGACGCATCGACGACGAACATGTCTATACCGATCCGGCCTGCCGGGCTTATCATGGCCGACTGCTGGCTGCCGTCCGTCCGATCGCGGACACGGTGACGGTGAAGGCGGAGTCCTGCGGCAGGGAAGCCTTCGTAACCCTCGGGGGAGCGGGGAGGTAAGCCGTGCCCACCGTCAAGTCAGAACTCATGGACGAGGCGGCGGTGCGGCGCTCCCTGGCCCGCATGACCCATGAGATCATCGAGAAGAACAAGGGGGCGGAGCGGCTCTGTCTGGTGGGGATCCGCCGCAGAGGCCTCCCCCTGGCGGAGCATCTGGCGGCCAACATCCTGCGCTTCGAGGGAGTCCGCGTTCCCGTGGGCTCCGTGGACGTGACCCTGTACCGGGACGATCTGACGGAGCGGGTGGACATGCCCGAGGCAGCGGCGGTGCAGATCCCCGTGGACGTGAAGGCGTACACCGTGATCCTGGTGGACGACGTAATTTACACGGGGCGGACGGCACGGGCGGCCATCGAAGCGGTTTTCTCCCGAGGCAGACCTTCCGTGATCCAGCTGGCGGTGCTCATCGACCGGGGACACAGGGAGCTGCCGATCCGCCCGGATTTCGTGGGGAAGAACATCCCGACCTCGGGGGACGAGATCGTGTCGGTGCTGACGGACGAGTTCGACGGCATGACCGCCGTGCGGATCCTGGCAAAGGACAAAGGTTGACAAAAAAACGGAGGACCTGTCCGGATCGGTTCCGGGGGTTCTCCGCTTTTGCATAAGGGGCGACGTGTATTATTTCTGTTTTTCGATCTCTGCCGGGGTGATTCCGGTCACGACCGCGCAGCCGTCCCGGACGGTGAAGGTCACGGCGAATCCCGCGTAGGTGAAGCCGTACTCCCGCCCCTCGGCGCGCTGATAGGACGGCCGGGGATCGGAGCGGAGGAGGGAGAGCAGGGCGTTTTTTTGCTCCAGGGTCAGGGACGCGGAAAGCCCCTCCGGGATCTCCACCTCAAGTTTGTCGCCCGCCGCCCTGTCCGCGAATCCGCCGACCGCGCCGGGAATGCTGTCCGTCAGGGGGAGATAGGGTTTGATGTCATAGACCGGGGTGCCGTCCGTCATGTCGATGCCCGACACATAGAGCAGCGGTCCCCCCGGCGCGTCCGCGTCCACCCTGTTCAGCCGCACCGCCGACAGGGCGACGGGATTGGGCCGGTTGGGAGAACGGGTGGCGAATACCCCTACGCGCTCGTTGCCGCCAAGCCGCGGAGGCCTCACCGTGGGAGAAAAGGGGCGGGGGGCGTTCCGATCGCCGCGTCCCGAGGCAAAGCCCTCCGAGAAGCCCCAGAGGATCCAGATATGGGAGAACTCCTCCAGTCCCCGCACGGCGTCGGGAGAGCGGAAACCCTCCTCGAAGCGGATGACTCCCTTCAGTTCCGGCACCAGTCCGCTCTGCCGGGGAAGGCCGAACTTCTGGGGAAAATCCGTATGGATCCGGGCGATGACGGCCAGCTCCATCAGCGCTTCCCCTTTCCCTCGGAGGGGGAGAACTGGCTTGTGTAGCCGCCGTCCTTCTCCTTCATCATGCTGCCGTAGGGCTTCTCCCGGTTTTTACGGTCAGCGGTCAGGATCCGGACAAGACCCGTGACACCGCCGGCCAGGGCATAGAGCACCGCGTAGAGGACGAAGAGCACCGCCGCGGATCCGCCGTTTTTCAGATAGCCGCCCCAGACGCCGAAGGTCAGCCAGAACACCAGCCCTGTGGCGATGAAGTGCAAAATCACACGCAGGGAGGGCACCAGCAGATCGGAGAACAAAAAAGAAAGGGAAGCACCCAGCCACAGGGACAGGACAAGCAGCGCCGCCACCGTGGCGGGCGAGGGAAGCCAGGCGGAATTGACGAAGGCGCCGATCATGTAGACGCCGGTGATCAGCACGGTGTAGATCACGCAGGCGCGGACGAGGGTCGTTTTGATGATGGACAAAGGTTTCAGAGCGGAATCCCCCTTTTTCCGGACGGTCCGTTTATTTGTTACAGGATAGCGCGGAAAGATGAAGATTTCGCCTGACGGGGGTTATTTTTTTCTGAACAAAAGCGGCCGTGCGGAATATGCAGAATCGGAGACGGAAAATGAATAAAAATGAACGGAACAATCTTTCCGGATCGATTGACATTCTCGCATAATTATAGTATAATATCAAAGAATATACGCAAAGCAGCGTCATCGTCGGGAGATTGTCATGTCGGAAAAAAACAAGCTTTCGCGCCGTCAGTGCAGAGAGCTGATTTTCAAACTGCTGTTCGCCTGGGAATTCGACCGGGAGGCCGATCCCGCCGCGTTTTACGAGAACTTCATCGACGTCACGGAGGAGGAGGGCGCGGAGTACGCGAAGAACGTATTTGTGGGCGTCGCCGAATCCATGGCCGAGCTGGACGGGGAGATCGAGGGGGCGTCCCTCCGCTGGAAACTCTCCAGAATGTCGACCTCCACCCGGTGCATCCTCCGCATGGCGGTGTATGAAATGACCGTCTGCGAGGTGCCGGCCAAGGCGGAGATCAACGAGGCGGTG
>CACWLT010000085.1 GCA_902761695.1 uncultured Ruminococcus sp.
GTTCTCCACGAAGAAGGCGCCCTCGTTGATGGTGCTGTTCCCGTCGTAGGGCGGGACGGTCTCCCAGGCGTACTTTGCCCGGGCGATCATGGCGCGTTTTTCACCGAAGGTCCAGGGATTGTCCAGCGCGACGATATCCAGCACCTGACCCCGGTCCACCCGGGAGCAGCAGAGGAACTGGCGGCCGTTTGGGGCGGTATAAACCGTGGGATCGATGGAGAAGACATTTGGGGTGGGCATGCACTTGAAATGCCATTCGCCGAAGGGATCGGGGGATTCGGCCTCCATGATGAAGAGGCGCTTTTCGCCGGGGGCGGGGGTGATGCGGCCGCTGGTGTAGATATACCATTTGCCGTTCGAGCCCCGGTGCATCTCGGGGGCCCAGATATCGCCGAAAATGCCGTCGCGGCCGTCGGGGGTATAGAGAATTTTTGAATCCCCGGCGGTGCAGATCTCGGCGGCGCGGCGGCTGCGGAACAGCTCCAGCACGCGGCCCCGGGTGAAGAGGGCGTAGTAGTATCCGGTCCCGGGATCCCAGGTCATGAAGGGATCGGGGGCGTCGTAGGGGGAGACGGGATTGCGGAAGGTTTTCATATGCGGTCCTCCTGCGATTTGTCGGTATTTGTTTCTTTAAGTCGGATTATAGCAGAAAAACG
Source organism: uncultured Ruminococcus sp. (assembly GCA_902761695.1). Classification (GTDB taxonomy): domain Bacteria; phylum Bacillota; class Clostridia; order Oscillospirales; family CAG-272; genus UMGS1696. The sequence continues at coordinate 657 of CACWLT010000085.1, forward strand.
GGGGTGTGTCAACGGCTCAGGCGGGGGAAAAAGGAGTTGAATCCGGGGGGCGGGTGTGGTATAATCGGAAAAAGGCTCGCTGAACACGCGGGTCCATGAAACAAGGAGCGGGTTATGAACACATCTCTCTATAAGGTACTGCCGAGGATCCCGGAGGACAGCCGCCTCGCAGCGGACCGGCACACCAACACCGTTTTTCCCATCACGCGGTTTGCCTCCCGGGAGGAGGTGGAGCGGCGGCGTGAGGAGCTGCGCTTCAATCTGCGGATGGCGGCGGGGCTTTATCCCTGGCCGGAGAAGACGCCGCTGAACGTGAGGCGGGAACCTGCCGGGCGGTTCGAGGGCTTCACGGTGGAGAAGATCATGTTCGAGACGCGGCCGGGGTTCTGGTCCACGGGGAACCTCTACCTGCCGGATCCCGTACCGGTGAAGGCTCCCGCCATTCTGAACGTCATCGGGCACTGGCATCCCCAGCGGCTGACCCGGACGGCGGAGGCGGATTATCCGCAGCAGATCGGCAATTTCGCCCGGATGGGGTTCGTCTGTCTGGTGACGGACATGATCGGCATGGTGGACAGCCGGCAGATCTCCCACGAATACGGCGGCGGAGAAAAGGAGCTCTGGCTGTCGAACGGCCTCGGGGTCCAGCTCTGGAACAACATCCGGGCGCTGGATCTGCTCTGCTCCATGCCGGAGGTGGATCCGGAGAGAATCGGCGTCACCGGGGCGTCCGGCGGAGGATCCCAGACTCTGTTCCTATCCCTGGTGGACGAGCGGATCCGGGCGGCGGCGCCCATCAACATGATCTCCCTCCGGATGCAGGGGGGATGCGCCTGCGAGAACGCGCCGGGGCTGAGGCGGTTCACGGACAACGGGGAGATGTGCGCCATGCTGGCTCCGCGTCCCCTCTTTATGGCGGGCTCCACCGGGGACTGGACGAAGGAGCAGGAGGTCCGGGAGGTTCCGGCGGTGCTCGAGGCCTACCGGCAGTACGGCGCGGAGAACATGGTGGAGCACTTCTATCAGGTGGCGGACCATCAGTACAACCGCAAGACGAGGGCGCGGGTCTATTCCTTCTTCGCGCGGCATCTCATGGGCCGGGAGATGAACTGGGAGGAGCAGGACATCGACTTCGGGGACGTGCAGGATCTGACCTGGTTCCGGGGTGAAGGACACGCGCCGGGGATCGAGGGGGACGAGGCGTTCCTCGAGGCCCATCAGGCGGAGCGGAAGACAGCCGTCGGTTCTCTTGAACGGGAAGAGAAGAAGAAGATGCTGGCCTGGATGACCGGGATCGGGTCTCCCGCCGTGATTGCGGACGGGAACGAAGAGGTCCGGGACGGCTGCCGGGTGGAGAAGAACGTCATTGTTTCGGTTCACGGGGAGCAGATCCCCTTCATCCGGGTGATTCCGGAGAACTGGGACGGGCGGCGCGTCTGCCTGGCTCTCAGCGGGGACGGGAAGGCCTGCGTGGACAAGCCGCGTTTCCGGGCATTGCTGGAGGCGGGATGCGCCCTTGTCAGCGGGGATCTGTTCCTGACGGGGGAATATCTGCCGGCGGAGGTGACGGTTTACGGCGGCGGGCAGGCGGAGCGGTACTTCACCACCTTCCACTACACGAAAGACGCCTTCCGGGCTTCCGACGCCGCGCTTCTCTGGCAGGCGGCGAAAAGGACGGGGGAGGAGGTTTCGCTCCTTGCCGAGGGGTGTGCCGTTCCTCCCGCCGCCTGCGCGCTGCCGTTTATGGAGGGGCTCGGGTCCGCGGCGTTTGAGAAAGCGGCGTTTGAGGGGGAATGCATCATCCCGGGGATCATGCTGCTGGGCGGTCCGGCGGGGTGCCTTACGCTGGCGGATTGTCCGGTTGAGCTGTTCTGAGAGAAAGGAGTGCGCTTCATGACGGAAAACAGACTATTCTACACGGCTCCGGCGGCGGACTGGAACGAGGCGATGCCGCTGGGGAACGGACGGCTGGGCATGATGGTCTACGGCGGGATCGGCGGGGAGCGGATCCAGCTCAACGAGGAGACCTTCTGGTCCGGGTGGGAATATCCGGAATATGACAACCCGGAGACGGCGGCGCATCTCGATGAAATGCGGCGGCTGATCTTCGCGGGCCGGTACAGCGAGGCGCAGCGGCTGTGCCTGAAATACATGATCTGCCGGGGCGAGGGACACCACGACGTGGAGGCGGCCTACGGGTCCTATCAGACAGCGGGAGAACTGACGGTGGCCGTATCCGCTGAAGAGGGCGGGGACTTTTGCAGGGAGCTGCTGCTGGACGAAGGGCTGGCCCGGGTCGTCCACGGGAAGGAAGAGCGGGAGTACTTCGTCTCTTATCGGTACAACACGGCCGTGGTCCGGATCGCGGGGTACGGTGAGGTTCCTGCCGTGAAATACGAACGGCGGGGCGCGGCCGTTATCGACGACGGGCGGGAGATCACGGCGGTGGGGTATCTGCCCCTTTGCTACGCTGTGCTGATCCGGCGGGAATTCAGGGACGGTGTCCTGACCCTCTGGATCACGGCGGCCACGGCCTATCACGACGAGCGGGATCCCATGGCGGTCTGCCGGGAGACGCTGGACGCGGCGATGGCGGCGGGATACGAGGCCGTGCGGGAGGAGAACCGGGCTTACTTTGCCTCCATGCTGGGGCGGGTCGGGATCGAGCTTCCGGGATCCGGTGAAAAGGCCGACACACCCACGGACCGGCGGATCGCTGAGCCGGAAGGCGATTCCGGGCTGGCGGAGCTCTACTTCAACTTCGGGCGGTATCTGCTGCTCTGCTCCTCCCGGGGGAAGCTGCCGGCCAATCTGCAGGGGTTCTGGTGTCAGGATTATAAAGCCCCCTGGAGCGCGGACTTTCACATCAACATCAACATTCAGATGAACTACTGGTTCGCGGAGATTGCGGATCTCGCGGAGCTGACGAAACCGTTTTTCGATCTGATCCGGATGATCGCGAAGGCGGGGGAGAAGACGGCGCGGGTGGCCTACGGGTGTCCGGGCTGGGTGGCGCATGTGGTCACCAATCCCTGGGGGTACACCTCTCTCGGGTGCCATCCCCAGTACGGGGCGTTCGCAGCGGCGGGGGCCTGGTGCCTGCGCCACGTGAAGGAGCGTTGGCTGTTCTCCCGGGATCCCGCCGTTCTCCGGGACTTCTATCCGGTGATCCGGGGGGCGTCGGAATTCTTCCTGGCCTATCTGGTGCGGGATCCGCGGACGGGGTATCTGGTGACCTGCCCCGCCAGCTCGCCGGAGAACAGCTTCATCAGTCCGGAGGACGGGGCTCCGGTCAGCGTCTGCGCGGGGCCGACCATGGATATGAGCATCATCCGGGAGCTGTTCGCCTTCAACATCGAGGCGGCGGAGGTTCTCGGGACGGATGAGGAATTCGCCCGCTCCCTCGGGGAGGCGATGAACGAGCTGCTGCCCCTGCGTATCGGGAAGTACGGCGGGATCATGGAATGGGGCGAGGACTTCGAGGAGGCGGAACCGGGGCACCGGCACATGTCCCAGCTCTACGGCCTCTATCCCGGGGACGAGATCACGAAGTCGAAGCCGGAGCTCTTCGGGGCTGCGCGGCGGACCATCGAGCGGCGGCTGGCCCACGGCGGCGGCCACACGGGATGGAGCCGGGCATGGATCATCAACTTCTTCGCGCGGCTGGGCGACGGGGAGGCGGCGAAAGACAATCTGACCGCGCTCTTCAGGAGAAGCACTCTGCCCAACATGTTCGACAACCATCCGCCTTTCCAGATCGACGGGAACTTCGGCGGCACGGCGGGGATCATGGAGATGCTGCTCCAGAGCCACGACGGAGGGATCGAGGTGCTGCCCGCCCTTCCCGCCGAATGGGGGACGGGATCGTTCACCGGGTTCCGGGCCCGGGGCGGTTTCCGGGTGTCGGCGGAATGGAAGGATGGACGCGTTATCCGCTGCACGGTGGACGGAAAGGACGGAGAATCCGGGCGGATCCGGGTGAACGAGGAAGAATTCGCCTTCACGGGGAGCTTCCGGTATCCGGGGTGAGGGCGGCGACAGGGCTGAAAACAGAAAAAGCCTCCGCGGCTTCCGGTCCATGACGGATCGGGGCTGCGGAGGTTCTGCTGATTTTAGGGTAGAGGGATCGCCGGTTCCGGATTCGGGGGTTATCCTGCGGTGTTCACGCCCCAGGTCTTATTGGGACGGGAGCCCATCTCCAGCGTCAGCTCGCCGCCCGCCGTCAGATCCCGGTGGGTGAGGAAGGGGCGGTCGTAAGGCTTGCCGTTCAAGGAGGCCGACTGAATATAGCGCAGTCCCTGTCCGGCTCCCTCGGCGCGGATGGTGAAGGTGCCGTCCGGGACTTTGATGCGGATCTCGTCGAAGAGAGGGGAGGAGAGGGCGTAATCCGGCTTTCCGGGGCAGACGGGGTAGAGGCCCAGGGCGGAGAAGGCGAACCAGGAGGACATGGCCCCGCTGTCCTCGTCTCCGCAGATGCCCAGGGGAGAGTTGGTGAACCACAGGTCCATGATGGCGCGGAGCCTGCGCTGGGTCATCCAGGGCCTGCCGATATAGTTGTAGAAATAGGGGATGTGGAAGGAGGGCTCGTTGCCCATGCAGAACATGCCCATGAGTCCCGTGGAATCCGGGAACTGATCGAGGAACCCGTATTTGCCCGGGGCGGGGGTGGTGAAGAGCTCGTCCAGCCGGTCCGCCATGGCGTCGGGGCCGCCCATGAGCTGGGCCAGACCCTCCACGTCGTGCCAGACGGAGAAGTTGAAGGTATAGGCGTTGCATTCGGCGAAGTAGGCCCGGCCTCCCTGTCCGCCGCCGCGCATGGGGTCGTAGGGGGTGATCCACTTCCCGGCGGCGTTTTTCGGGGCCATGAAGCCGATTTCGCGGTTATAGACGTTTCGGTAGTTCTTCGCGCGGTTCATGAAGAGGGCGTAATCCTCGTCATATCCCAGTTTCTTCGCCAGCTGCGCGGCGCACCAGTCGTCGTAGGCGTGCTCCAGGGTGACGGCCACGGCCTGACGGCGCTCGAAGGAATGGGCGTCCGCGATCCACTCCTTTTGTCCCTCCTCAAGGGCCGGGTAGAAGCCCTTCTCGTAATAGCATTTTTCCAGCTCGCCGGCGGGTCTGTCTCCCACCCAGGGCAGCATGGAGATTTCCGTGGCGTTGCGGCGGATGCCTCGGTAGGCGGTCTCAAAATCGGCGGGGATCCCCTTGGCCAGGGCGTCGGCGAAGAGGGATGCGGCGTGGAAGCCCAGCATGCAGGGTCTGTCGCCGTCCGGGGAGGGGAAGGAGGGCATGGCGCCGGACTGGGTATACATATCCGCGTAGCTCTGGAGCATGACGGCATGGCGGTCCGGCTCGAGGAGGAGCTGGAGGGGATGCATCGAGCGGAAGCTGTCCCAGAGCTGGTCGGTGGTGTAGAACTCGCCGTCGTGGATTTGTCCGTCGTAGCCGGAGTAATAGCTGCCGTACTCGCCGTAGTCGAACATCTTGCCGAAGGAGCGGTAGAGGGCGGTATAGTAGGCGGTCTTCTGATCCTCGGTGCCGCCGGAGATCCTTACCCGGCCGAGCAGGTCCTCCCAGACTGCCTTCGAGGCGGCGGAAAGGGACGCGAAATTCTCCCCGGAAAGCTCCCGGTCATAGATTTCGGCGGCCTTTTCATGGGAGATATAGGACATGGAGGCCCTGAGCTCGCAGACGGGGGAGAGGCCGGAGAGAACCGCTTCTCCCTCACGGATTTCGGCGGAGCAGGGGCAGGACAGGTTGACACGGAGGAAGGCACGGCGGCCGTCGCGTCCCTCGGGGGCTTCGACAAGGAGAGCGTTCTCCGTCTGCGTGAAGCGGGCGTCCCGGGCGCGGAGAAAGAGTTTTCCGGCACCCTCGGAGCGGTAGAGAAAGCCGTGCATGGAGGTGGTGCCGTGAACGGTGACATCGGTATCCTCCAGGTACACGGAGAGGGAATAGGGATGGGAATCCACGGCGGCCACATCGAACCGGGATACAGCGGACTCCGCGCTGCAGGCACAGTCGGGGGCGAAGGTGATCTCCACGGGGCCGGCGGGGAAGGAGCTGACTTTCTCGGCGGTGTAGTAATCCATGACGTTCGGGGTCACGGTGGGGAAGATGCGGGCCCAGCTGTGGGGCAGGGCGGTGACGGGACGGGTAGAGGTCAGCAGGTGGCCGATGGTCCCGATATAGGGGTTGACATATTCGGCGGGAGATTTTGACATGGGGGAATCCTCCGGATTTCTGTTTTTTGTAAAGGCTTTGCCTTTGCGGAACCTTCCGCTGCACGGAATGAGCCACGGACCGCATTCCTGCGGTCCGGCCACGTCCTTGTGGCCGTGCGGAGAAGGATGAAGTTTATACTGAACTTCACGAAAAGGGGAACGCCGACTGCGTGTCGTCACGCCAAAGAAGTTGGCGGAAAGGTAGGAAACGCTGCGCGTTTCCGGAAAGATGCCCCTGCGCGGGGCAGGCGGCACAGGGGACACCATCTCAGGCCGAAGGTGCCCCCTGTGCGGGTCCCCCTTGGCCGTATAGCATAAGACGACAGCACGAACCCAAATCCAACATTGATCGGACAACCCACGCTTCGCGGCGAAACATGGGGCCGGCGATGACGCGGGCCCGATTCGGAAGCCGAATAATCCGGACATCGAAACGCGCTTCCATTACACGGCCGCGCCTGAGAGAAGACGAAAAAGAAAGTTCAGTCTCGCGGGAATAACGATAATCTGTAAACAGGACAGCGAAACATAAAGACCGGCCCCCATAATCCAATGCGCGTTTCGATCGCTGTTTGCGTCGCCGTCTCGGCAGAGCAAACCGTGAAATTCCATCTCTGATGGGATTTCACGCATGTTTCGGCTGACGCAACGTGGTCCGCACGAGGACATGGGATGAACTGTCAGACATTGATGAAGAGATGAGAGGATAGGTTATGCTCCTCGGCCAAGGAAACCCCCGCACGGGGGAAAACCTTCGGCCTGAGATGGTGTCCCCCCGTGCCTCCCGCCCTGAGCAGGGCCATCTCCGCCTGCCCCGCGCAGGGCCATAGGTTCCGCAAAGGCGAAGCCTTTGCTGCCTTATTCTCCGTCGGAGAAGAATTTGTTGATCTTTTCGACACGCTTGTTTTCCATCTTTTCCTGGGATTTGTACCAGGAGGCGATCTCGGGCTGGGCGTTGCCCTTCATCCAGAAGACGTCGTGGGCCATGGAGATGGTGTCCAGGTTGCTGTAGAAATAGCCGGCGGAGACGAGGCGGTTATTGAAGATCATTTCCAGCATTTCGGCGGTGTCCGGGTCGGCGGCGCAGCGGGTCTTCATGGCCACCTCGATATAGGCGGGCTCCACGTTGACCTTTCCGGCGTAAGCCATGGACTCCAGAATCAGGCCGGTGCGGTCGTGATCGGAGCAGGTGACGGGGACCACCAATGGAATAACCAGAATTGCGTGCGGCTTACGGATCCATGATACCATATTTTTTTCGGGAAAGCAAGGGGACGGGAAAAAGTTCGCGCGGATCATCCGAGGAAGGGCCAGCGGGAGAGGAGCCAGCCGGGGATCACGACGATGAGGAAGAAGGCCCAGGACACCAGGGTGAAGGTTTTGACGAAGCGGCCTCCCTGTCCGGGGTACTCCCGCACATACAGGCGGTAGTTGATGACGGAGGCCAGGGATCCGATGAGGGAGCAGAGGCCCGCCGTATCCGCGCCGTAGATCAGGCCGGCGAAGTTCTCAGAGAAGGGATAGAGGACGATGGAGGCGGGGACGTTGGAGATGATCTGGCTCAGTCCTATGGCCCACCAGTACTCCCGGCCCGCCACAGATTTTTTCAGGAAGACGGAGATGCCCTCATTGGCGGCGATGGAGGAGGAGAAGACGAAGAAGCAGAGGAAGGTGAGGATCAGGACGTAATCCACCTTCAGAAAGAGCTTACGATCCACGATGAGGACCACGGCCAGCACCAGGGCCAGGGAGACATACCAGAAGGGCGTCCGGGTGACGATGGTGGCGATCACCAGAACGAAGAGGGCGGCATAGGCGACGCGCTTTATCCGGCCCTGAGGCTTCCACTCTCCGGCGGCTTCCCGGGGATCCACCCGGATCTCCTCGCGGGGATTTTTGCGGTAGAGGAAGAGGACGAAGAGTACCAGCAGTACGGCGGATCCGGCGCAGAGGGGGGACATATGGAGGAGGAAGCGGGCCGCGGAGACCCCGGACTGGCCGTAGAGGAAGAGGTTCTGGGGGCTGCCGAAGGGGGTCAGGAGGGATCCGCGGATGGCGGCGATATTCTCCATGGAGATCACGGGCAGGATATACGCCTCCCGTCCTCCCTGCCGGAAGAGCAGGATGGTCAGGGGGACGAAGATGATGAGGGACACGTCGTTGGTGACGAACATAGAGGTGAAGAAGACGCCGAAGATGAGAAAGAGGGTGAGGGGGATCATGCGGTTCATCCTGGCGCTGAGGGACACCAGGGGGCGGAGGAGGTTCTCCTGCTTGAAACCCTCCAGCACCGCCAGCATCATGAAGAGGGTTCCGAGGGTCCGCCAGTCGATGGAGGGGAGGAGGGCAGCGCTCGGCGGGGTGATGAAGAGGGAGACGGCCGCCGCCAGAAGGGACACGGTCAGCATGAGTTCTTTTTTCAGAAAGTGCAGAACGGTTTTCATGATGCCTGGAGAAAAACGCCGGGTCACGGTTCGGCATGACGGCGGCGTTATGGGTATGCTGTTGTCAGCGGTTGTTTACGGCCTCGGGGTAGAGGTCGTGGTGAGCCAGGCGGTCCCAGGCGACTTCCTCCCAACGGGTGCCCTTCTTTCCGTAGTTACAGTAGGGGTCGATGGAGATGCCGCCCCGGGGGAGAAACTTGCCCCAGACCTCGATGTATTTCGGGTCCATCAGGCGGATGAGGTCGTTCATGATGATGTTGACGCAGTCCTCATGGAAGTCCCCGTGGTTGCGGAAGCTGAAGAGGTAGAGCTTCAGGGACTTGCTCTCCACCATGCGCTCCGACGGGACGTAGGATATATAGATAGTCGCGAAGTCCGGCTGGCCGGTGATGGGGCAGAGGCTGGTGAACTCAGGGCAGTTGAACTTGACGAAGTAGTCCCGGTCGGGGTGCTTGTTGGGGAAGGTCTCGAGGATGTCCGGCGCGTAGTCCGTGGGATAGCCGGTATGCTGATTGCCGAGGAGGGTGATGGAGCCCCGCTCGTTATCCTGTCTGCCCGTCATGGTCATTCTCCTTTCATGAGGGGGTCTTCAACCCCGTTGGCCCGGAAGGCCGCGATCCGGTCCCGGCAGGTTCCGCAGACACCGCAGGGCTTCTCTCCGCCCTCGTAGCAGCTCCAGGTCAGCTCATACGGGACGCCGAGACGCAGGCCTTCCGCCACCACGGCCGCTTTATTCTTCTTCACGAAGGGGGCGATGAGGGTGAGCTGGTCCCCGCTGCCCAGGCGGACGGCGGATCCCATGGCCTCGTTGAAGGCGTCGCTGCAGTCGGGATAGGCGTTTCCGGCGGCGTCATCGCTGTGGGCGCCGTACCAGATTTCCCCGCAGCCTTCCGACAGGGCGACGCTGGCCGCAGCAGCAAGGAAGAGGCCGTTGCGGAAGGGGACATAAGTGGACACGGGCTTGCCGTCGGTGCCGGAGAGCTGCTCGGCGTAGGTTTCCCTCGGGATATCCCGGCCGGACGAGGCAAGGAGGGAGCAGTCGGATTCGGCGAAGACGGGGGTGAGGTCGAGGGTTCTCTGCCGGACGCCGTAATGCTCGCGGATTTTCCGTGCGGCCTCCAGCTCCTTTTCGTGCTTTTGTCCGTAGCGGACGGAGAGGGCGGTGACGTTTTCCGCGCCGTATTGTTCGACGGCCATGGCGAGGCAGGTGGTACTGTCGACGCCGCCGCTGAAGAGGACGAGTGCTTTCATGAAATCACTCCTGGTAAGGAAGGAAACGCTTCGCGTTTCCGGATTTATGTCCCTGCGCGGGACGGGCGCCGGGAGGGGTACCATCTCTGGCCGAAGGTACCCCTCCCGGGGGTCCCCCTTGGCCGGGGAGCATAACTTGTCCTCTCACCTCAATATAGAAGATCTATTGCATATCCCAGGTCCTCGCCTGAAGAATGCTCTGCATTCTTCGGGAGTTGCTCCGCAACTCCGGCGGACCGCGTTGCGTCAGCCGAAACATGCGTGAAATCCCATCTGAAGATGGAATTTCACGTGTTTCCTGCGCCGACGCAGTCGCGCTGGAGCCTCGCAAACAGCGATCGAAGCGCGCATGACAAGGGGGGAGGGGGGAGAAGCGGGAGGTCAGTCGAGGAGGGTGCGGAGGGACTTATCGGTGCGGAAGGAGCCGGTGAGGGTGAGGGTTTCGGTGCGGGCGGAGGGATTGCGGATGCCGCGGGCGGTCATACAGCTGTGGGATCCGGTGATCCTGACGCCCACGTCCGGGGTTCCGGCGGCTTCTCCGATGATTTCGGCGATATCGCGGCCGAGGCGTTCCTGAAGCTGGAGGCGTCTGGCGGCCATATCGCAGATGCGGGCGATCTTGCTCAGCCCCAGCACGCGGCCGTGGGGGACGTAGGCGACGTTGACGGTCATGTCGTACATGAGGGCCAGGTGATGTTCGCACCAGCTGAAGACGGTGATATCCTTCATGACGACGGCCTCGGAGCAGTCCGATTCCTCCGCCGTGAAGGTTTTGCCGAACATGACGGCGATATCGTGGTTGGTAAGCGCTATGCCCGCGAAGATCTCCTCCAGCATGTCGGCGACGCGTTCGGGGGTCTCGACCAGGCCCTCCCGGTCCGGATCTTCGCCCACGGCCTCCAGAAGACCGCGGATATGATATTTGATGGCTTCTTTATTCATAGCGGTATGCTCCGGTGAAAATCAGGGCTGTCCTCTCAGACGCCTCTTTTATTGGGGTCCCAGATGAATTTATGCAGCTGGAGCTGAAGGCGGACGCCGTTGAGTCTGCGCTCCAGCAGGAAGGAGACGATATCCGCCGGGTCGATCTTTCCGAAGACGGGGCTGATGAAGACGGCGCATTTTTCCGTCAGGCGGTACCGGTCGATGATCTCCGCCGCCCGCTCCAGGTCCTCCCGGCTGCCGGAGACGAACTTGACGCTGTCACCGGGGGCAAGGTACCTATAATTCTCCGTCAGCATGGCGGATTCCATGCCGGAGCCGGGGAGCTTATAGTCCAGGGTGAAGACGGGACGGGGGATGACGCGGCTCAGGGCCTCGACGGACACGCTGCCGTTGGTTTCGATCTCCACGCGGTGGCCGGTTTCGGTGAGACGGGCGATGAGGGCGGTGATGTCCTTCTGCAGGAGGGGTTCGCCGCCGGTGAGAGTGACGTCGGTGATGCCCGCTTCGTCGGCGTATCCGGCGATCTCATCGGCCGTCATGGGGGTGACGGGGCAGTCAGGGCGATTGGCCCACTTTGTATCGCAGAAGGAGCAGGCGAGGTTGCAGCCCCGGAAGCGCACGAAGACGGCGGGTTCCCCGGCCCGGAGGCTTTCGCCGTTGATGCTCTTGAAAATCTCGGCGACGGGGTAGGTCATGGCTTCACCTCGTACACGGCGCAGTTGTCCGGCGTCTCCCAGACCGTGACGGCGCGGACGGGAAGTCCTTCGGCGGTCAGGTCTTCGGCGAAGAAGCGAGCGAAGTTCTCCGCGGTGGGGCGGAAGGGGACCTCGATCAGGCGGAAATTCTCCTCACGGAGGGCTTCCAGCGTTTTCTCACGGAGGCTGTCCCGCTCATAGATGAGGGCGTGGTCGAAACGGTCGGCGGCGGATCGGACGGCCTTTTTCAGGACGCCGAAGTCGAGCAGCATGCCCCGCTCCTGGCCTTCCTCCTGTAAATTGCCGGACACGGTGACCTCGACGGTCCAGCGGTGGCCGTGGATATTGGCGCATTTTCCCTCGTAGCCCTCCAGAAAATGGGCGCTGTCGAAGGAGGCGGAGGTTCTGAGACTATACATATCGATCTGTCTTTCCGGATATAAAAAAGCGCCCGCAGACGGCAGACGCATCCTTTGTTTTTCCCGAACGCGGGCATAAAAAATCAGCCCTGGTTTTGTTTAACGACAGGATGGTGCAAACGAACTGTCGGAGAGGATTATACCACGGCGGGAGGCGGTTGTCAAGAGGGGGAGGAGATTTTTCCGGCGGGCGGGGCAGGCGGTTGCGGAACGGGGGAAAATGTGGTATAATGCCGGATGGAAGGAAATCACAGTCCAATCTTTTTCAGTCGGAGGCAGACGCCATGTTTTTTGAGGACACGCTTCTTTTCCCGTCGGGAGGACGCTCGAATTACCGGATCCCCAGCGTTGTGGGGGACAAGGCCGGCAATATCTACGCCTTCTGCAACGACCGGAGGGGGACCCTTTCGGATGCGGCGGGGGAGGTCTTTCTGGTCTTTGCCCGGAAAAGAGCCGGGGGTGAGTGGGAGGAGCCGCGGGCGCTGATCGGCATACCCGGCTGGGCCTGCTCCATGGGCAGCGCGGTTTACGACCGGATCACGGACACGGTCATGTGCTGCGGGGAGAAGATCCCGGTGCAGCGGCGGGAATTCGGCCACTACTCGGCGGAGCAGCTGGCGGAATACGAGGCGCAGGCGAAGAAAAAAGCCGGGGAGCTTGGGATCCGGTACGGGCGGTTCGTGCTCGGTACCACCGACGGCGGGGAGAGCTTTACGGAGTTCGCCCATGAGATCGAGCCCATGGAATACATCCACACGGACGGGAGCGCCGTGCTGTTCGGCGGGAGCTGTCACGGGTCGGCTCACGGGATCCAGCTCAGACACGGGCCTCACGCGGGGCGGCTGCTCTGTCCCTCCCGGACACAGGCGGGGCAGTACGCCAACTGGGACGAGCTGCGCCTGAACGTCTACAACAACGCCCTCTGGAGCGACGACCACGGGAAGACCTGGCACGCGTCCGGTCCCGTGCAGCTCGGAACGGGGGAGGGAACCCTCATCGAGCGGGCCGACGGCAGCATCCTCTACAACTCCCGGGCCTACTTCCGGGATGGACTGCGGTATCTGGCGGTTTCCCGGGACGGCGGGGAGAGCTGGGGGGATTTTTCGACGGATCCCTTCCTCAGAGAAGAGGTCTTCTGCGGGTGCAACGCGTCCTTCCTGCGGGTGGAGCGGGACGAGCTGGCGGATCCCTCCTTCCTGCCGGAGGGGGCGGGGAGCATCACCCTCTTCGCCAATCCCAGGGCGGAAAAACGTGAGAACATGACGGTCTGCTGGTCCTTTGACGACGGGGAGACCTGGGCGGGGACGAAGACCGTTTTCGGCGGGCTCTGCTCCTATTCCAGCCTGGATTACGTCCGGGAGGGGAACCGGTTCGTGCTCCTTTATGAGCGCGGAGAGGAGGATCCCTGCGACGGA
>CACWLT010000086.1 GCA_902761695.1 uncultured Ruminococcus sp.
GGTGCATGAACCTTATCGGGGTCATCACTACGCGGAAAAGGCCTGTCGCCTCCTCTTTCAGCTGGCGAAAAGGCACGATATGCCGTATCTCATCATCACCTGCAACCCGGACAACATCCCCTCCCGCCGCACCTGCGAGCGGCTGGGCGGCGAGCTTCTCGAAATCGCCGAGCTGCCAGAGGACAACGACACGCGCCAGGAAGACGGCGAGACACACAAGTGTATTTTCAGAGTCACGATGTGATACCAGGCTCCCCTGAAAGGGGAGCCTAGCCACACTTGATTGGAGCATTCTATGAACGATTTGTCCTTCGACATCGCCGTGATCGGCGGCGGGGCCTCCGGGCTGATGGCCGCGCTGGCGGCGCACGACACCAGCCCCGCGCTGAAAATCGGCGTGCTGGAACGGCTGCCGCGGGTGGGCAAGAAGCTGATGGCCACCGGCAACGGCCGCTGCAACCTCACCAACATGAACGCCTCCCCCGCTGACTATCACGGCGACGTGGCGTTTATGCAGAGCGCCATGAACCGCTTCCCGCCGAAGACGGTGCTGGAGCGCTTCAAGGGCTTCGGTGTGTATCCGCTCGTCGGGCCTTTCCACGAATACGAGCAGGCCGAGAACGCAGAAAACGGTGGAGACAAGAATCACAAGATGCGCAGCAAAGGAGAGGGCGGCGCGGAACCGTTCGTTTTTCATCGGGGACGCTCCTTTCCCATAACAAACGACAGCTTATTCTTATTTCGCGTAAAGCATTCCGACGATCCGGTTGAACAGGGACGCGGGCAGAATCCTCGCCAGCGCGCAGACCGCCTTGTAGGAGAACCCGATGGTGGAGACGGGGGGCGGCGATTTCCGCAGGGCCATGGAGGCGATGTACGCACCGGCCTTTGCGGGATCCATGCCGTTCTGCTCGTCCCGCTCCATCTTCGACACGCTGCGGGAGATCCGGCCCTCGTAGACGTCGTCGCCCCGGGCGGATTTTTCCCGCGCGGCGGTGAAGCCCGTTCTGATGTCCCCCGGCTGCACGGCGGTGACCCGGATCCCATAAGGGCGGATCTCGTTGGCCAGCGCGGCGGTCCAGGCGTTCAGGGCGGCCTTGGCTGAGGAATAGTAGGCCTGGAAGGGAATGGCCACCGGCGCGGCCACGGAGGAGATGTTGACGATCATGCCGCTTTTCCGCTCCCGCATGAAGGGCAGGGCGGCCTTCGTCACGTTCACCGCGCCGAAGAAGTTCACGTCGAACTGCTTCTTCGCGTCGGAGAGCTCGGTGAACTCAACGGCTCCCGAAATGCCGAAGCCGGCGCAGTTGACTAAAATGTCCAGCTGTCCGGCTTCCTTGATTAGAGCGGAAACGGCGCCCTTCACCGCGTTCTCGTCCGTGACGTCCGCCGTGAGGGAGGTGATCCCCGGGATCTCGGCCGGACGGCGGCTCAGGGTGTAGACCCGGCATCCCCGGTCCCGGATCGCCTTTGCCGTCTCCAGCCCGATGCCGGAGGTGCCCCCCGTCACAAGAGCGGTGAGGCCGTTTCCTTTCCGATTATTCTTCATGGGGAATGATGGAGGCGATGATGTCGTCGGCCTCTTCCACCAGAGCTTCAGTCAGCGTCGCCATGCAGGAGGTCCGCAGGAGGCATTCGTGCTCCGCGCAGGCCGGGGTGATGACGGGATTGACGTAAACGCCCGCGTCGTAGAGCTCCCTTGCCTTGCGGAGGGTGTTCTCCTCTTCATAGGTATAGATGGGAACCACGGGGGTCTCGGATTCGATGATGTGGATGTGGCGGTCCTTCAGGCACTTGCGGCGATAGGCGCTGATGTCGCGGAGCCGGTCCACCCGCTCGGAGGCCGCCATGTATCCGCCGAGGGAGGCCAGCGACTTGGAGAAGGTGGGACGGCGTGATGGAGGCGGAAAAGATGAAGGGCCGGGACACGTGGCGAACGTATTCCACCACCTCGCGGGAGGCCGCCATGTAGCCGCCCAGGGAGGCCAGGGACTTGGAGAAGGTGCCCATGTAGATGTCCACCTGATCCTCCAGGCCGAAGTGGGACGCGGAGCCCCGTCCGCCCTTTCCGATGACGCCAAGGGCATGCGCGTCGTCCACCATGACCCTTGCGCCGTACTTCTTAGCCAGCGCGCAGATCTCGGGGAGCTTCGCGATGTCTCCGCCCATGGAGAAGATGCCGTCCGTGACGATGAGGCAGCCGAAGGTGTCCGGGACCTTCTGCAGCTGGGCCTCCAGATCCTCCATGTCGGCGTGCCGGTACATCATCAGCTTGCCGAAGGAGAGACGGCAGCCGTCGTAGATGGACGCGTGGTTCTCCCGGTCGCAGATGACCACATCGTGGCGTCCCACCACTGCGGAGATGATGCCCAGATTGGACTGGAAGCCCGTGGAGAAGGTGGTGACGGCCTCCTTGCCCAAAAAGTGCGCCAGCTCCTCCTCAAGCTCGATGTGCATCCGCAGGGTGCCGTTGAGGAAGCGGGAGCCGGAGCATCCGGTGCCGTACTGCTCGAGCGCTTTGATGCCGGCCTCGATGACCTCGGGCTCGGTGGTCAGGCCCAGGTAGTTGTTGGAGCCCAGCATGATGCGCCGCTTGCCCTCCATGACCACCTCGCAGTCCTGACGTGTTTCCAGGGCATGGAAATACGGGTATATGCCCTTGTCCTTGGCGTCGTCCACGCGGGAACGCTGTCTGCATTTTTCAAAAAGATCGACCATGATGGATCGCCTCCGGGAAGTTCAAAACTCCGAACTATATTTTTGGGATATTATACGCCCCGGCGCTGGATTTGTCAACAGGAATCGGCAAATCTTCATTTTTTATTCATGAAAAATCAGAAGTACAAACTGTTCACAGGGATGAATTCCCCTCCGCCGCCCCGCTTTCCCGTCCCGGACAGGGGGGATCCGCATTATTGCCCAAAGGCAGGGAAGACGAATTGTGCGGAATGCCGAAAAAAACGCCATTCTTAAAAAGTTTTCACAGCTTCATTGAAAAATGCCGGAGAAATGATATAATATACGGTATGACCGATGAAAACGCACCTTTGCTGAATCTGAATCCCGGTCCATGCGTATGGAAGGAGCACACCCTATGAAACGCACCCTGTCCCTGATCCTGGCCGCTCTTCTGCTGGCCTTCACCGCCTGCAGCGAGTCCCCGGACAACGCGGACGAAACCCAGTCCACAGCCGCCCCCGCCGCGGAGAACACCGTCCCCGGAACGGAGGATACCGCCCCGGAGGAGACAGCCGAATCCTTTGACCCCGGTCTTCCCGAGCGGGACTTCGGCGGCCGCACCTTCACCTTCATGACCAAGAACAACGCCACCTGGAGCGACTGGAAGGAATCCAGCATCTGGTCCGAGGGCATGAACGGCGAGGTCCTGAACGACGCCGTCTTCGAGCGGAACAACTACGTGGCGGAGACCTACAACATCGAGCTTGTGGAGTACGGCCCGGATTCCGGCAAGCTGTCCTCCGAGGCCGCCAACGCCGTCACCGCCGGAGACGCCACCTACGACGTGATCATGCCTCCCCTTAACGTGGCGGGCGAGCTTCTGAAAAAGGGGTATCTGGTTGACCTGACCCAGGTGGACAACATGAACCTGGAGCAGAAGTGGTGGGACGAGCGGTCCATCGAGGACCTGAGCATCGCCCACAAGCTCTACATGGTCTCCGGCGACCTCTCCACCCTGAACCACGATGCCACCTGGTGCACCATGATCAACCTCCAGCTCATCGCGGACTATGATCTGAAGAAGCCCTACGAATACGTGGCCAACGACGAGTGGAACTTCGATACCTATAGAACCATGTGCGCCACCGCCTCCCGTGATCTGGACGGCGACGGGGACTTCGACTCCGACGACGCCATCGCCAACCTGACCCAGAACGAGAACGCGACGGCGATGCTGGTGACCTTCGGCTACCACCTCATCGACAAGGACGAGAACGATCTGCCGGTCTTTACCCTGGACGGGGACGAGCGAGTGGACGACATTCTCCGGAACGTGTCCGAGTTCATGAACGACAAGACCGTCTCCCTGAACTACCACCAGTACGGCTCCCTGGGCTATCACCTGCTGACCACCAAGATGTTCGAGGAAAACCGGGGCCTCTTCTGGATCACCAACCTGCAGATGGTCATTCGCCTACGCGAGATGGAGACGGACTTCGGCATCGCCCCCTGCCCGAAATACGACGAAGCCCAGCAGAACTACCGCAACGTGGTGTGGTTCGTGGGCTCCTACGCCTCCATCCCCGTGTCCGTGGCGGATCCCGGCGACTCCGGCTTCATCCTCGAGGCCCTGGCCGCCAAGTCCCGCGAGATCCTGCGTCCGGCCTACTACGAAGTGGCCCTGTCCATGAAGTACCTCAGGGATGAGGAATCCATCACCATGCTGGATCTGGTCATCGACAACCGGGCCTATGAGCTGGAGCATGCCTTCTCCTTCGGCGCGTCCAGCGCGGTGGAGAACATCGTGCTCAACGGCAAGGACCCCGCCTCCACCTTCGCCTCCTCCCGGAAGATGATCGACAAGCTGATCGCCAAGGCCGTGGAGAATCTGGAAGCCCGCGGATAAACGATAAGGATCACACAGAACAAGGAGAGTGTACGCAAATGAAAAAGAATCTCTGTCTGCTTCTGACAGCCGCCATGCTGCTCGTATCCATGGCCGCCTGCTCCGAAAAGCAGTCCGACGGCGGCAGCGCGGATACCCCGTCCGATCCCGCCTCTTCCCAGGTGAACACCGCTCCCGAGGAGGTACCGGAAACCGAGGAAGAGAAGGTCACCGCCGAATCCACCCTGACCGTCGAGGACTTCGGGGGCAGGGAATACCGCATGATCTCCACCAACCAGGACAACCGGCAGGTGGACATCATCGCCGAGGAGCTGACCGGCTCCACCCTGAACGACCTGGTCTACAACCGGAACACCAAGGTGTCCGACCTCTACAACGTGGTGATGAGCGCGGCGGAATCCGACTACGGCTCCATCAACACCATGGTCCAGAAGGACACCCGGGCCGGGGACATGTCCTACGACCTGTACCTGACCAACTACACCGCCAACAGCCTGGCCTCCTCCGGCGTGCTCTACGATTTCTACAAGCTCCCGTCCGTCCGCCTCGACATGGCCTGGTGGGACCAGAACGAGGTGGCCGATCTCACCATCACGGGCAAGCTGTTCATGGCCATCGGCGACATCTCCCCGACGGAGCTGCTCACCTCCGAGTGCATGCTCTTCAACAAGCGGCTGTTTGACAACAAGAACCTGACCTACCCATACAACGACGCCCTGGAGGGCAAATGGACCCTGGACAGGTGCTTCTCCATCGCGGACGGTCTGACCGAGGACATCAACGGCGACGGCGAGATCAAGGTAGACGACGACCTTTTCTCCCTCACCTGCTGGTTTGACTACGGCACGGCCTGCCTCTACGGCGCGGGCGGCGACTTCAGCCACGTGGACGAGAACGGTCTGGTGGTGCTGGACATCGATCTGGAAAAGAACGTCGCCATCTACGAAAAGTTCTGGAAGCTCTTCATCGACACCCAGGCGAACTACGAAACCCAGCAGCACGAGCGCTCCTTCAAGGTGTTCAACGACGGGCGCGCCTACTTCTGCGGCATCACCTTCCAGAAGATCGAGACCTTCCTGCGCGACATGGAGGACGACTACGGCGTGCTGCCCAACCCCAAGTTTGACGAACAGCAGCCCAACTACTCCACCTGCGTGTCCGGAGCGGGCTCCATGGTCGTCGTCCCCGCGTCCTGCACCGACCCCGCCTTCGTGGGTGCCATGATGGAGGCCATGGCGGCGATCTCCTACGACATGATCACCCCCGACCTCATCAACGTCCTCGCCTCCACGAAGAACGTCCGGGACGAGCAGTCCTCCCAGATCGTGCAGATGATCATCCGCAGCCGGAACCACGACACCGCCCGGAACCACGACATCCAGTGCGACCGCTTCGTCGAAACCATGATCCCCAAGAAGGACAACGAGCTTGCCTCCTACTTCGCCAAGAACGAGAAGATGTGGAACAAGCTCGTGGACAAGCTGAACGACGCCTACGCCAAGATCGGGGAAGGCTGATTGCTCCCGGCACACTGACCGTATGATTCAAGTACATCATTTTCAGGAGGAAATATGAAAAACAGACTCACAGCGATCCTTCTCTGCATGCTGATGGTCATGCCCGCGCTGGCCGGCTGCTCAGAGAGCACGGAGAACACGGCGGACGACGCTGCCGTTCAGAACAACACGCAGTCATCCACACCCACCGCCGCCGACGAAAAGGCTGAAACCGAGCCCGAGCGCCTCTACGCCGACGTTCCCGCGGACTCCAACTTCAACGGGGAAGACTTCACCATCCTCTGCTCCTCCAACGCGGAGTACGGCACCGTGAAGGACGACTTCTACGCGGAGGAGATCACCGGCGAGGCCATCAATGACGCGCGCTTCAACCGGAACGCCACCGTGGGCGACCAGCTCAACGTGAAGATCGTCCCCTACGACGCGGACGTGGGCTCCGGAAACGGGCAGAGCCTCATCACCCAGGACGTCAAGAGCGGCACCGGCGCGTATGACCTGGCCTTCTGCTGCGGCTACGCCACCTCCGCCCTCTCCACCGGCAACTACCTGGCCAACATCAAGAACGTCCCCTACATCAACCTCGAGGCTCCGTGGTGGGATCAGGTGGCCAACCGCGACCTGCAGATCCTGAACCAGCTCTTCTACACCACCGGCGACATCTCTACTGCCGACAACGACGCCACCTACTGCATCATGTTCAACAAGGGGCTCATCACCAACTACAACCTGCAGAACCCCTATGAGCTGGTGGACAGCGACAAGTGGACCATGGACAACTTCATCGCCATGGCCTCCCAGGTGCATCAGGACACCAACGGCAACGGCCAGGTGGACCGCGAGGACCTCTTCGGCGTCATGATCTGGGACGACTCCATGATGGGCATCGTCAACTGCACCGGCACCAAGTGCTGCACCGTGGGCGACGACGGCCTGCTCCAGATGACCCTCTACAACGAGACCACCGTGGAAGCCGTCACCAAGTTCCTGGAATTCGCCATCCAGAAGGACGTGGCGGACGCCTACCAGAGAACCAACTGGGACGACACCTGGCTGGTCACCAAGTTCTCCGCCAACGAGACCCTCTTCCTCATGCAGCTGATCCAGATCGTTCCGAAGATGCGTGAGATGGAGAACGACTTCGGCATCCTGCCCTACTTCAAGTACCGCGAGACCCAGGACGAGTACTACACCACCATCGGCTCCTGGCACTCCGTCTTCATGTGCATCCCCAACAGCGGCATCGATCTGAACCGCACGGGCATCGTCACCGAGTGCCTGGCCAACGAAGGTCTCTACGGCCTGACCGAAGCCTACTACGAGAAGACCCTGGTGGGCAAGACCACCCGTGACGCCGAGTCCGCCGCCATGCTGGACATCATCTTCGCCAACCGCGTCTACGACATGGGCTGGTACTTCCAGATCGGCGGGTACAACGAGGCCATCATGAACGAGCTCCGCAACTACCGCAACGAGTTCGCCTCCATGTACAAGAAGGCCGAAAAGGTCGCCAACAAGACCCTCGAGAAGACCAACAACGCCTTCCTGAAGGCTCTCGAAGAGGCGGGCGGCTGATAAGGTCAAGCCGTTTCGTTTCCCAAAACCATAATAAAAAACCCGGAATTCACCCTCCGGGTTTTTTCTGTCTGAATGGGGGAACAGTCTCAGGTTCCGTACCGGTCAAGGAGAGGGGCGTTTGTGTCAGGCCTCCGCCGCATGTCCCGTGCAGACCAGCCCGTCCGTGGAATCCAGCAGCACCGGGACTACCTCGCCCACCGCCGCCCTGCCCGGGATCTTCTTCAGCTCCACAAAATGCTCGCTGTGGCCGGAGAGGAACCCGCCGCCGTTCTTTTCCACCAGCAGGTAAACCGGGGAATCCGCGTGATCCCGGACGTACCGCTCCGTCAGTTCCCGGTGAATCTCCGCCCCGAGGGCCTCCAGCCGTTCCGCCCGGTCCCGCTTTACCGGCTCCGGCACCTGGTTCTCCATGGACGCCGCCTCCGTGCCCGCCCGCCTGGAAAAGGGGAAGATGTGCAGATGAAGGAACCCGGCCTCCCGGCAGAAATCCTCCGTCATACGGTAGTCCTCCTCCGTTTCCCCGGGGAAGCCCACGATGATGTCCGCCGAGAAGGTGACGTCAGGCCGCGCCTCTCTGATCCGTTCGATGGCTCTGAGCACCGCCTCCGCCGGATACCGCCGCCGCATGGCATGGAGAACCGCCGTGCTGCCGGACTGGACGGAGAGATGAAAGTGGGGCAGAAGCTTCTCCGATTCCCGGACGGCCGCGGCGAAATAATCGCTCATGACCGTGGGCTCGAGGGACCCGAGGCCGATCCGCAGAATGCCGGGGATCCGGTTCACCTCCCGGATCAGATCCGCCAGGGCGTGGCCGTAGGGCTGCCGGTCCTCAAAATCCATGCCGTAGGAGGCCGCCTCGATGCCCGTCAGGATCACTTCCTTCGCCCCCGCATCAGCCAGCGCCCGCGCCTCGGAGAGCACCGCCTCCCTCGCCTTCGAGCGGACGGGACCCCGGGCGAAGCGGATCAGGCAGTAAGCGCATTTGTTCCCGCAGCCGTCCTCGATCTTGATGTAGGAGCGGGTTCGCTGGGGGGCGGGAAGCGTCATCTCCACACTGCCCCGGCCCACGGGAGGCGTCACCCCGTTCACCGTCCCGGGCAGGGACCCGCCGAGGACCGACAGGACCACCTCCGAAAGGGAAGCCTTGCCGTCGTTGCCGCAGACGAAGGTCACGCCCTCCATGGAGGAGATCTCGTCCCCCGCGATCTGGGCGAAGCAGCCCGTGACGATGACGTGGGAGGCGTTCTGTGCGGCGCGGCGGATCATCTGGCGGGATTTCCGGTCGCTCTCCCCGGTGACGGTGCACGTGTTGACCACCGCGACGTCCGCCGGATCGCCGAAGGGAACGATGCGCACGCCCTTTTCCTTCAGGGCCGCGGAGAGGGCGTCGGATTCGTACTGGTTGACCCGGCATCCGAGGGTGAGAACGGATACCGCGGGCGGGGTCTCTGTCATGGGGGAGCCTCCGGGTGTGGTTTGGGATTACGGTTTATTCTACCATCCCTTTTGGTGAAAGTAAACAAGTTTCGGCAAAAAAAACGGCGGAACCGAAAAAAACAGGCCCCGGGGGTTGAAAACGGACGGTCTTTGGGGTATAATGAACCGAAAGAGACACCAATCCTACTTCTTCGACAGCGAAAGGAATCAGGCCATGATCGACTATAAGACGTTCCATGTGGTGGATCATCCGCTCATCAAGCACAAGCTCTCCATCATGCGGATGAAGGAAACCGGCTCGAAGGATTTCAGACAGATGCTCTCCGAGATCGCCATGCTCATGTGCTATGAGCTGACCCGCGACCTCCCGGTGGAAGACGTGGAGATCGAAACCCCCGTGGCGAAGATGACGGCTCAGCGCGTCGGCGGCAAGAAGCTGGCCATTATCCCCATTCTCCGCGCGGGACTGGGCATGGTGGACGGCATCCTCACCCTGGTGCCCGTCGCCAAGGTCGGTCACATCGGCCTGTACCGGGATCCCGATACCCACAATCCGGTGGAGTACTACTGCAAGCTGCCCTTCGACATCGAGGAGCGCTACGTCATCGTCTGCGACCCGATGCTGGCCACCGGCGGATCTGCTTCCGGCGCCATCGACATGCTGAAGAAGCGCGGCGTCAAGCAGATCAAGCTGCTGTGCCTGGTGGCGGCTCCCGAGGGCGTGGAACGGCTGCAGGCGGATCATCCGGACGTGGAGATCTTCGCCGCCGCTCTGGACGATCATCTGAACGAGTCTGCCTACATCGTACCCGGCCTGGGCGACGCGGGCGACAGACTGTGCGGCACGAAATAAACATCCGACTTCATTCAGACCGGAACAGTTCGGAAGAAAGAGAAGGGCTGTGCCAGAAACGCAGTCCTTTTCCTATGAGCGGAGGAGAGCATGAAGACGTTCACCGTCAACGCGAATGACGCGGGCCAGCGCCTGGACAAATACCTGTCCAAATGCACGGAGGGGATGCCGAAATCCCTCCTCTATAAGTATATCCGGAAGAAGCGGGTCAAGGTCAACGGCGCAAGGGCCCACGAGGGGGATATTCTTTCCGCCGGGGACACCGTGGAACTGTGGATCCCGGACGAGTTCTTCGCGGAGAAGAGCGCGGACGCCTATGATTCCGCCGTTCTGTCCCGGGTAAAGCTCCGCCCCGCCGTGGTCTACGAGGACGAAAACATCCTGCTTTGTGATAAAAAGCCCGGGATCCTCTGCCATCTGGGGGACGAAGGGGACAGGAACCGTGCCGACGGCTCCGAGCGGGAGACCCTGATCTATGCCCTCACCGCCTATCTGGTGGCGAAGGGGGAGTATGTGCCCGAGGACGAGCGCTCCTTCGCCCCCGCCCTCTGCAACCGCATCGACCGGAACACCGGCGGTATCGTGATCCTGGCCAAGAACGCCTCCGCCCTCCGTCAGATGAACGAGGCCATCCGGGAGAATCGGGTGAGCAAGCGTTACCTCTGCGCCGTCCACGGCAGGCTGACCGGGGAGGCTGAGCTGAAAGCCTGGCACCGGAAGGATTCCCGCACCAATACCGTCGCCGTCACGGCGCAGCGCCTCCCGGGATCGAAGGAGATCGTCACCCGGTACCGCGCCCTGACTTACGACACGAAGCATGATCTGACCCTCTGCGGCGTGACGCTGGTGACGGGGCGGACCCACCAGATCCGGGCGCATATGGCCTTCATCGGGCATCCGCTCCTGGGGGAGGGGAAGTACGCGAAGAACGCGGAGGACAGGAAACTGGGCTTTTCCTCCCAGGCCCTTTATTCGGCGGCGGTGTCCTTCGATTTCCCGGAGGCGGGAGACGGCGCGGACCTCACCGGGCTGAACGGACGCGTCTTCCGGGTGGATCCGGCCAACGTGGATTTTCTCCGCCTTTTCCCCTCCTTCCGCTTCGAGGACTGGCCGGATATGTGAAATCTCTGAAAAAATGTGCGGGTTTCAGTAAAACTTTACAATGTGCCCTTGCTT
>CACWLT010000087.1 GCA_902761695.1 uncultured Ruminococcus sp.
CAGGCTTCTCCGGGACCGCGGGCTTGTGGGGATCCGGCAGCAGCGGGACCACGGGGATGGAGATCTCGTCAAAGACCGCCGTATAGACCGCGTCCCCCGTCACTATCTGCACCACGGGATCCCACCGGCGGAAGGTGTAGTGCACGGAGCCCTTCGCGCTCATGACGGGATTTGCGTACTGAGGCAGCGCGCCCCAGGGCCAGGTCTCCTTCTCGACCCGGCCGCCGATGATCCAGGTAACTGTATAGAGCCTGTTCTCGGATACGAAAACCGCTGTATAATCGGCATCCTCCGTCACAGGAACCACCTTCGGCGTCCATCCGGCAAATGTCCAGCTGACCGCGTCGTCCCCTTCCTTCACAGGCGTGGGACCGGTGTAGACGGGAAGCGTGCCGTACGCCGAGGTTACCGTCTGAAGCAAGGTCCCGTCCTCGTCGAGGAACCGGACGGTATAGCCGTTCTCCGTGCCGTCATATACAGCCGTGTAGGTCGCCTCCCCCGTCACGGGAACAATGGACGGGGTCCATCCGCTGAAGGTGTAGGTATACTTGGCGTCCGGTTCCCTCACCGGGGTCTCGCCGGCATAGACCGGGGTCTCGCCGTAATCGAACCAGTCATAATCCAGCTCCGTACCGTCCCAGTTCACAAAGGCGATCTTATAGCTGTTGAGCTTTTCCTTGTAGACGGCGGTATACTTGGTTTCGCCTTCCTCGGCGGGAGCGGGCTCTGGCGTCCAGCCGTTGAAGGAATAGGTAAACTGCGCGTCCGCCTCTCTGGTCGGGTTGGATTTCGGATAGACCGGAACGATGCCCACGGGAAAATAGGCGTCATCCTCCAGCAGAGTTCCGTTCCAGTCGTACCAGAGGATCGTACAGCGGGCCGTGTTGATGTGCACATCCTTGTCCACCTTCACGCCGAGCGTCGTCAGATCGTTATCGTGGCAGAACAGATTGCGCAGTTCCGGATTGTGAGACACATCCAGCGTCGTGAGCTGGTTGTGCGAACAGTAGAGGGTTTTCAGCTCCGGCAGCATGGAGACGTCCAGGGAGGTCAGATCGTTGCCCCCGCAGTTAAGCATCTGCAGCTTGGTATTCTGCGACACATCCAGCGCCGTCAGCTGGTCCCCGCACTCAAGCTCAATCAGCTCGGTACAGTTTCCGACGTCAAGAGAGGTAATGCCCGTCAAATGACAGTAAAGCCCTTTGAGCTTCGTGTTGTGCGTCACATCGAGAGAAGTGATGTCATGGTTGTTTCCGCAGCCAAGGACCTCCAGCTCCGGGCAGTTGCTGACATCGAGACTGTAAAGCCCTTCGCAGTAAGAAACATGCAGTTCCTTCAGAGAGGAACAGTCGGTCAGATCCAGCCCGCCCTTCAGGATGGAATCGGGCGCTGAAAAGTACTCCAGTTTTGTGCAGTTCTTCAGATTGACCTCGTTCGTTGTCGGAGGAGCCGATTGGAGCTTGACTGTCCGGATCTCGGGACAGGAGGACAGATCCAGCTTTCCGGAGCATGCCGCCGTGATGGACGTCAGATTCTCGCAGTTGTTCACAACGATCGAGGTGAAATGGGTTGCGGAACAGTAAATATTTGTGAGCGCGGTGCATCCGCTCAGATTGAGATCAAAGCCGTAGTAAAGAATAGGCGTGAACGTGCAGGACTCCAGGGCAGTGCAGTCACGGGCCGAGAGGGTTTTCAGCGCATTCGCCATATCGCCGAAATAGATTTTTTTCAGCGCGGTGCACCCGTCCGCCGTGATCGACGCAAGGGCCTCCAGATCGCCGACATCGCTCGGGAGGTATTCCAGCGACGTACAGTTCTTCAGGGACAGGGTTTTGAGCTTTTCAAAAAACTCGATGCCCGAGACATTTTTCACTCCCAGTCCGTCGCAGTTGATGTCGGTGACGGCGTCCCGTTCCGCGTCGGAAAGAAATCCGTCGTGGTCGGTGTCGAAGGCCTCAACATAGCCGCGGAACACCCCGTCCGGGAAATTCGATTCATCCAGCGCAACGTCCGCCGCCCCAGCCGCCGCCGCGAACAATACCGCAAGAGCGGCGAACAGGACGAGAATGCTCAGCTTCTTTCCGGTTTTCATAAAGACCTCCCGGGAGTGCCGCTCCCGTATTTTCCGAAAATGTCCGTCCGGTCTTCCCCGCTCCCCGCAGAAGGGCGCAGGTCCCAGGACGCAGTCTTTTCCGAATAAATCATAACGCAGAAAAGAGGATCTGTCAATCCGTAATTCTGATGATTTTTCCGCTCCGACGAAAAAGGACCGGACTGCGGCAAAGCAATCCGGTCTGTGATATGGATGGAAGACTTCGATATCCGCCCGGAAATCAGCCCTCGTCGTTGGCGATGATGGCGCTGACCATCTTGTCGCACATCTTCTTCATGACCTTTTCCTTTCTCTTGTAGGCGGAGGCGAAGTCCGTGGAGTCGGCGTTCACAAGGTCGGTAAACATCTGGAGCATGGAGTCGCCCAAGGCCTGGTTGTAGCAGAGCACGAAGGAGGAGCCGAAGTTGTCGTGGATCAGGTCGATCATCTGGGCCACCTTCAGGTCCGCGGAATACTTGGTCTTCAGCGCCTGATCGTAGTACACCGGAATGACGCCCTTGGAGGTCTCGCGGTTGAGCACCTCGATGCAGACAGTGTCGAAGTCGATGTCCGGAGACGTGATCGGGATGGCGCCCATCTCCGTGGTGTCGTGGATGGAGGTGAAGTACTTGTCGGTTTCGTAGAGCTTCGGATAGGGGATGGGGCCGACGTCGAACTCGAATTCACGCATCTTCGACAGGTCGTTCAGACGCTGATAGAGGCAGATGAGGGAGAGCTTGTTGCCGAACAGGTTTCTTAAACCCATGTTCATGTCGGAGCTCTCCTTGATGCCCACCAGGTTGCCGTCGCAGCGGTACAGGGTGTTCAGCGCCTCGGCATAGGCCACGGAGCGGTCGTTGTTGAAGGAGATCACAGGTTCGTCGCCGCTGCGGTCGATGAAGTCGATGCCGGCGGATCCGACGAAGGCAATGAGACAGCCCCAGTAGTCGTGGGCGTACATGCCGAACTGGTCGCCCTCCTGACGCACGCCGTCGCCGTTCAGGTCCACATAGTTTTCGTTCAGGGTCTGGGTCATCTTGTCATAGGTCCAGGTGCCCTCCAGGACCACGTTGTCCAGATACTCCGGGTCGCCGTAGCTGTTCTCGCAGAGCTGCTTATTGTAGAACAGGCAGTGGGCGGAGGCCAGGCAGTCCAGGAAGAAGTCGCCCGCCATGACGTAGGAATGGCCCGGCACAAGGACCAGGTCGTCCATGGTGTCCGTGTACCAGTAGGACTGGTTGTAGTCGAAATTGTCCCCGTGCTTTGCCAGATTGTAGAAGATATTCTCGTCGGTCAGGGCGATGAGGGAGCGGTCGTCGTTGATGATCAGGTCGTAGAGGTCGTCCCCCGCCATGATGAAGGTGCGGATGGAGGACTCGGCGTTGGAGTAGGTGTAGTCCGCCTCGGTGAACTCCAGCTTGATGTTGAGCAGCTGCTCTGCCAGGGCGTTGCGCTCGAAGACGGCATCGTTGACGATTTCGCCGTTGAGGGAGCCGGAGCCCTCGATGAATTCGTTGGCGTTGGTGGCGTCGGTGGCGTCCGCGGAAGACTGGATGCGGAAGGCGCGTCCGTCGTAGTCGAATCCGTCAAAGCGGTGGTCGACGTATTCCTCCTCTTCCTCCGGAGCCGCTGCCGGGTCGACATCCGTCGGTAAATCCGAAGCCGCGGTCTCGGTCGGGCTGTTCTCCGCCGCGTTTTCGGTACCCTGGGAGCATCCGGTCAGCGGGAACGTCATGGACAGGCATACAAGAAGCGCCAGAAATCTGGAAAAACCGTTTTTCATGGAAATTTCCTCTTTTCTCAGTCTACAGGCGGGATCCCCATGGAAAAAAACACAGAGCCCGTCCCGTATATAGGCATAGTATACCACAAACATTGCCGAATGGCAACAGATTTTTAAAAAAATGACAAAGATTATTGATTGAATCACCGTCTCCCGCCCCTTCCCCATCGGGTAAGAAGCGTCTCTCCGCTGTGCCGCCCGGAAATGCTTTCTCACGCTTAGGTGACAATTAAAAATCAGCCCCAAAAGGACTGACTTTTGTTATGGACCTGATGGGATTCGAACCCTCGCGATGCAGGGCATCGGCAATGGAGTTTCCGGGGAAATGCGGCCGAAGAATGTCCTGCTTCCCCGGAATATGCTTCAGCCGAATCCCGGAGCAAACGAAAGAAACTCCGCGTGTCTTCTCACCCACCGGGATTATACGAAAAAAGACAGCCCGATGACTGTCTTTTTTCGCATGGACCTGATGGGATTCGAACCCACGACCTCTGCGTTGCGAACGCAGCGCTCTCCCAACTGAGCTACAAGCCCGTGAACGGTGTATATTATAGCACGGTCCCCGGGCTTTGTCAATGGGTTTTAAGAAAATTTCAGGGACGAAATCCGTCGTTTTCTCCCCTCAGCTCTCCGTGACGAAGACGGAGCTGTAGGGCGGCATGGTGAAGGCGCGATCCCGGTTCACGTCCCCGGTGAAGGTATGCCAAACCTCATAAGGCGCGTCCCCGCCGATCTCCACCCGGTTCTCCTCCGGGGAGGAATTGACGAGGTACCACATGCGCCGCCCCTCCTTCTCGCAGGGGGTGACAAACAGGCATCCGGACTTCTCCGCCGCGATGGAAAGGCCGTACCCGATCCGGTCCTTCAGAGCGCTCACGGCACGGGTCACGTCCGTCACGGTTTCAGCCAGCCCCTCCGGGGCGCAACCGACCCACAGCACAAGACCGCCGCCCGCCGCGAAGGAGGCCAGCCTGTCCGCTGCTGCGGGATCGATCCACCGCACGGCCGGCAGAAGAAGCGCTTCGATCTCCAGGCCGTTTGCAGACAGAACGCCGTCCGCGCAGTCCGCCTCTGCGATCCAGGCCTCATCCACCATGGTGTAATCCAGCCCCGCCTCGGCCACAGCCAGATTCAGGCTCCGCATGGTCCCCTCGATCTGCCGGATAGCTTCGGGAAGCGCCGCGCCGGAGTTGACGCCGATTTTGTCCGGGAAATAAACCCCCTGCGCCGTGCCGGTGGGACAGAGCATGCCGATCCGTCCGGTCCAGCGGGAGCCCCGGAGCATATAAGCCGAACGCCCGTAGATGGCGGCGTAGTGCGGGAATTCCCCGTTCAGCCGCTCCGGGGTCAGGTAGGAGTTGATGTGGTTGATCCCTGCCCGGAAGATCAGGTCCATGGTCCCCCGCTCCTCGGCGAAGGTGAACTCCTTCATGCCCCTGGTCTGGGGCAGCGGACAGATCTCCACCATGACCCGCTCCGTCTTCCCCGTCATCCTGGCCGCTCCTCCCGCGTACCGGCAGGCCATGGCGTAGTCGATCGGGGAGCGCTTGTAGGCCTCGGGATCCCCGGTCAGCATGTCCACGCCGGGATAACGGAGGGATTTCAGCTGCTTCAGCAGATCGCCGTACAGCGGCACGTGCATGGACAGACCCTCCTCCAGCAGGCAGTGGCCGGAAAAGACAGTCCCGTGCTCGTCGCACCAGCGGCCGATCCGCTCAAAGAAGGCGTCGTTCATCATGGCGGCAACGGTCTGCCAGAACCGCCGCTTGCCCGCCTCGAAGCGCTCCTCACGGGAAAACAGCACCGGCAGATCCTCCGTGAGCTCCCGCCCGTGCATCCTGCGGAAGACCTCCGGCATCTCCTCCGCCCACGGCAGGAACGCGTACGGCATGGGGACGCCGCAGTTGACATAGCCGGACATGAGGCTGGGCTCATCCGTGAAGACCGCCTCGAACGCGCCGAATTCCTTCGTCTTATCAAAATACCGGTCGTAGGTGCAGCGGATGAAAGCGGCCATGGCTCTCCGGTCCAGCAGATTCGGGTAATGGCGGGGGCCCCATCCGCATTTCTGGGCATGGGATCCCTCGAACACCGGCCGCACGGCGTAGATTTTGTCCGCGCCTTCCGCGTGATTCCCGTCGAAGGGTACGGGCGTCCCGTCGTTCAGGCAGGCGAAGATGATCTTCTCGAAGGTATCCGGACGGCGGTAAACCGTGCCCGCGCCCTCTCCGGGGAGCTCCGTGAAGCCCCGAGCCTCGTACTCCGGGTGGCCCAGCATGGTAAGCCCGTCAGCGGAAGCGCTGGGATAGCCGCACTCGTCGTAGAGCCAGACGCCCATGCCGCGCTCCCGACAGGCCCCGATCACCCGATCCAGCCGGGAGAAGTCCTCTTCTTCCAGAAGGTACTGTCCGGGATCGTCCGCCCCCGTGTGCCAGTCGGCGTTGGTTACGATGCCGCCGAAGCCGTCAGCCGTCAGCCGGTCCAGCGCCTCCGGAACGTCCCTTGTGTCGTGAAGCAGCCGGTAGGGCCGGTCACAGAGCGCAGGATCGGCAAACCGTTTTTTATCCATCCTTAATTCCTCCTGTGCCTTCTCTTCCTAAATTATCCGGATCCGCGTTTCTTCGCGCAGGATGGGATGATTCCGCCGTGAAATCAAAAAACCGGCGTGAGAGCCGGTTTGTTTGGGATCGGGATTATTTGTTGACCTTGTCCTTGAATTCCTTGCCGGCCTTGAAAGCGGGGGCGGTGGAAGCGGCGACCTGGACAGCCTCGCCGGTGCGGGGGTTGCGGCTGGTTCTGGCCTTGCGCTCCTTGGATTCGAAGGTGCCGAAGCCGATCAGGGAGACCTTGCCGCCGTCGGCGACAGTGTCTTCGATGGTCTTCACAGTGGCTTCGAGGGCGGCGGCGGCCTGCTTCTGGGTGAGACCGGCGTCGGCGGCGATCTTCCTGATGAGTTCCTGCTTGTTCATGATGCATCCTCTTTTCGTTGTTTCTGTTGGTGTTGACGGATCACGGGATCCCTTCCCCGGTATTATATCATACCTTTCCTGTAAAATCCATACCCTGCGCGAACTTTTCCGCAAAAAAACGGGAAACTTCCCTGTTTTTTTCGACCGAAACCCGCCCGTCGTCAGGACCAGACCAGATTGGCGTAGATCCGCTGCATCCTCTCGTCGGGAAAGCGCAGATCCATGAACCGCCAGAAGGCGTTCGACGGCGCGATACCCGTCACCCGTCCGTGCCAGCGCATGACCGCCAGAAGGGACACGACGGCGTTGAATAGGAAGAAAGCGAACAGCGCCCAGGTCAGAATCTTCCCCCATTTGTCCGGGATGCGGATGATGAGGGCCGCCATGCGGGGATAGAGGTTCTTCAGCCACAGGATCCCGAGGAAGCCCCAGAAGACGGAATACAACAGGCAGATGCGGCCGTTGAGGTTTAAGGGCATGTCGCTGTAATCCCAGGACCGGGAGCCGAGGAAGGTCTCCTGCCCCCAGGAACAGGCGTACTCCACCGCGCTGCCCACCGCCATGCCCACGAGGAAGGACAGCCAGCGTCCCCGGTTCCGGTAGCGGTAGAGAAATACAGTCAGTACCGCCGCGCCCACGCCGTATAGCAGATTGAAGGGACCGTACACCAGCCCCGCCCTGCTCTCCAGATAGCCGTGGCGCAGGAAGCACCAGATCAGCTCCACCACTACCCCGGCGAAGGAGCCGATGTAGAGGATGAGCAGCAGCTTGTAGAGGTTCAGCCCTCGGGCGAAATGATTCCCCTGCTCCTCCTCCAGATCGATGACGGCGTTGGCGGGAGCGCGGCCCACCACCCGTCCCAGAACGGGCAGCCGGCTCTTCTTCCGGGCCTTGGTCAGGTCGTTGAACCGCGCGCTGACCTCGTCCGCCGCCTCGTAGGAACGGAGAGCCGCCGCCGTCAGATTGTCCCCGGACCGCCGCCAGGACAGCGCCCGTCCCAGCACCTCATCCCGCATCTCCTCCGGCGTGTCCGATTCCGCCAGACGCACGTAGAAGTCCTGGTTGTCCCCGTCGCTTTTCTTCAGCGCGTCCTTCAGCCGGTCCGTCTCCTCCTCGAAGGGAAGAACCAGCTTCTCCTCGTCGGGATTCCGCAGAAGGGGTACCGCGTCCCGCAGCACCGGCAGCACCAGCTCCCTTGCCCGGATCGCCCGGGACTGTTCCTTTCTGCGCTTCTCCTCCGCCCGCTTCTCCAGTTTTTCCTGTCTGTGCCGGGCCTTCTCTTCCGCTGTCCTCATGATTCCGTCATCCCCGTTGTCGATTTGTTCCAGTATAACATGAAACGGAAGGTTTGTCAAGAAAAGGCGGATCCCGGAAAATACCGCCGAAGCATGGAAAAACCGCCGCCCGTGAAAAAGCAGGCAGCGGCTCCGCAATAATCGTTATTTATCCCAGGATCACCCTGTACCGGGCGTATCCCAAGGGCAGCACGTCCCCGTGGTCGTAGAAATCCTCCGGGGAGACGATCCGCTCCCGGCTGTCCGCAGCCTTGAAGTCCAGGTACGAACCGGTGACGGCAGCCATGGGAAGCGTGACGGTCACCTCCCGCTCGCCGCAGATCCGATCCATGGCGGACGCGGGCATCTCTTCCCCGTCCTCGTTCCAGACCCACAGACGCATGAAGTCCCCCTCCGTGTCATCGGGATCGAAGGAACGGTCGGCGGTGAGAACGAAGCGCACAGAATCCGTCCCCCGGCTGACCTCGATATGCCGGATGGAGTACCGCCCCGTGCGGTTGACATAGCGGGTCCCGTAGCCCTCCGCGTTCCGGTTCATGCTTCCGTCGGGATAGCCGTTGAAGAGAGCGGATTCCCCCGCCTTCAGGGAAACCTCCTCCGGCTCCCCCTTCAGCCTTGCCGTATATTCACACAGCAGGCGGTAGTAGTTGTCGAAGTACCCGCCCCGCATCATCTCGATATCCCGGCTGTATTCATAGTTGGCGCAGTCCACGAACATAATGGGTCGCTCCGGGATCCCCTGCCAGCGGCCCGCGATCCACTCGTTCCACCCCGTCACCAGGGTCACGGGAGCCTGTACCTCCAGCGCCCGCTCGAACTGCTCCCGGAAATTGTATCCCTTCGTCCAGGCGTCCGGCGCGGGATCGTTCTTCCCGTCGTGGAAGGCGCGGCCCCGGTTGGCGGTTTCTCCGTAGAGGACGGAATCCCCGAACCGGATCTGGGGATGCTGGGCCACGGAAACGTTGATGCACTCCGGTTTGCCGCAGAGGTTCGGGAAGACGCGCTGGGGACGGACGAAATCCATCCAGGGCCAGCCCCCCGCCTTGTCCGCCTCGTTGGGCCACTGGGAGAGCTTGATGGTGAAGAAATCCCGGCATTCGGCGGAGCACTCCTCCGGCACAGCGATGATCACCGGGCGTCCGTCCCAGAGGAACCAGGTGTCCCGGCAGTAACCCGGCTTATAAATCGCCTCGTAGATCCGCTGCACTGTCTCCCCGGAGCGGGTGTTGGTGTAGAACATGACCTGCGGGATGTCCCATCCGGCGTCGCGGTATTCCTGCAGCACCCGCATGACCAGTTTCGCGTTCTTCTCGTAGATCACCGAATTGGTGGTGTCGAAGAAGAGAAAGTCAATGCCTGCCTGCAGAATCAGCTTCATGTGGCGGCGCACCACCCACTCGTCGTTGGAATAGTAGTACCCGTAAAAGGGCTCGCCCCAGTGGTGATAAACGCCCACGCCGCCCCAGTAATCCGCCTCGGGATGATCCCCCGCGTCCGGATGAGCCGCCGTGATTTTCGAGATATCCAGGGGAGCGCCCCGTCCGTGCTCACCCAGCCAGAGAAAGTAGAAAAGGCCCACGCGCCGCTCTCCGGAATCGGACGGCGGAGAGGAAACGTGGGCAAAGGTCCGCTTCGCCATGTCAGCCCTGCCACAGCGCCTCGTCGTTCAGGAGCGTGAAGCCGTTTTCCGCAAGGATGGCCTCGGTCTTCGCGTTGTCCTCCACCCGGATGACGGCGTAGGCATGACCGCCCTGGGCCGCCACGAAGGCATAGAGGTATTCCACGGAGATATCCGCCTCGGAGAGCACCCGGAGCAGCTCGGTGAGTCCGCCCTCCTCGTCGGGGATCTGCACGCTCACCACGTCGGTGGAATGCCGTAGTTCTGGGTGTCGGCAATGGAGAACGCGCGGAGATTGATCCCCGCCGTGCTCAGGATCTTCGTGATTTCATAAATGGAGCCGTTTCTGTTTTCCGCAAAGACGGACAGCTGCTTGACAGACATATAAGTACCCTCCGATGGATTATTTATCCGGTTTTCCGGGATATTATTCCACAGCGGAACCGCGCGGGAACGGCAGGAACAGCCCGTCCTCCCCGGGGCTCCCGGGACAAAATCCGGAATGGCATCGATAACTCTTCGTTTATATTAAACCACGAATCCGCCGGATTGTCAAGGGAAACTTATGAAACCCGCCCGATTTTTCATCTTCGGTTCTGCGCCCCGCCCGCGCCGCATAGAATGGGGCAGTCTGATTGGCGAGGAGGCAAGCTATGGATGCTGTGCTGTATGAAAAAAGACTGGACACAGGAACGGCTGCGGAGGTGACGGAGGATTTCACCCTCCCCGACTACCGCCCGGAGATACGACGCATCGCGGGGATCCGGGGAGACGCGGCCATCGACGGGAAGTATCTGGCGGGGGAGGAGCTGGAGGCGGACGGCAGCGTCACCTACGCCGTGATATATCAGGACGCGGAGGGGAGACTTTACGAGCTTTCCGAAACCTCTTCCTTCACGGCGAAGCTGCCCGTCCGGGGAAACGAAGGGGAGGACCGCTTCGGAACGGGGGATCTGATCCTGTCGGCGGAATGCGAGAGCGTGAGCTGCCGGGTAACGGGACCGAGGCGGGTGACCCTGTCCTCCCGGGTGCGCCTCAGCCTCCTGTCCCAGAAGCCGGCGGATTTCTCCCTGGCCCTGCCGGAGAACGCGGTCCGGGTGCGGCGGAAAACGGGACGGGTGAAGACCGGATGTCTCGAGGAGGTCCGGGGGAGCTTCGAGGCCTCCGGGGAGATCCGGGACAAGGAGGGCCGCATCGCCGGGGCGCGGGGAACCGTCACCGTCTCGGACACCCGGATCGAAAACGGCCGTCTGATCTTCCGGGGAGAGGCATCCGTCACGGCTCTGCTGGCCCGGGAGGGGGACGATCCGGAAAACAGCCGGGCGCGGGAGGACTACCTCATCACCCGGGGCACGGCGCAGATCGAGGAGTCCGTCCCCCTTCCCCATCCGGACGCGCCGGATACCGCCGTCAGGGGAGCCGTTTTCCCGAAGGTCCTTCTGACGGAGCTGGAGACCGGGGAGAACGGCGCGATACGCTGGCGCATGGAGTACGACGCCGACGTGGTGCTGCTCCGCTGCGGGGAGAGCGAGATCACCGAGGACGCCTATTCCCCGGACACGGAAACCGAAGCGGAGGAGAAGACCTGCCTCTCCCACGCTCCGGCGGCGGTCCGGAACGGGCGGATCACGCTGACGGGACGGGTCCGGACGGACGGCGGCGCGGAGTTCGTCACGGCCTGGGGCACCGTGGATCCCGGGAAATGCGCCGTGGAGGGAGGGGTCGCCCGGTTGGCTGGGAGCGCGAAGCTGACGGTGCTCACCCGCTCCGGGGATGAATTCGCCGCCGCCGAGACCACGGTCCCATTCCGCTACGAATGGGAAGCCCTGCCCGGAACCCCGGACGCGGATGAAAACGCGGTAACGGGCCGGATTGCGTCGGGGGTCGCGGAAATCACGGCCAGACCCGCAGACAGCGACGGAGGCACGGACTGGACGGTAACGGCGGAGGTCTGGGTGGCTGCGGCGCTGCTGTCCGTCTCCGAGGTCCGGGGCCTGGTGCGGCTGACATCGGTCCCCTCATCGGAAGGCGGACGGAGGAAGAATGTGATCCGGGTATACATACCCGAGCCGGGGGAGAGCGCCTGGGACGTAAGCAAGCGGTTCCGCCTCCCCAATGAAGCCGAGTCCGCCGACGGGGTGTACGTGATCTGACAGACCGCCCGCCGAACAATAAAAATCCCCTGCCTGCGGAAAACAGACGGGGGATATTTTTTGACGGGATGAACTCGCTTTACGGCAGAGTCTTGCCGGAGGCGCGGTAGAGCTCGTACCACTCGTCGTGGGTGATGGTCACGTCGGCAGCCTTCGCGATCTGGCTGAGGCGGTCAAGGTTGGTAGTGCCCACGATGGGCTGCATCTTCGCGGGATGGCGCAGGATCCAGGCGATGGCCATGCCGGTGGGGGTCACGTCATACCTTGCGGAGATCTCCTCCAGCTTTTCGTTCAGCTTGGCGTAATCCGGATTTCCGATGAAGGGACCGGCGAAGAAGCCGTGCTGGAAGGGGCTCCAGGGCTGGATGGTCACCCCGTTCAGGCGGCACCAGTCCAGAACGGAATCATCCCGGTTGACGGCGGCTCCGTTTTCCATGTTGACGTTGATGCCGGAATCGATCATAGTGGTGTTGGTCATGCTGAACTGGAGCTGATCCGCCACGATGCGGTTCTCGCCCAGGGAGCGGTTCAGAAGCTCCATCTGGAGAGGATTGTGGTTGGATACGCCGAAATGCAGAACCTTGCCCGCGCTGTGCAGGCGGTCGAAGGCCTCCGCCACCTCGTCCGGCTCCACAAGGGTGTCCGGGCGGTGGAGAAGCAAAAAGTCCAGGTGATCCGTGCCCAGGCGGGTGAGGCTCTGCTCAGCCTGATGAAGGATGTGCTCCTTCGAGAAGTCATAGGAGCCGGGCTTGATGCCGCATTTGGACTGGACGATCATCTTGTCCCGCATGGCAGGGTTGGCGCGGAGAAAGTCGCCGAATTTGGTCTCGCAGGACCCGCCGCCGTAGATATCGGCGTGGTCGAAGAAGTTGATGCCCATATCCAGATCGGAGCGGATCAGCCGGTCGATCTCCTCCGCGGACATGCCGCCGATCCGCATGCACCCCTGGGCGACCCGGGACGCGTTCACACCGGCGAAATCGAAGTATTTCATACGGTATCCTCCAATAATTGATATTCCCATTCTTCAGCGGGGAAAACAGGGGATCGCTCTCTTACGGCCGGAAGTTCTCCACGCCTTCGGGCAGGTACCAGTCGTAGCGGACGAGTTTTCCGTCGATCTCCCAGAGGGCGGGGGTCTGGTTCTCCATCCAGTCCACGGGGCGGGCGGTGTTCTTCTGCACGGAGTTCTCTGCCCAGGCCGCTCTCAGCTCCGCCATCTGGCTCTCGTCCAGAACGCCGGGCTTGCAGGAGACGAAGAGGGGCGAACCGGTCCGGGCCAGCACGTCCAGCCACTGGCGGTTCTTCTCCCACGGCACGGGCCCCATGATCCCCACGCAGTCGGCGTCCCCCATGAAGAAGGCTCCGTTCTGGATCAGCCGGTGGGACAGCGTGTTGACGCCCATCTTGCGGGTGCGCTCCCATTCCCGGCCGGAGGTGTCGTCGCCGGTGCGGTTCAGCTCGTGGAGTCCCGCACAGAGGTGGCCGATGACGTTGCAGCCGATGATCACGCAGTCGTCCCCGGCGGCCTCCCGGACCGCGGAATAGAAGCCCAGCACGGCCTCGGCGGAGGTCTT
>CACWLT010000088.1 GCA_902761695.1 uncultured Ruminococcus sp.
CATCAGCTCGCCGGTGGTCCGGGAAACAAAGGCCTTGTCTACCGCGCAGAGCCTTGCCAGCTCCCCGCTCGTCAGTCCACCGTCGCCGGACCGGAAGAGGCATACCATGGTCATCAGATGCATCCCCCTCAGCCCGTAGCGGTCCAGACAGTCGTTCTTGTATTTGGTGATGGCCTTCAGCACGGCTTCCGTCGCCAGAGAGAAGCGGATAAACCGGTCGTCACAGGCTTCCGTCATCGGAGTGACCTTCCTTTATCTGAGAATACTTCGGGAAATTGAACGTTGACTTGTCAATTCCCGCACAGTATAGCACAAACCGCCCCGCTTGTCAAGGGAGAAAGAAAAATAAAGATCTCTTTATGTCAGCAGTGAAAAACATGCCGACACTCCCTCAGTCAGCAAAGCTGACAGCTTCCTCTGGGAAGGAGCCTCGAGAGTGGGATGTCCTTCCTGCCTCCCTCTCGGAGGGAGGGGGGACCGCTTGCGGTGGAAGGAGTGTTCGTTTGAAGCATGTGATTTTTAAAGAAGAGACATTGGTTTTGCTGCCTTAAATGCTTCCTTCCGCTTCCCGATCAGCTTCAGCCTTTTACAACCGCTTTATCCCTTCCCCTTCCGCCATTCTCATGAGCATCACGCACAGCTCCTCCCTCGTGACAAACTCCCGCAGCGCGTAGTCGTCCCC
Organism: uncultured Ruminococcus sp.; assembly: GCA_902761695.1. Lineage (GTDB taxonomy): Bacteria > Bacillota > Clostridia > Oscillospirales > CAG-272 > UMGS1696. The sequence goes on from CACWLT010000088.1 coordinate 683, forward strand.
GCCCCGGCCCAGGAGTATGCCCGCCCGCACAGCCCGGTCCACCGCCTCCGACGCCCAAGGGGATGCCTGCTCCAGCCAGGGCTTATCCTCTTGCGATCCCATTGTTTCAGCCGGGGACGGCGTCCATACGAACCCCGCCTCGTTCGGGATTCCCAGATACGCGCAGGGATCGGTCTGCACCCCGTCCCGCCGCACCTCGAAATGGAGATGGGGACCCGTGGACCGTCCCGTCGAGCCCTCGATCCCCAGCGCTTCCCCCGCCTCGATCCGCTGTCCCGCCTCCGCCAGCCTCTTCTCCAGATGGCAGTAGTAGATCACAAGCCCGTCGTCTCCCAGCACCGAAACGTAGTTGCCCCATTCAAAGGTGCGGTCCCCGGACCCGTCGTCAAAGGCCATCCGGGAGCGCAGGACCACCCCGCCCTCCACAGCCCGGATCACCGGGGGCCGGTTTGCCGGATCCGCACCCACCAGATCCACGCCGCCGTGCCAGACGTTCCCCTCCCCCGTGATGGGATCGACCCGCCGCCCGAAGGGGGAGACCACCCGGAACCCGCTCTCAAAGGGCATGACCGCCATGGTCCCCTCCGCCCGGATTCCCCGGATCATCCCGCGCACCCGCGTTATCCGCACCGCCTGCGCCGCCGTTCATCCGTACCTCCGTGTCCGCCCGCTCCTTCAGCACGTGCACGGCCGAGATCACCGCCCGGGGAACGGGAACCCCCATGAGCCCCGCGTTCTCGATTATGGACAGCCCCTCGTTGGCCGTGAACCCGATCACCGCCGCGTCCCGGATGAAGTTCGACCCGATCACCGCGTCCAGCCGCGCGGCAGCCAGCACCACCGCCAGCGTCACACCCTTCCGCACCAGGCCCTTCCAGCCCGCCCGGGATTCCAGCGTCCCGTCCGCCGTCTTCTTTGACCGGTGAAAGACCGCCGCCGCCGTCATCCCCGTGACGTAGTCCGCCGCCATGAAGAGCAGAAGCGCCCCCAGAGCCGCGTCCCATCCGCCGAAGAGCTGCGCCAGCGCCGACAGCACCACGCCGCATCCCGCGCACACCGCGTTTTTCATCATATGCATGTTCATCCCCCCGTGTATCGTCATGTTTTTCCGCCGACCCCGCAGCCGGAGGGACCTTCCGTCTCATCCCGGCGCCCCTCCGCGCGGTACAGCGTTCCGCTCTTGTCGTCGTATCGCCATCCAGCGGGCGGCCGGGGCTTTATGAACCGTTCGTCCCCGCTCTTCCCCGGATCAAATCCCCACCCGGGCCACACCCGGTCCGGCGCGGAAACGTACCTGTCTCCGGCGATCGGAACCGGAATGCGCGCCAATATCCCTTCAAGCTCCTCCGCCGTCATTCCCGCTCCGATTCCCGGCATCGCCCGTACGGCATCCGTCACATCCTCGGCGCAGGACCCGCCCCGCACCAGAAAGACCTTCACTCAAACCACCTCAATCCCGGTATAATAAATCACCACGCAGCCGTCGCCGCCGCGCCCGGAAGCGCCGATTAAAGTACCGCCGCCAGCACCGCCAGCCGCAATGCCGCCGGAACCATCGCCGGACGCCATGGAGCCGCCCTTGCCGGAAAGACCGTAGCCGCCGCCGCCGCCGCCGCATTTCAGATAGCCGTCACCGCCGGGACCGCCGTAACCGCCGCCGCCTCCGCCCGATACCGTCCCTGCGTTTCCGCCACGTGCACCGTAGCCGCCTCCTCCGCCTCCCGTGGAAGCCGTGCCGGTTTTCAAGCCGTTGCCGCCAGCGCCGCCGTATCCGCCTCCGCCTCCGGAGACCGTTCCAGCCGCGCCGGTGCCCTCAAAGTCAAGGCCGAAGCCCGTGGTATTCTGTCCCGCGCCGCCAGCTCCGCCCGTGGAGGACGTGGCGTTTTTGCCGACTGCAGACCAACCGCCGCCGCCTCCGCCGTAAGAGCCGGAACCGGAACCACCTGCGAACGCGCCGGATTTGCCGGAACCGCCGGATTTTCCGCCGCCGCCGCCTCCTCCGCCGCCGTAGGTGCCGCCGGAACCTCCCGCGCCGTCTGCCGATCCACCGCCCCCGCCATAGGAGCCGGAACCGCCGATCTTATACGCATCCTGTGCCGTTCCTCCGCCGCCTCCGCCGGTGCCGCCGTTCTGACCGGAACCGCCCGCCGCCGTGCAGAGAGACCCGAACGAGGTGGCCCCGCCATCATGGTTGGCCTGTCCGCCCGCGCCTATGGTGATTTCGTACTTCTTCGCGTCCAGCGTGCCCGTCCATGTGGCCATGTGTCCGCCGCCGCCGCCCGGGCCGAGGTTTCCGTCCTCCGCCTGAAAGAGCGTGCCGCCAGCGCCGCCGCCGAAACACTGCACCGTCACCGTCCCCCGCAGATCGGCGGGAACCTTCCAGAAGTCGGAGGACGTGAAGACCACCGTTTTCCGCACCTCCCGCGCCGCCGCCAGAGCCGTCCAGTGAGCGCCGGACCGGGAAGCCGTCAGCGCCGCCGCAAATTCCGCCACGTCCGCCTCCTCGGATGCGCTCTCCGTCACCCGCGCAATCACGATCCGGAAGCGCGTGTCGTACGCCGCCGTGTAGGCCGTCGTGCGCATGGAAATGAAGGAAACGTAAACCCCCGCCTCATCGAATCGGTACAGCGCATACCGGAATCCGGATGCGACGGTAAACTTCGTACCGGCGGGAACGTCCACCACCTGAGACCGGACGCGGTTCGTCGCCGCTATCGATACGCCGCCCGTACCGATGTTTCCCCGCTCCCAATCCGCGCCCAGATCGACCTCCCGCTCACCCACCGCGTCGCAGAGGTACGCGTGCCGCTCCGTCCCGGAATCCATGATGTAAATATCGCCCCGCTTGGCCTCCGTGTCCGCGTTCGGCGCTGTCTGGCCCGTCCGGATACGGGAATAGCTCCCGGATACAAGGGCAAGGGCGTTGTTGACCGTCGCGCCGTCACCGGTCAGCCCGAAACCCTCCGCCGTTGCGTCAGACAGCAGGGAGGCCTTGTTCAGCGGCGTTCCCTCCTGCGTCGGCTCGTCGGAACGGGTCAGGATGAAAAGATCATCATCGTCCGGGGAAGGTACCAGCTGTACCCGCCCCGGCTTCGTGGGAATCCTGTCTTTCATAAATCCACCTCTCCGGAAAATATCTCGTCGGAATAAAACCACGCCCCGGCGATGCGCTCAGCGGAATCGTCCATCCGCGTGAGAAATTCTTCAATGGCGTTGGCCCCGCGCCAGTCCAGCCGGTCCGGGGACTGCGGCAGAAACGGCGCGTCCGGCACCGGGATCAGCCCGTCAAGGGACCGCACCGCCTGAATGTATGCGTCCATCTGCGGGTATCGCGGGATGTCGTTTTCCGCCCATGTCCGGAAGGACGGCAGCGGGACGGCGTCGTACCCCATGCCGCTGTATAGTTCCCGGAGGTATAAAACCGCCGCCTGTACCCGGTTCAGGTCCGTGTGCCGGTAATAGCCCTTGTCCGTGCCCTGCGCCACATCCTCCGCCGTGCGGTCGTAAATCAGATCAAGCATATAATCTCCTGCAATATAGATGAACGGTTTACCGCCCCCTCAGTACTCCCGGCGATTTTTGCGCCTTTCAGAATTCCCGGCGAATCAGAATTCGCGATCCGCCTCCGTCACGCAGGACAGACCGCCGTTGTACTCAATGTCCAGCCCCGTCACCACAGCTCGGTCATCGTTGCGGAACGCGTCAGCAATAACCAAAGTGTCCCCGATCTCCACCGCCGGATCGCACCGGTTCTTAACCGCGTATTTCTTCCGCCGGTTCGCCATGACAAGGAGCCAGTCCGCCACCGCCTGACCGTTGCCCGGGGCGACGCAAGGGTTTTCGTAGGATGCTACAGCAGTACCGGAATCGTCGGCAACACCAGCATTATAAATCTCCGTCGGGTCCTCGCCGCTCTCCCCGGTATTCGCCAGCTCACGCCTTACCGTCAGCGTCACCCCGGTGTATTCCTCCGCGATGGACACCCCGGACCAGTCGTGCAGTTCGTCCGCCGTAATGTTCCCATTCTCCTCCGCCGCCGTAACAATCCGCCGGAATCGGAGCACGTTGTCCCGGTCGAACCAGCACGTGGCCCGCGCCGCCTGGGCAAGGTAGCGCAGGATCGTCCGCTTGTCGTGGGTGTCCCGCACCGCCACGGAGACCGGCTCAGCCGCAAGCCCGCCGTAGTCCACATCGAGGTCCGTCCCGATCAAAGCCCGGGGCACCGCCTCGTCAAGCCGCACCGTTTCCCGCTCCGCCAGCTCCAGCGGATAGAATTTCTGGTTAGCCAACTGATAGCATGGATCGTGCGCCGTCACCTTCGCAAGGAGCCGATTAGCCCCGATTTCCGCCTTAGTCACGTAGAACATCCCCATCGGCACGATCTCGTCCCCGATTTTGATCCGCGCTGTCAGAACCTGCCCGTTCCGCCAATATTGATAAACCCCTGCGGGGCTGAGCACGTTGAACTCGCCGTCCGAATTGTCAAAGACAAAGACGATCTGCTTTGCTGGGAACGCCGACCCGTCCGGGGCCATGCCGTACTGAATCCGGGCCTTCTGGATCGAATTCCGGTTGAAGTGTTTGGATACGCCGAAATCCACCTCCGCCAGCCGGAGCATCCGCCGGGGACGGTTGGTCCCGTAGAACGTGAACTCCACCGCCCGGTAGCCCTGTACGAAGTGGTGGAATGACCATCCCTCGCCGCTCTCGCCGGAGCTGTCCGGAACCGCCTCCGCCGTGTCGATGATATTCCCGCCCGCGTCGTAGCATACCGCCCGCACCCGGGACGCTCGCACGTCCGCCGGTGTGTCGAAATGGAAAGTCCATCCGAACGTATCCGTGTCCATCGGCAGATTATAGCGGAACACCAGCGGCGAAGAGAAATCCCCGGCATCGCCCGACACGGCGGCAGACCAGAACCCCGTCTCAATCCCGGAGGACGGCATAACAGAGCAGGAACCGTCAAGAGGCCAGCCGTACCGTTCCAGCGTCGCGTATTTGCCCGCCAGCTCCGGGATGCCGTTGATCGTCAACGCACCGTTCCCCAGCGCGGCGGAAGGGACCGTTGGAACGATGCTTTTCTTGTTCAGCGTCTTCGCTATGACCTCGAAGGAGATCAGGCAGTCCACCTGCCGCACGGCGGGGAAGGGTTCGTAGGAGGGAGAGGTTTTCAGCATGCCGTCCTCATCCCCCCGTCACCGGATCCACCCCGGCCTGCTCCGCCGTGATGGTCACCCCGTACCATTGGCTGACCCCGTCGTCCCCCCAGCGGAAGGCCCGGAAAACCGGCATCTCCACAAAGCAGAGATCCGACCGGATGCCCTCCGGCGTGGGATAGCGCACCGTCAGCGCCGCGTTTCGCTGGATCATCCGCTTCAGCAGCGCCAGATCCCGGGGAGAGAGCCAGCCCATGGGGATCTCCGCCGTGTTCTTCACTCCCACCGCGTCCATGACCGTCCGCCCGGAGGCCATGACCGCCCGGGACCCGATCAGAACGGGCCGCCAGACGAACTCCGGCTCCGAGGCGACCGTCACCATGTCCCGCCCGTCGGAGAGCGTGATTCTCACCATGCCTTAGTCACCTCCATCCCGTATCCGACGCGCCGCTCCGCCCCAGCCGCATGCCCACCTGCGTCAGCGGATCGTAGAGAGCCTCCGCCGCCTCCCGCCCGTCCAGCATCAGCCGGATCTCCACGGGCCGCAGCCGTTCTCCCCCGCCTTCCGCCGCCGTCAGCGAGGCGATCCCCGCGGCGGACGAACGCCCGATGGCGGAGTCTTTGAAGTCCAGCCTGTCCGCCTGAGCCGGGGAGGGAATCAGCCCGCCGATGCCGGAGGAGACCGACCGCTCCGCAGGGCCGAATTCCCGTTCCCATCCCAGCGCCAGACCCCGGGCCATGTTCCCGCCGATGTCCGCGAATACCCGGGACGGCGAGCGGATGCCCAGAAGATCCTTCACCCCGTCCACAAGGGAGCCGATTTTCTGCCGGATCCCCGCCGCCGCCGCTTCCCAAACGGAGGCAAATCCCCCCGCCAGACCGGAGGCCATCTGCTGCCCGGCATCCGCGAAGGCCACGGGGAGAGCGGCCGCCGCGCCGATGACGGTGGATACCGCCTCCGGGATCCGTCCCGTCAGAACGTCCGCGATCCTCCCGCCGCCCTCCTCCGCCGCCCCGGCCGATTCGCCGAACCGGGAGGCCGCGTCCGAAGCCCATTGTCCCAGCGCCCCGGACGCCGCCTCAAGCAGCCCCGGCAGAGCGCCGAGCATGTCCGCGTTTTGCTTCAGACCGCCCGCCGATCCGTCCAGAGCCGCGCCGAGTGCCTCCTGTGCCCCGGTCTGCGCCTCCGTGGGGGAGAGAACCTCCGCCAGCGCGTCCCGGAGAACCGAGAAGGCGGCCGCCGCGTCCCCGATCCTTCCCCCGAGCGTTTCATCAAAGGGCTCCATGAGCGCCGCCGTCCCTTCCGCCGCCTGGGAGAGAACGCCGCCGCTCTCCCCGCCGAATACGGAAAGGATCTCCCCCAGCGCCCCGGCGATCCCGGAGGCATTTTCCGCCATGCCCGCCGCAGCCTCACCGATGCCGTCCCCCAGAGACCGGAATGCCATATCCGCCTCCGAAGCCGACCGGAGGAATTCCCCCGTGTCCAGCCGCAGCACGGCCTGCAGTTCATAAACGTTCATCCCGTCTCCCTCCTTTCTCCGCCGTCAGTTCACGATCCGTATCCCGGCCCTCTCTTCCAGCGCCGCAAGGACCGATTCCACAACCGATCCGCCGCCGGACGCCTTTGCCCGGGGAGGAAAGACCGCGTCGGCCCACCGTCCCCGGAGCACCTGCCCGCCCCCGATCCTCGCCGTGTTGGCCGAGATCAGCATCGCCGCGTCCGTGAGATAGACACGGTATGCCGCCTCCCGTTCCGCCTCCCGCCAGAGAGGAGGAGCCACCCGGGCGAGGTATCCCAGGGAGGGCAGCCCTTCCCGTTCTCCTAAGCGGCAGAGGAGCCATTCCCGCCGTTCTCCGCTGCCGCAGAACCAAAAAGCGCGGCGCATCCCGGATCCCGCAGCAGGGCGAGCAGCCGTCCGGGCACGTCCAGGGGAGAGAGCTTTTCCCCTTCCTCCTCGGGGGAGATTCCGTCGTCCAGAGCCAGCAGCCGCAGGACCGCCGATGCGTGCTCTGCCAGCAGCCGGGATACCGCCTCCCCCGCCTTCATGCCTTTTTTAAACCCCTCCGCCAGAGCCTTGTCCTCCGCCAGCTCCCCGAGAATGGGGATGAGCTCCGCGGCGGCGGCCAGGGCTTTCTCTCCCCGCGCGTCACGCAGAACCCCCATCTCAGCCTGCCTCCGTTCCGTTTTCGGGCGTGCCTGGCGTGAGCCAGATGTCGAAGGGGACTTCCTTCTGGTTCGCCGCCGATCCGTGAGCCGTGAACGCAAAGGCCAGCTTGGCCCGGTCCCCGTCCGTGGTCTCCAGGGAGAAGCCCCCGGTGGAGAGGGCGTTTTTCAGCCGGATCGCCGCCCAGCCGCCGTTCTGTTCCCCGTTGTACTCCGAGTAGTCCCCCACGATCCAGATGTCGTGGAAATCCCCGTCCTTGAGATCAAACCGGGGCGTCACCCGATGGCCGGAGACATCCGCGGCCGCCGCCAGCCTGGAAGCCAGCGCCGTATCCGCCGTGACGAAGGTGCCGGAGACCTTGGCCTCCCAGGAGACGAGCTTTTTCAGCTCCTTCATGTTTTTTGGGCAGTTGTCCACCTTGTCCCCCATATCCGCGTAGACCGGCACGGCGGAGAAGGCGATGCCCCCGGTCGTCGCACCGAGAATGTCGTTGTTGCGGAGCGTTCCGGAATCGGGATCGAACGCCGAAGCGATGACAGCGGCATTCAAAACCATTCTGCGGAACGCATCCGCAGGAATCTGTGAGAATTTCATCCTCAAACCTCCAGTTTGGAAGAAAATGCTGCGCATTTCCGAATTAATGTCCCTGCGCGGGACGGGCGGCACAGGGGACACCATCTCAGGCCGAAGGTGCCCCCTGTGCGGGTCCCCCTTGGCCCTATGGCATAAGCTGACAGCTCGTCCTTGCATTCATCAATGATTGTTTATCCCGGGTCCTCGCGCGGACCACGATACGTCAGTTGAAACATGCGATGAACTCCGTCGGGGACGAAGTTCATCGTTTTGCTCTGCCGAGACGGCGACGCAAACAGCGATCGAAGCGCGCATGACACGGGGGGCGCGATGGGGAATAGACGAAACATTTTTCCAGTTTCGCGGAAATGATGATCCGTGCTTTTCTCCCCCCGCGCCGCCTCACCCTTTAAAAATCCTCGCCGTCAGGCGGAAGATCACGCGTTTCAGCATGGGATCCTCCTCGTCGCCGGAGCGGGTGAGCCAGGGGGTATCCCGGGTGAGCCAGAGGGCGCCGTTGTCACAGGGGAGAAGCACGCCGCCGGGGGGAAGTGCCGTCCCGATCCTGTCCGCGGCCTCCTGGGCATCCCGCCAACCGGGAGAGCGGACCCAGAGGGAAACCGGCAGACCGACGGCCTCTCCCCGAATGCCTCCGCCGCCGTCATCTCTCCGCCTCCTTTCCGTCCGCTTCCGCATCACAGCTCCCGTCCCCGGACCCGCCGGAGAGGGCGCGCCAACCATCCTCAGAAACGCCGCCCACCCCGGAAACCCTCTCTCCCGGAGCCGATAAAAACCCGAACCCGGCGCCCTCCGGCGGACATCGCACCTCCCCCGTGATCCGGAAGAGCGCCCCGTCCGCTTCCCGCCGCACCGTGTCCCCGTACCGGAGGGAGGCCGACCTCTCCGCCGCGATCCGGACCCGACCGCCGGGGGTGGAGAGCGGCCCTCCGTCCATGTCCCCCTCGCTCACCGGAGAAACCGTCCCCTGGAAGAGCTCCCCCTCCCGGAAGATTTCCCCGTATCCGCCGAACCCGTCGGAGGCAGGCGCGGCGACCATCCGCCGGAACGCCTCGAAGGTTCTGTACCAGAGTGCCGTCATGCGCTCATACCTTCCGCCATGCCCGGAGACGGGCGGAGAACCCCAGCCGTCCGTCCCGCCAGTCGAAGGGCGCGTCCCCCACGTCCTCCGCCGCCGTGTAGGCGTATCCCCCGAAGGATTCCGACCGGTAGGGATTCGCAGCCCGGTCCGCAGCCTTGCCCAGAGCCTCCCGGGACCGCTTCTCCCAGGCGTCGATCTCCCCGGCCAGCGCCTCGAATTCCCCCGGCACCGCCATGAGCCAGACCGCCCCGTCGAAAGTTCCGTCCCGCAGACCCGACACCGGCCAGCGGTAGACCCCGTCGTCCGCGGGCGAGCCGATGATCCGCACGTATTGCCCGGGGAGGACGCCGGGGATGTCCCCGAGAACGCCGCCCCGCACCGTGAACCGCCCCCGGACCGATTCCGTGAGGAACCAGTTCCGGCAGACGGCACAGAGCTCCCCGACCGTCATCAGGCCTTCGTGACGGTGCCTACCACGACGCCGTCCAGCCGCTCGGCGAAGATGGCGATGCCCGCCGTGACCGTGTCCTCCGCCGTCATCCGCTCGTAGTTGGGCTCCTCGTGAATGCCGATCAGCCCCGTGGCGTCGGAGGTGAAGGTAAAGGCCTCTCCCAGCCCCGCCCCGTTGACCGGGATGTAGCAGAGGGTCAGGTTGTCCTCCACCGTGGCGTAGAAGGTGCCCGCCGGGACGGCCGTGGTGAGGATCACCGTCCCCAGCCCGAGAAAGCTCTTCAGCACCGTGAGGCCGAAGGTGCGCACCGCGCTGATCTGCGCCGAAGCCAGCCAGTCCGCAGCGTCAGCCGGGTTGACGAGAAAGACCGTGCCCGCCCCTGCGTCCTCGAAGAGGGAGGCCAGCTTGCCCCACGCGTCCGCCAGAGCCGCCTGCAGACCGACGCCGGAGGCCGTGGCCGTGCCCTGCGCCAGATAAGCCGCGAAGTCCGCCCGGATGCTTCTCTGCACATCCGCCAGCATCGCGTCCGTGGCCATACCCACCGCCTGATCGTAGCCGCGCTCCACAATGGCCTCCGCCGAGGTGGATTTGCGCCACTTCTTCAGGGTGATTTCTCCCAGCGTCACCTGGGTGGTGGCGTATTTGGAGAGGGGGATCACCTCGCCCTCCGCCACCGTCCCGGAGAGAAGGGTCCCGGTCGCCTTCGTGGCCTTGATGACGGAGCCCTCCCGCTTGGCCAGCTTCCGCGCGATGCCGAGCAGCTTCGTCAGATCGCCCACCGACGCCGCGAACCGCTCCGCAAAATCCACCTCTCTCACTCTCGCCAGATCCGCCTTTTTAATCAGATTTGTTTCAACCGCCATGTCGTGAATCCTTCCTTTCATATTAAGTATTGCATAACTGTGCCTTCAGACGAGCTCAACCCGCCAAATGGCCGCCAACCGCCATACCCATGCCCCGACGGCCGCCGATTGTCTCAGCCGCTTCTCTCACCGGAGCCTCCCGCGCCCCCTCAGCTCCCTCTTTCCCTCGGAACGGCCGGGATTTCCCCGAACACCGTCCCGCCGCCCGCGCCTCTCTTATCTCCCATATCCTCCCCGGCCCTCACAGCCCGAATATTCCGGGATTGTCCGCAATGGCCCGCCGTCTCTCCACCCCGTCCCGGATGGATAAGATCTCCTCCCGGCTCATGGAACCGATCCCGGCGCCGAGGGGCGGATTGTCCAGCGCGATCCCCCGCACCCCGCCGCTCTCCCCGTCCCCGATCCGGAACAGCGGACGATAGGGCCCCTCCATGAGCCCGTCCAGCGCCGCCCGGCTTTCCTCCGCCAGATTGCCGCCGCTGTCCAGACGGATGATTATATCATCCCGGACGGATCCCCCGTCCCGAACGACCTCCGCCCCGGCCCGCAGTCCCCGCAGGGCAATCTCCGCCGCGTCTCCGGACAGCCCTTTCTCCGCCAGATACCGCCGCAGAGCCGACTCCCGTCCCAGCGCTTCCTGCCGCCGGACTGCCTCGTCCCGCTCTGCCCGCGCCTGCCTGCAGTCATCCGCCAGCCGACGTTTTTCCTCCTCCGCCGCGGACAGCCGTTCCCGCAGCCCGGACATCTCCTCCCGCAGCCGCGCCAGCTTGTCCTCCGCCCCGGAAGCCGCCCCGCCGTTCATCTCGNTTCGCCTCATCCTGCTTTCCGAGAGCCGTTCCCTCCCGCTGTCCGAAGTCCGTCTCAGTCTGCTGCCCGGAAACCGCCCCGTCCCTCGTTCCGCCATCACCGGAATTCTGCACATCCGCCCGCTTGTCAGCATGCTTGTCCTTCATCCGTTCCCCATCCGTCATTTCCCTCTGCACCATACAGCCTCTCCTTTCCCGCCGTTCAAGTCCGCCCGTCACGGCTTCCGTTCATCCCGCCCCGGACCGTCAGGCCCCGCCGAGGACCTCCGCCGCCCCCGCCGCCAGTCCGTTTTCCAGATAATGCTTTCCCCGGACCCGGACCGTTCCCAGCTCCTGGACCGCCGCGTAGGGCACGTCCGTCCCCACCGCTGTCTCGAGGGACCCGTCGGGAGCGGCGCTGACCGTCCAGCCGATGGAGTCCCGGAGCCGGCCGGTTTTCACGGGAGCCAGCCGCTTCGCCTGTTCCGCCGCCGCCCCGCCCGCCGTCTCCATGACCGCCCGGAGCGCGCTCCCCAGCCCGGATCCTCCGTCGAGGAGCCCCGCTCCCTCCGCTGTCTTCATCACAACGTCCGCCCCGATGACGAAGCCTCCCTTCTTCATTCCGCCGGAACGTCCTCCGGTTCAGCCGCCGCCGTTACCGCGTGCACATAGCACTGCCGCATCAGCTCGGCCCCGTCAGAGGCCAGCAGGACCGCCGCGTGCTGGGGAAGCTCGGACACCGCCGCCGCCGCCAGAACCTCGTGGTACTTCGCCTCAGCCTTCAGCCGCGCCCGGTCCGCGTTCTCGTCCGCCGCCCAGTGCACGATGTGACCATATTCGCCGCTTTGGTACTTCTGAATCTCGAAAACGTAATACTGGTACATTGTAAAACCCTCCTGTGGTTTTGAATTACGAAATCATCGCCGCCAGCCGGGCCAGCTCCGCCCCGACCGTGGTTTCCGTCACGTTGGTCCCCGGCACCAGCGTCTCGCCGGAACCGACGGCCCGCGTCACCCGGTAGAGCGCATCCCCGACGGTGACATATTCCCCCACCGCCAGCGACCGGGACGCCGTGGTGCCGGATACCTCGCCGATCATGGCCCGGGTGGAAGCGTCCCCCGCCTCAATGACCGCGCCGGTGTCCCGGACATACTCCACCGATACCGCCCCGCAGTCCGCAAAGACGGTGTTTGCCCCCGCCAGCGCCGCGATCTGCACCGGGGTGAGCTGATACACAACCGGCGAGGCCAGCGGGTAGACGATCACGGGCATCTCCGCGTCAAGGATCTGCTCGGCCGCGGCCCGATCCGTGAACCGGTTGTCGTAAACGTAGACCGCGCCATTCGCGATCACGGCAATGTCTCCGGACTGACGTTCGTTCGTGTTGCGATATCCTTTGTACTTGTCGCTGTATATGCTTCCTGACGCAGCAATGTTCGAAAGCGGGGTGAAACGGACATAACTCACGCCGCCCAGTGTCGTGCCGTATTGATTGATGTCCGCCGCCGCGAGCTGCCGGAATCCATGCGTCACCGTCAGCGTCCCCGCCGTCAGATCCAGCACCCCGCCGTAGACCGTGCCCGCCTCGGAGGGGAAAGAGATGTCGAAAACCTGCGCGCCATACCCCGCCTCCGCGTCCGGGAAAGCGGAAAAGGTGAACGTTTCCTCGTTGGCCTTCCGCACGGAGCACCGCACCCACCGCGCCCCGGCGGGAACGGTCAGGGCGGAATTATTAACCGTCGCAACCCCCACACAGCTCAGCCCCGCGTCATAGAAAGCGTGCCGCGCGGCATTCGCAGCAGTCTGGGCCAGAACGTACATAACGGTCCCAGGATTCACCGGCATGTAATCGGATATCGTCCAGTTGGTCACCGCGTCGGTCGTCCTGTGAGGCACTCCGTCGGCATCGATGTACCCGCCCTGCGCCGCCGAAAGATCGAACAGGTTCTTCCCGCACCGCGTCACCTTCGCGCCCGTAAAGCCGGAAATCGCCCGCACGTTGTCCGGGGAGGGATCCCCTGACCCGGCCTGCACCGGCTCGATGGACACCTTCGCCGACCGGAACACCCGCTCCCCCGCCGCGTCCGGGAATGCCGCCGCATTGCCCGCCTCGGAGCCGTACACCGGGGACGCCGCCTCCGGCACCACCTCCGCCGCGGACTTTCGCCGGATGACGGGATTGCCGCCCTCCTTCGTCACCGTCAGAAACGCAAAATCACTCATGTCTTCCCTCCATTTTCATTCTCCCCCGGCAGGGTATTCCCCCCGGCCTCCGCCTTCCTTTTCCGCAGGATCTCCCCGAAGCGGTCCGAGAGCCCCAGCGCCGCGCAGAGCTGTTCCGTCACCGTGTCCCCGTCCAGATATGGCGCCGCCGATAAGATGTTCCCGATCTCCTCCTGTCGGTTGGCGATGACGGAACGGCGGAAGGAGGGCGTCCCCCGCGCTCCCGTCAGCGGCAGAAGCGCCTCCAGAAATTCCAGCACGCAGTATTCAAAAGCGTCCGTCTTGGCGTTGAGTGGCTCGTAGGCCGCCGCGATCTGTGTGGCCGTGGGCGTGCCGGAGGCGATCTCCTTCACATCCAAAGCCATGAAGTCCTCGAAGAGCTGAGCCCGCATTAGACGGAGCGCGGTTTCGGAGGCGTCGATGGGAACCTCCAGCGTGTGGGCTTCCACCTCCGCCCCGTCGTCCCCGTCCGCGTGCACGACTCCCGTCCGACGGAGCCCTGCCAGAAACGCCGCGTCGTCCTCCTCGTCCATGGCGCTGCAGTTTTTCAGCACCCAGTAGATCAGGTTGCCCTCGTCCGTGTTGTTCACCAGACCCGAGAGCAGCAGATCGTAGGCGTCCAGCCCCGCCCGCGCCCCGACAAGCGCCGACTGCCGGTTCACGTTGAAGAGGGGAATGACGGGCAGCCGGTCCGGATTCCCCGCGTTCACCCAGATCTCCCCGTCCGCCGTCTTTTCGAGCCGCCGCCGGTAGTCCCGCTTCGCCGCCTTCACCCGGACAGCCCGTCCGCAGCGCCCGTCGTCGCCTTCCTCGTAATCCGTGATGCCGTCCGCCTCGAAGAGCGTCATCCGGAGGGATTTCCCGCCCCCGGTCCGCCACCATCGGATCCCCGCGCCGAGTGCTCCCGTCTCCTCGTCCCAGAGCGGACAGAACCCCGGCGCGTCGGGAGCCGCCAGAGGGAAGACCTCCAGCCTGTCCTGATTCCAGAATCCGAAGGCCGTGCCCCCGTTCAGCGCGCAGACCGCCAGCTGCTGCAGCGCCCGGTCGAACCCCGGACCCAGCGCCTCCTTCGCCCCCGCTCCCGGCAGGGACATGCCGTTGCCCAGCAGATACTGCACCTCCTGGGTAATAAAATAATGATAGAACCGCGAGGGGATCTTGTGGTTCGGCCGGTAAATATCCGGAACCGCCTCCCCCATCAGCGTGTAGACCATCCTCTGCGCCCGGGCGATGGTGGGATTCAGATGCCGGTAGTAAGCCTCCGCGTCCAGCGCGACCCGAACCTGCTCCGATGCCGCATGCGCCGAAACCGCCTCCCGGCAGAATTCCCCTCTGGCCCGCTCGCTCTTCCCCACAGCCGCCAGCTCCTGAAAGGTCCTCAAGCTCATATCTCCTCCTCCCGCCATCCTGTCTGCGGGACCGGGCCGCGTCTCATCATGACCGTCCCCCCGCTCACAGCACATCCACGAGACAGATCGTCCCGCTCTCCTGCTCCGACGCGCCGAATTCCGCCTCCGATCCCGCCCAGACCGGAATGAGGGAGCCGTCCTTACGGTTCCGCAGCACGCCCGCCGCCGCCAGAACCGCCGCCTCATTTTCCGCCAGCCGCAGATCGACCGCCTCCCGGGACGCCGCGAGCGACCGCTCTACCGCCGCCTCGCAGTCCGAGAGCAAAGCCCCGACCCGCCGCAGCGATTCCTCGCTCCCTTCCCGGACAGCCTCCGCCGCCTGCTCCTTCAGAGCGATCGCCAAAGCCAGCACCTGCTCCCCGTAGGTGGGCGGCAGCGGCAGGGGATCCTCGCTCCCCGTCTCCTTCACCGTCAGGGAGGCGGTCTCCGTGGTCATCCGCGCCGTGACTTCCCCGTCCGCGAGCGCGTCCCCGTGGATCCACACCGACCAGTCCCCGGCGTAAAGATCCGGCGTCACCGCAGAGGACCCGTCCTCCCCCAGTGCCAGAATCCGCTCCTCACCGCCGTCCCCCGGCCGGAAGTGGGCGAATTTCGTATACCCGTCCCAGTCCGCCGTCTCGAAGACGAACCGCGCCTCAACGCTGTGCCAGGTTCCCGCGGCCAGGGTCGGGGAGACGAGGGTGAGCCGCTGCCCCCGGATAAATCCCGTGATCATTTACCGCTCCCCGGCATCCCGCGTCTGGAACCCGCTTTCATCCCTGCCGTCCCATCCAATGCCTCCCCCGGCCTCCCGCGCCTGAAAACCGGTCTCTTTTCTGCTGTCTTCCCCATTATAAAATCCTCCTCTTCGTGAGTATCGTGTTCGCAAAGTAGCGGATGTCGTCCATGGCGTGGTCGTTCTCCTTCACCACCGCGTCCCGCTCGCCGCCGTCGGCCCAGCGGTAGAGGGAGAGCTCCCGCACCGTGTCCCGGCAGCAGGGATGGATCTGAATGACCCCGGCCCGGAACAGCCCCGCCGTCACCCGGATGCCGTCCAGCACGTCGTTCTTCGCCCGCAGCACCGTGAAGCCCCGCCTCCTCAGCGCCGTGATGAAGGAGGAGGCCGAGGGATCGACGATGACCCGCTTCACCTTCAGTCCTCCCGCCAGTTCCTCGATCCGGCCGCAGTAGTCCTCGTCCGTCATGCTCACCCCGGAGCCCCGCCCGTCGTGGTAGAATTCCCGGATCCGCACCGCCCTCACGCCGCCCCGCAGGGAGGGATCCCGCGCGACCCGCCAGAGCCCCGCCGAGAAGGGATTCATGGTGCCGTAGTCCACCGAGATGTAAACGTCCCCCGCCTCCGGCACCTCCTCCGTCATGCGCACCGAGGACGGATCGTAGACCAGCCCCTCCGCCGCGCACCATTCCCCGAGGATGTACCGCCGCATGAAGACCCCCGAGTAGGCCGCCCGGTACCGCTTCAGCGTCGCCTCGGAGAGGGCGGGATTGTCCTCCAGCCGGAAGCGGAGCCGCAGCGCGTTCTTCTCCTCCGCCCTGCAGATCCATTCCCGGTAAAACCAGTGGGCCGGGGAGGCCGGATTGCAGTTGAACCACAGCTTCGCCCCGGAGAGGGAACAGCGGGCGACCGCCTGCTCCACGAAGGAGCGGGGCAGAAGAGCCGCCTCGTCCACAAGGATCCCCCCGAGGGTCCGCCCCTGGATCAGCATGAAGGAGCTCTCGTTCACCCCGCCGAAGAGCTCGAATGTGTTCCGCCTTCTCCGTTTCCCCTCCCGCGTCTCCACGGTCAGCTCCCTCGTCCCGGGCCGCCACCGGAGCCGGTATTTCCGCCGGGCCATGGAGATGGCCAGATAGGGCAGAATCAGATTCTTCGCGGCCCCGTCCGCTGTCTTGCCGCAGATCCCGAACCGCACCCGGTCGAAGCGCTCCATGGCCCAGTCGATAAAGGCCGCCGTCATCAGGGAGGATTTTCCCGTCCGGATTGCTCCGTCGCAGATCAGCGCGTCGTACCCGCTGTCCCCGAACCGGAAAATCTCCTTTTGCTTTTCACTCAATCCCATTCATTCCATATCTCCTTCCTTCCTGCCCGCCCTCCCGGATGGTTTATAGTGTCTTCACACTATGAGGAAGGAAACCCTGCAGGTTTCCAAATCATTGAATCCCGTTGCGCACGGGAGGCGCCGGGGAGGGACACCATCTCATGGCCGACTGAGTTCACGAAGTGAACTCGGGTGCCCACTCCCGGAGGTCCCCCTTGGCCATATGGCATAAACTTACAGCTCGTACCTTTATCCAACATTGATTGGATATCCCATGTCCTCGCCTGAAGAATGCTCTGCATTCTTCGGGAGTTGCTCCGCAACTCCGGCGGACCGCGTTGCGTCAGCCGAAACATGCGTGAAATCCCATCGGAGATGGAATTTCACGGTTTTCTCGGGAACCTCGAAAACAGCGATTGAAGCGCGCATTACATAGACGCGATGGAGAACAGATGAAACGGTACGTTCATCTCCGCGGCTATAACTGCCTCGAAAGACTTTTTCATCAATGCAGTTTCACCTCTTCTGCGTGAACACAACCCGGATGTCCGCCGGATTCGTCCCGCCTATCTCCTGCCGAAAGGATCTGCATTTATCACGCAAGCTCCTCGTGGACAAGCATCCTCAGTCCTCCCCTGCCCATGGCAACGCGTCTTCTGCGGGCGTCAGTCTCCTTGCCCTTCCTTCCGCCCGGAATTCCCGGATCGCCGCGGACAGCGCGTCCTCGTCCTCCTCCCCCGTCAGGATCTCTCCGTCCTGATACAGCTTCAGCAGAACCGTCGCCGCCCGGATCCTCTCTGTCACGGTGGCGGGCTTTTTTCCGCCGATCCGCCCCCGGATCACCTGGGACAGAAACAGCACGATGTCTTCCGCTTCCAGCGGACCGTCCCCGTCCCGCCATCCGCGCTTTCCCTCAGCGGCCAAGGCTTGCCCAGCCCTCCGCGTCCTCCGCCGGCCCGCAAAAATACCGCATGTTCATCCGGTCCAGATGGCCGTCCATGCTCAGTGCCTCCCCCGCGCACTCCCCGCAGAACCGGAGGACCTCCCCGGACAGGACCCGCACCGCCAGGCACGACGCCCCGCGATGAACGCCCTCTCCGCACCCGTCGCAGACGAAAACCGCCTTCTCCTCTCTCAGGACCGGCTCCTCAACCTCCCGGAAATTCTCTTCAATTTCCCGGATAAAGACCGCCCGCATTCGCCCCGTCTTCTTCCGGCTTCCGCCCGTCTTCTCAAAGATCTCCTTCAATTAAGCACCGCTCCTCCCCAAAGTCATTCCCTGCCGCAGCTCCCTTGCCGCCATTCCCGACCCGCTGTACCCGCCGCAGACCGCCCCATCCGCAGCCCTCGCCCGCCGGATCCGCAGCACCCGCATGGCCCGCCGGTACCGCAGACAGGGCTTGTCCTCGTCCAGAAGACACCGCCTCCATCCGCAGGTCAGACAGATGGACGCCTCCTCCGGATCCGGTTCCTCCAGATCGTCCGCTTCCCGGTTTTCCTCTGGCATCCGCTCCTCATCCGGCATCCGTGCTTCCTTCAGAAGCAGATTCTCTTCCGCCTCCGTCTGCCCCGTCCTCATCGCCGTTTCCATTTTTTAACCCCTTCTTTTCATTTTTGTGTTGACACCCCGACAAATTTGTGTTAGAATGTCCCCATCAAACCGTTGCAGCAGTATTATACACTAACAACTGTTATTTGTCAATAGGGTTTCTAACATTTATTCGATTTCGTGTACCTGCACAATAGTTAGAACCGTAAAATGGAAAACATTTGTTCATATCGCAGGAGGCCATCATGTTCTGGGAGAGATTCCGCACCCTTTGTACCGAAGCCGGCAAGACGCCGAACGCCGTAGCCAGAGAGCTGGGCCTGTCGTCCGCCACCACCAGCCAGTGGAAGAGACGGGGATCGTCCCCCTCCGCGAAGACCCTGGCCAAGCTGTCCGCCTATTTCGGCGTGTCCGCGGACGACCTTATCAGCGCGGGGAACATGCCCCTCGTCACCCGGGAAAAGGGGACGAAGATCGG
>CACWLT010000089.1 GCA_902761695.1 uncultured Ruminococcus sp.
GTTCACGTCATCGGCAAGGACATTATGCGGTTCCACTCCATCTACTGGCCCATCTTCCTCATGTCCCTGGACCTGCCGATGCCGAAAAAGGTCTTCGGCCATCCCTGGTTCAACTTCGGCGCGGACAAGATGTCCAAGTCCCGGGGCAACGTGATTTACGCGGACGACCTGGCGAAGCGCTTCTCCACCGACGGCGTGCGTTACTACTGTCTCGCCGAGATGCCCTACAACACGGACGGCTCCATCACCTACGAGTCCGTGATCTCCCGGTACAACACGGATCTGGCCAACAATCTGGGCAATCTGGTATCCCGGACCGTGGCCATGACGAAGAAGTACTTCGACGGGATCATTCCCGCTCCCTCCGGTGAGGAGGGCACGGATGCCGAGCTGAAGGCCGCCGTTCTCGCCGCTGCGGAGAAGTTCACCGCCGACATGGACTCCTTCCATCTGGCCGACGCCTGCGCCGACGTGTTCACCATGCTCCGCCGGGCCAACAAGTATATCGACGAGACCGCTCCCTGGGTGCTGGCCAAGTCCGAGGAGAACCGGGCGCGGCTGGGCACCGTCATGTACAACCTGCTGGAGGCCATCCGGGCCGGCGCTGTGATGCTCTCCGCCCTGATCCCCGGGACCGCGGACTCCATTTTCGCTCAGATCGGTTCCGACGTCCGGGACTACGACAGCATCTTCACCTTCGGCGGTCTGGAGGCCGGAAAACCCGTGGGCGAGGCGTCCCCCCTGTTCGCCCGCATCGACGAGGCAAAGCTCATGGCGGAGATCGAAGCCGAGCGTGAGGCCGCCGCAAAGGAAGCGGAAGCCAAGGCCAAGGCGGCGGAGAAGCCGGAGAAGCCCGAGGGTATCGCGCAGATCGGCATCGACGACTTCATGGCTGTGGAGCTGCGGACCGCGCAGATCATCGCCTGCGAAAAGGTACCGAAGGCGAAGAAGCTGCTCAAGCTGACCCTGGATCTGGGCTACGAGCAGCGGACCGTGTGCTCCGGCATCGCGAAGTTCTACCAGCCCGAGGATCTCATCGGCAAGAAGATCATCGTGGTGGCGAACCTGAAGCCGGCGGTGCTCTGCGGCATCGAATCCAACGGCATGATCCTGGCCTCCGGCGAGGAAGAGGTGCGGGTGGTATTCCTCGATCCCGCGACGCCGCTGGGCGAGAGAGTCCGGTGAGATGGACGCTCTGACCCTGTTCGATTCCCACGCCCACTACAACGACCGCCGCTTCGGGGAGGAATTCGAGGGCGGCGGCCGGGGGGCTTTTCTCCGGGCACACGAGGAGGGCGTGGCCTTCTTCTGCAACGTGGGCTCCTCGGTGCGGACGTCGGAGGAATCCGTTCGTCTGGCGGAGGAGTTCGACTTCGTGGTGGCCGCGGCGGGCATTCATCCCCAGGACGCCCAGGAGATCCCGGCAGAGGATTGCGACAAGGCTCTCGTCCGCATCGAGGAGCTCTGCCGCCACGAACGCGTCCGGGCTCTGGGAGAGATCGGCTTCGACTACCACTGGGAGCCGGTGGACAAGGCGAGGCAGGCGTACTTTTTCGAGGCGCAGCTGGAGATCGCGCGGCGGGCGGATCTGCCGGTGATCATCCACTCCCGGGACGCGGCGGGGGACACCTTTGACATGATCTCCCGTCATCCGGAGAACCGGGGGGTGCTGCACAGCTTTTCCGGCCACGCGGAGGGAGCGCGGCAGTACAACAAAATGGGCTGGCACGTATCCTTCTCCGGGCCCGTCACCTACAAGAACGCGGCCAAAGTGAAGGAAGCCGCCGCCGCCGTCCGGGAGGATCTGCTCCTGATCGAGACGGACTGTCCCTATCTGCCGCCGGTTCCCCACCGGGGCGAGATCAACTATTCGGGCTATCTGAAGCACACCTGCGCGGCAGTGGCAGAGCTGCGGGGGATCAGCCCGGAGGAATGCGCGGCACTGACGATGGCCAACGCGAAGAGGTTCTTCGGTATTGACTGATACCGAAGGGAACAGTTTTTCACAATTTATCTGATTATCCGTATTGTTCAGCACAGGAGGATCTCCCATGGTGATCAGCTATCAAATCAAGAACAGTCTCTATATCAACATGACGAACCACTGCACGAACCGGTGCGTCTTCTGCGTACGGGAAACGGCGCCGGAGACTTATCCGAATCTGTGGCTCGAGCGGGATCCCACACTCCCGGAAATCATGGCGGAGCTGTCCTCCTACAACATGCTGAACCGTTTTGACGAGATCGTCTTCTGCGGGTACGGGGAGCCGACCTGCCGTCTCTATGACATGCTGGAGGTCTGCCGGCGGCTGAAGGAGGTCACCGCGACGCCCATCCGGGTGAACACCAACGGCCACGCCTCCCTGATTCTGAAGGAAAACACGCCGCCGCTTTTCAAGGGGCTGGTGGACTGCGTATCCATCAGCCTCAACGCCGCCGATCCAGAGACCTACATGAGGCTCTGCCGTCCCCGCTTCGGAGAGGACGCCTACACCGGAATGCTGAAATTCGCCCGGGAGGTGGTCTACTACGTACCCAAGGTGATTCTGACCGCCATCCGGGGCACGGTTCCCGACGAGGATCTGGAGCGCTGCGCCGAGATCGCCAGGGAAATCGGAGCCGGCTTCCGGATAAGGGATCTGATTGAATAACAAAACCACGCCGCGATTCCGGGAGGGTATACCTCAGGGACCGCGGCGTTTGTTTATGGGCGGAAAAACCTTCCGGGGATTCGCTTTCACGCCATCACCGGCCCGCGTTTCATCCAGGCTCCGGCTTCAAGGCCGGTGAGATAGGCGTAAACCTCGTCGGCGCGGCGGTGGAGGGCGTACTGCCTCATGCCGGTCTCGTCCAGAGGTGAGGTGTCGGCGGGACGGACCAGAACGGGCAGGCCCCCCCGCCGCCGGTGTTCCGCCAGAACCTCCCTGCCACGTTCGTTTGCCGCCAGAAGCACCGTGAAGCGCGGATCCTCGCCGCTCTCCCCCGTCCCCACGACGGACCGGAGCAGTTCCCGGCGCATCCTCGACGCGGTGTATTTCTTCGTTGGCAGCTTTTCCAGAAAGGACGCGGGATCGGGGGAGGTTCCGGCGCACCGGGCGGCATACCGGAGCAGGTCGTTATCCGCGCAGGAGGCTGAATCCGCCCCGAGGTACAGCCGGGCATGGGCGAAGAGCACGCTCTCCCAGGCCTCCTCCGGGCAGACGACGGCCCTCTCCAGCGCAGGGGCGGCCTCCTCCGCCAGACGGGGACGGAGCGCGTCCATGCCGCCCGCACGGTAAATCCCCCGCAGCTCCCCCGCGGACGAAACGCCCTCCATGCGCCGGACGGGACGGAAGGAGGATATCCCAAACAGCCTGCCGAAGCGGATATACTCCATGCCCAGCCGGTCGTTTCCGCCGCCGGGGGTCACGCCGAAGGACGACATGACCTGCCCGAAGATGGTCCCGCTGCCCCCGCCCCGGAGGGTTCTCTCCGCATCCCGCATACGCCCCACGAATTCTTCTGAGCCCCGGACCGCCGCGCCCGTCTCAAGCATGGCAAGGTCCGCCGTTTCCGAGCCGAAGGTCAGGCAGCCCGCTCCGATCCCGGCAGCCACGGCGCAGCCTCCACGTGCGAAGTCCTCCGCTCCCGAGGCGCACCAGGGATAGGGCAGCTCCAGGACCAGATCCGCCCCGCAGCGCACCGCCGATTCCGCCCGGGCGTACTTGTCGAAGAGGGCCGGGAGCCCGCGCTGGGTGAAATGGCCGCTCATGACGCAGACCACCGCGTCCCCGCCCGATCCGGCCAGCTTCAGCAGATACCGGTGCCCCGGGTGTATTGGGTTGATTTCACAAATAACCGCAGTTATATTCCGCATTTTTTATTTCATCCTACAAAGTGATGCAAAGTTCTTGTATTTTGCGCTGTCATCGGGTATAATTATAGCCGGACTTTTTTTCATTGTCAATTATTTTTTACTTTACCGGAGGAAATTCCCCTATGAAAGTTCTGGTTGTGAACGCCGGTTCTTCTTCCCTGAAGTACCAGCTCTTCGATACCGCCACCGAGTCCGTTCTGGCCAAGGGCATCTGCGAGCGCATCGGCATCGACGGCCGCATCGAGCACCGCAAGGGAGAAAACGGCGAGAAGCACAAGGTCGATATCCCCATGAAGGACCATGCCGTGGCCACCGAGGTCGTCATCAAGTACCTGACCGATCCCGAGCTCGGCGTTATCTCCGACATGAACGAGATCGAGGGCGTCGGCCACCGTATCGTGCACGGCGGTCCCTACTTCTTCGAGTCCGTGCTCCTTGACGATGAAGTGCTGGCCAAGCTGGAGCTCTGCCGCGACTTCGCGCCCCTGCACACCGGTCCGCACATCATGGGCATCAAGGGCTGTCTCGCCGTCATGCCCGACAAGCCGCAGGTTCTCGTCTTCGACACCGCGTTCCACCAGACCATGCCTCCGCAGGCCTACATGTACGGCATTTCCTGGGATATGTACGAGAAGTACCACATCCGCCGCTACGGCGCCCACGGCACCTCCCACCGGTTCGTGGCCCGCGAAATGGCGAAACTGCTGGACAAGCCCCTCGAGGAGACCAAGATCGTAACCTGCCACATCGGCAACGGCGCGTCCATCTCCGCGGTCAAGGGCGGCAAGTGCATCGACACCTCCATGGGCTTCACTCCCCTGGACGGCGTGATCATGGGCACCCGCTGCGGCTCCATTGACCCGGCCATCGTGCCCTACATCATGGAGAAGGAAGGCTTCACCCCCGCCGAGATGAGCGAGTACATGAACAAGAAGTGCGGCTTCCTCGGCATATCCGGCATTTCCTCCGACTCCCGCGACATCGAGGCCGCCATCCTTGAGGGCAACGAGAGAGCGTATATCGCCGCCTCCACCCTGGCCTACCAGTGCAAGAAGTACATCGGCTCCTACGCTGCCGCCATGAACGGTCTGGACGCCGTTGTGTGGACCGCCGGCATGGGCGAGAACAACCCCGAGCTGAGAGACCGCGCCTGCGCCGACATGGAATACTACGGCATCAAGATCGACCGCGAGCTCAACGCCAAGACCCACCACCAGCCGAACACCGTGGAGCTCTCCACGCCCGACTCCAAGGTCAAGGTTTACGTCCTCCCCACCAACGAAGAGCTGATGATCGCCTCCGACACCGAGGAGATCGTCAATAAGCTGAAGAAATAAGCTGATCTCATTCAAAAAGGGAAACGCGGCTTCTTGAAAGAAGCCTGGCAAGAACTTTAAAAAGACACTGGTGCAGCTTCCTTCTCAAAGTGCAGCACGGGGTAACGTACAGCGCATCTATTCAGGTTCTTTTTCACACACCTTGGTCAGTTTGTCTTTTTAGGATGGGAACAGTATAAGAATCCCAAATCAAAGGCAAAAGCGGCAGGTCGATAGGACTTACCGCTTTTTTCTGTGTTATCCGGAGAAATCAGCCCCAGTACTCCGGGCCGCCGTCCAGGCCGATGGCAAAATAACAGCTCTCGTATCCCTTCTTCTCGGCCGCCTCGCGCAGCTTTCCGAGACACACGATCCGTCCGCCGACGGTGTAGACGCAGTCGATCCATTCCATGCGCAGGGTGAGCGTTCCGTCCGGGTTCCGGTACGGTTCCGTGTCGAAGCCCTCCGCCGTCCGGGGTGAAGAGTCTGTCGGAGAGCTGAAGGATTGTCTCCTCCTCCCCCGTCCGGACGTCGACCTTTTTCAGCACGATCCGCGTGTTCCCCGGGGCGTAGTCGTACCGGTAGAGGTACCCGTGCGCGTAGTGGAAGGTGACCCAGAGCTGCCGTCCGGTCGTCTCCTCCCCGGTCTTCCGGTCGATGAAGCGGGACTGCCGGTCCTCCAGCCGCACGATAAACAGGCCCTCTTCGTCCGCGGCGGCATAGGCGACACCCTCGTCCAGCACCTTTTCGATCTTCCCGTCCGGGACGGATACGGCGTACAGCGCGTCAAGGCTGCCCACGTACAGGGTGCGGTCCCAGTAGGCGCAGATGATCCCCCAGCCCCGCTCCGGACTGTTTTCCCAGAGGGGAATCTCCTCCCCGCCGTCCAGGGGGAGCCGGACGATGACCGTCGGGACGTTCAGATCGTACGCTTCGTAATACAGGCCGCTCTCCGCCGCGATCAGATGATCGATTTCGATGTGCTCCGCAAGGACCTCCCGCTCCGATCCGTCCGTCCGGACCCGCACGAGCGATTCGGCGCCTTTATCGACTGCGGCGTAGTACAGCCACCCGTCCAGCTCGTTCAGCAGGCGGATGTTGTCGTCGTTGAGCTTCACGCACGTCCCGTCCGGCGTTCTCTTCCAGAGGCCGGGGCCCAATCCGTCGCCGAAATAGACGTTTCCGTCCTCGTCCGCGCAGATCCGGGCCCGCTCGCCGCTCCCGATGTTGCCGGTCTCGAATCCCAGCCTTTCGGGCGTGTGTTCCGTCCGCGCGTCGTCTTCATCGGCAATGGCGGGATCGGGCGTTGTCTCAGTCTCCGGTGTTCCGGCCGTCTCATCAGCCGCTTCGACGGATTCCTGAACAGGTTTTTCCGCCCATGGAAGCGGCGCGTTTCCGGTGACGTACTGCAGAACCGCGAAGAACGGCAGCAGCCAGAGCAGGATAATCTTCATTATAACTCCCTCCCGTTGTGCAAGAAATAATGTTCCGTTATTCCGGCTGTCCCCTTACGGCCCTGTGAACTCCGGCAGGCTCTGGTTTCCGCTTTCATAGGCTTTGATCAGGTCATCCGCCGAGAAATCCGGGTCGCCCTTGTGCTCCGCATCGAAGGAATCGAGGGGCTCCACGGCGTCCCCCATGACCCAGGCGTAGGCGGTCCGGTGGTCGGTGCGGATCATCTTCACCTCGAAGGTGAACTCCATGCCGCTGCCCTCCCCCGAATCCGCGTAGGTCCAGCTCATCATGCCGGAGACGGTGACGTCCGCCCAGCCCTCGCCCTCCGCGTTCACGGAAGAAAGACACGGGCATTCGAAGTTCTCCCGGCGGATATCCTGCGCCTCCCGCATGTACCGGAACCAGCGGGCCTTTTCCTGCCAGTACCGGGCGTTTTTCCCCAGGGCGCCGTAGGTGGTGTCCTCCCCGCTCATGACCGCCGGCCAGTCGGGATCGTAGTCCGCCATGGGACCGGCCGTATAGGGGGTGAAGGCGTCGTTCTCATTCAGATAGGCGGAGCGCAGCCAGGCCTGCACGAAGGCTTCCGCCGCTTCATCCGGCTCGAGGCCCACGGAGGGCAGGGTCGGCGCGGGATCCGTCATGGGAACCTCCTCCTCCGGGATCACCTCGGACTCGCCCGACGAGGGACGGACGACGGAACAGGACGCCAGAAGGAAAACCAGCAGCGCGGCCGCAAGACATACGATTTCTTTCATCTCTCAATCTCCCTGTACGGAATCTTTACTCAATGTATAGACGGTGATGGGGTGAAAAAGTTCCACAGCTTCTGCGATCCCGGGAGCTCTCGTCATAATTCGCGCCCCTCCCGCTTCTCCTTTGCTTCACCCGCCGTTTCGTTCCGGTTCACGGCGTGCTTGAAGATGGACACCCCGGAGACCATGGCGCATCCGACACCCACGGCGGGCTGAGCCAGGGCGAATTCCAGCGCCAGTGCGAAGGGGATGAACAGGGCGAAGGTGACGATGCTCCGGCGGCTGTGGGGATTGATCTTTACGGCCACGGAGAAGAAGATATAGAGCGCCGCCAGGATCAGGCCCACGGGGGTGATCCACAGAAGGGCGATCATTTCCCCGAAAATCGTGGCGATGCACTTGCCGCCCCGCATGCCGCAGAGGACGGAGAAGGCATGGCCCAGCACCGGCCCCAGCATGACGAGGGCGAAGAGGCCCCGTCCCTCCGGCAGCCACTTCACGGCGGCGAACACAGGCAGAAAGCCCTTGGCCATGTCGCAGAACAGGCAGCTCAGGCCCATCTGCCAGCCGCAGAGCAGGAAGACGTTGGCCGCCCCGGGGTTGCCGTCCTCGCTCTCCTTTGTGATGTCCACATGCTTGAAAACAAGGGGGATGATACGGCAGAAATGAACGCTGCCGAGGAGATAGCCCCCGGCGAAGAACAGGAACCAGAGGCCCCATTCAGCCGCAGTGTGTCCGAACATAGTCCAGCACCCGGCATGCGGCGTCCCCGTGGGTGTTCTCCCGCTGGGCACGGCGCATCGCTTCCCTTTCCTCCCGGTTTTCCGCCAGCCTCACCGCACCCTCCGCCGCCTCATCGACGGTCTTTGTCCGGACCGACATGGCGTGTTCGGCGAAGAAAGCGGCGTTCTTGGTCTCGCAGCCGGGAATGGTCATCAGATGGACGAGGGGGGCTCCCGCGACGGCGGCTTCCGTGCCGGACAGTCCCCCGGCCTTGGATACAGTCACGTCCGCAGCCTTCATCCAGAGGGCCACGTCCTTTGTGAAGCCCGTGACGGTCAGGGAGGGAAAATCCCGCCACTGCCGCACAAGCCTCGTCCGCATTTTCTCGTTGCGGCCCGTGATCACGGCGATCCGGTCCCGCGCTCCGATCCGCCAGGCCAGCGCGGAGCAGAGCTTTTCCATATTGGCGCAGCCGACGCCGCCGGACATGAGAAGATAGAGGCGTTCCGCGTCCGTCACCCCCAGCCTTGCCCGGGCCTCCTCCATGGAGACGTCCTCCGCGAAGCGGGCGCTGACGGGGATCCCCGTGGGGACGAGCGTCTCCCGGTCCAGTCCCTTCCGCACGCCCTCCTCGATCAGGTCCGCGTGGGGGAGGAAAACGGCCTCCATATCGGGCTCCGAAAAGAAGGGAATGAAGGTATAGTCGGTCAGCACCCCGAAGGACGGCGCGGAGCAGAATCCGCCCCGGTGCGCGGCGCACATGCCCTCGAGGCCGTAGAGGTGGGTGGAAATCACGGCGTCGAAGCCCTCCTCCGCCACGTAACGGCCGAGCTTTTCGGCGTAGAGGGCGTTGGCGGCGTAGATGGGGGACGGCAGGCGGGAACGGTCGTAGAGGTCCCCGATCTTATAGACGGCCCCGAACAGGCGGGGGACGCGGCGGATCATGCCGTTATAGGCACCGGCAACGGCTCTCCGCGCACGCTCTCCGCCGAAGGACACGGGATCGCGCAGCTCGGCGGTGATCCGCATTTGTCCGGCGGCCTCGAGGAGGGCTCTCGCCGCGCTGTTATGGCCGTCGCCGGTGGAACAGCTCAGGATCAGGATTCTCATCATGAATCGATATAACCTGTTGTTTTCGTGCCTTACAGGCTTTCGCGGTAGGCTTTGACGATCCCGGCGAGGTCGGAAAAGCGGTCGACCTTGACGAAATCGATATCGGAGAGGTAGACGCATTCGTCGTTGCCGCCCGTGCCGTAGTCGTCGCCGAAGTAGGTGACCTCTCCCCGGTCATAGCCCTCGTCCTCGCAGAAGCGGGTCAGGGCGTAATACTTATTATAGGGCTTCGGGGCCATATCGAAGGAGGAGGAGCCGCCCACGAAGACGGTATACTCCGGGAAGGCCGCCGCAACCTCGTCATAGACCGCCCGTCTCTTTTCCCGGGTGGGATCGAAGAGGA
Source organism: uncultured Ruminococcus sp. (assembly GCA_902761695.1). Lineage (GTDB taxonomy): Bacteria > Bacillota > Clostridia > Oscillospirales > CAG-272 > UMGS1696. The sequence continues at coordinate 9,559 of CACWLT010000089.1, forward strand.
GCTTATCGGCGATGGGGGCCTTGGTGCCGAGAAGGGGGAAGGTGACGCAGCCGGAGGGATGGAACTCCACGCCGTCGCCGCGGAAGTCGGTATAGCCGAGCTTCTCCCGCAGGTCCGCGACGCGCCGTGCCACGGACTCCCGGTCGCAGGGGAGGGAGAGATCCCGGAGGAACTCCAGATCCCCCTTCTCCTCCCGGTAGACGGCATACTGGAGGCCGTAGTTGCCCACGATATCGATGGGGAACTCACGGAGCTGGGTGAAGATGCGCCGGGCCTGCCCCGCTCCCAGGATCATCAGGCGGAGTCCGTCCCGTCTGAGGCCGTCCAGCACCGCGAGATTCTCATCGGTAATCCAGGTGCGGTGCTCCGTCAGGGTGCCGTCCAGATCGAACGCAAATACCTTTTTTTCCATGTCTGCCTCCTTATGCGCTGTTTATTTCTGCTTCATGGCGGCGATGCGGTCCTCGTCGGGGGTGACGTAGGCCGTCCAGTTGGTGGTATAGACCACGAATCCCGGCTTGGCTCCGGCGGGCTTCTTGACGCGTCCCGCCTGGATATAGTCCACGGGGATCATGACGCCGCCCCGGGCCTTGGAATTATACGCGGCGATCTCAGCTGCCTCGGTGAAAGCCTCGCCGGAGGGGTCCCGCTCACCCTCGAAGCACTGGAGCACCACGTGGGAGCCGGGCTGATTCTTGACGTGGAACCACCAGTCGCTCCGGGCGGCCACCTTGGTGGTGAGGTAATCGTTGGCCACGTTGTTCCGGCCGCAGAGGACCGTATGGCCGTCCGTGGTGCGGTATCTTGCGATAGAGGGCGCGGTCTGCTTCTTCTCGGTGTAGTTCTTCATCTTCGAGGCATAGCCGCTGTGCCAGAGCTCGGCCCGGATCTCGGAGAGCTCCTTTTCCCCGTCGGCACGGGTCAGGGCGTCGAGGACGGTATAGACGTAGGCCAGCTCCTCCTCCGCCGCGGCCAGCTGCTCGGTGAGGTGGATCCGGGCGGCCTTGGATTTATTGTACTTTTTGTAATAGATCTGGGCGTTGGCCTGGGGGGAGAGGCGCTTATCCAGGGGGATCTTTACCTTGCCGCCCTCCTCGTCGTACCAGTTGTCCAGCTCGCACTCCTTCATGCCGCGCTCCAGCTGCCAGATATTGGCGGTGATGAGGTCGCCCCAGAGCTTGTATTTTTCCCCGTCGTCGCAGTCGGAAAGCTCGGCGCGCTGCTTATCCATCTTTTTGAGGATGCGGGTTTCGGCGTTGGAGAGGAGGCGGAACACGTCGGCGGCCTTCCGGTGGAGTCTGTCCTCCCGGCTTCGCTCGCCGTAATAGACGTCGATGAGCTTTCCGAAGGAGTCCGTCGTTTCCTTCTCGTAGCCCTGCCCGTACTGGCGGATATCCATAAAGGCATATTCCGCGGGGACGCCGTTTTTCTTAATGACGGTGGGGGTGCCCTCCGTATCCCGGATCAGGCGGATGACCTTAAAGAACTGGGCCGTGAGGTCTCTTTCGGCCTCCCGCATGGTTGCGTCGGTCTTCCCGGCCGCGCGGTAGACGATTTCCCTTGCGATAAGGGGGGCGAGGCCGGCGAAACGGGACATGATGAATTTTTCGGCGGGCCGGTCGGGGTCCTCAGCGGCGGCCATGGCCTTGAAGGCGCGTTCGTCCAGGTCTTCTGCCGTGGGGTCGGCCTTATCCTGCTTGGGGGGCAGCTCATAGCGCATGCCGGTGAGGACCTGCCGTTTCTCGCTGGTGGTGAAGTCCACGGATTTCAGAACGCCGATGATCTTATCCGAGGCGTCGGTGATGATGATATTGGAGAAGCGGCCCATGAGCTCGGCGATGACGTGCTTCTGGGTGGGGAAGCCCATATCGTCATGGGTATCGAAGGTGAGGCGGGCGGCTCTCTCAAAGCCCAGCTGCTCGGCCCCGGCAAAGCGCGCGCCGGAGAAATGCTTGCGGAGCATCATGCAGAACATGGGCGGGGTGGCGGGGTTTTCCGGCTTGATGGAGGTGAGATTCATATAGGAGCCGTTTCCCCCTGCGGAGATATTGAGCCGGTGCTCCTCCCCGCCGCAGCGGATGACGAAGACGGCTTCCTCCTTACCGGGCTGGAAGATTTTATCGACCTTCCCGCCGGTGAGTTTCTGGTTGATTTCATCGATGACGAAATGGAGCATGGCGGCGTCAAAAGCCATAAGGAATACCTCAAAGGATAGGAAGGAAACGCTGACGCGTTTCCGAATTTTATGTCCCTGCGCGGGACGGGAGCGGATAGCCCTGCTCAGGGCGGGAGGCACGGGGGGACACCATCTCAGGCCGAAGGTTTCCCCCCGTGCGGGGGTTTCCTTGGCCGGGGAGCATAACCTGTCCTCTCATACCTGTATCGAAAATCAATTGCGCAACCCATGTCCTCGCCTGAAGAATGCTCTGCATTCTTCGGGAGTTGCTCCGCAACTCCGGCGGACTTTGTTGCGTCAGCTGAAACATGCGTGAAATCCCATCGGAGATGGAATTTCACGGTTTGCTCGGGAGCCTCGAAAACAGCGATCGAAGCGCGCATTGGGCAGGGGGGCTGAACTTCAAGTTACGCTTTCCTGTTCAAAGACAGACTTGATTCTCGCGAGGCTGATCTTTCAGCTTCGTCTTCTTTCCATCGCGACCGTGTAATGGAAGCGCGTTTTGATATCTGGATTATTCAACTTCCGAATCGGGCCCGCGCTATCGATGGCGTCATGTTTCGCCGCGAAGCGTGGGATGTACGATCAAGGTTGAATATGGGTCCGTGTTGTTCGAGATACCACATAGCCAAGGGGACCCTCCGGGGAGGGGGCCTTCGGCTTGAGATGGTCCCCTCCCCGGCTGCCCGTTGCATGACTGCGTCATGCGGCGCAGAGGACATTATTCCAGAAACGCGAAGCGTTTCCTACCATTTCCGCAGACTGCGTTCCCCTTAGCTTGAAGTTCAGGCTGAACTTCATCCTTCCCCGCCGAGGGAGTGGAAGAAGGCTTCGTCGTCTTCGGCGGATTTGCGGAAGACGGTGGGGAAGATTCTCGCACAGGGGGTGAGGCCGGCTTTTTCGGCACAGCGGAGGGAGGGGGCATTGAGATGGGAGGTGACGTACTGGGTGCGCTCGCCGAGATCGGTGAGGTATTTGGTCAAAAGAGCGGTGCAGGCGGGTCCGAAGCCATGGCCGCGCCATTTCTCCGCGCACTCGACGTTCATCTCGCAGAAGCCCTCGTCCTCGGAGATATCGTTCAGACCGGCGAAGCAGACGATGCGGCCCTCCTCATCCCGGATGACGGCCATGCGGTCCACGGGATTTCCGGGATCCAGGGCGAATTCGTCCAAGGGGAGGTCCTCATGCCAGCTCTCCCCGTCCAGGGTATCGATGAGGACGGCGGGGGCGGTATCCGCGGGGAGACTGTCCCCGGGGCGATAATCGAGGAGGGGGTAGTCGGCGGTATCGATTTCATCGTAGCCGAAGGGCTCCATCATGGGGCGCAGACCGCTCAGGAGGAAATCCAGGGCGCCGGGGGACAGGGGATCCGCCGCAAAGCGCTCCTCGAAGGCGCGGCAGAGGTCGGCGGCCATGGAATAGCAGAGGAGCTTCAGCCCGCCGTCGGCGTACACGGTCATCTCGACGGGGACGGCGATGGGGCTTTCCTCGGCGAAGACCGTTTTTTCAAATTCCGGTTTTTCAAGCACGATCACGGGGGATCTCCTTTCGTCAGCCGCCCGATGCGGAAAGGCTCTTCGACTGCTCGGCGCCCGCTTCCCCGCCCCCGGCGATGATGAAGAAATACTCCGGGAAGCGGGTATCCACGGGATTCTCCCGGTTATGTCCGAACAGCCCGGTCACGAAGCGGTAATAGCGGTAATACCCCTCCAGATTCCGGTTCAGGAAGAAATAACAGGCGGGGGACTGTCCCGTCAGGGGGAAGGTCAGGGCGTCATGGGTATCGGGGGAGGCGGTATTTTCCGCGTAGTACATATTGAGATAGAGGATCTTTTTCCCGGGCAGGGCGGCGGCCAGCTCCTCCCGGAAGGCATCGGTCAGGTCGCGGCCGTCCACCACGCAGAGGGTGCTCCGCCCGGCATTCTCCGCGGTCATGGCGATCCCTGCGGCGTCCGAGGGGGCGTCCTTATCGGTCCAGGTATCCACGCCGAACTTTTTCGCGTCGGACATGGTGCTGTTGACGTAGAAGATCTCGCTGAGGTAGTCGCAACAGTCCGCCGTCAGCCCGGTCTGCTCCATCAGGGACTGAAGACGCCGGTTGAAGCGGTCCTCGTCGGTCTGCTTCAGCAGGCTGCCGATGATGGCCACCTGATTATGGGTCAGGGGCATGAGCACGGCAGAGATATCGTTGTTCTGCTTGACGAAGCGGGTGAAATGGCCCAGCACGTCGTAGCTCTCGGCCACGGCGAAATCCATGCCGGCCACGATGAGATCGGCCTTCGACACGTCCAGGCGGGCGTCGTAGTAGACGGCGTAGGTATTGGTATCCGGACGGAACTTTTCCCCGGCCAGCCGCAGGGGAACGACGAACACCTTTTCCAGTCCGGCGGGGGTGAGGAACAGCATTGCCAGCCCCTGCAGAAGGGCGACGCACAGAAGAAACACCGCCAGACGGCGGAGGGTCTTGCCCATAACGGCTCCTTCCCATCTCACTGTATTGATCCGGCGTCCGCGGCGGAGAGGCCGAAACGGTTCCCGCGCGCAGGGGACGCCTTATTTATTGTAGCGCATCCGGGGACTGAAATCAACAGCATTTCATAAAAACTTACCGTCTGAATGTTCATTTTTTGTCCGATTTCATCGGAGCGGGGCAGAAAAGGAAAAAGGCCCGGGGGCCCTTTTCGCTTATTGGGGACGGATCAGCCGTAATAGATCTCCAGGGTTTTCTGGATCTGCTTGTTCAGCGGCTTCTGGATCTGCTTGTACTTGGAAGCCACCTCGGTGGAGTTGGCCACCACCATCTGGCGGAAGATATAGGGCAGGCTGGACAGCTTCTCGCCGAACTGGAAGGTGAAGTCCAGCTTGCGGCCCGCCATGATGATATCCACTACCTCGGCGGTGGCGGGCTCGGCGGAATACCGGCTCTTCAGGGCCACGTCGTAGTAGGCGGGGAACACGGTCTTATAGGATTCGGCGCACATCACCTCGTACATGGTGCCCACGAACTCCCCATCGCTCTCCGGCATGGTCAGCGGCACGGCAAAGACGGTGAACTGGTCCCAGCAGTTGGTGTAGTAGCCCTCCTG
>CACWLT010000090.1 GCA_902761695.1 uncultured Ruminococcus sp.
TATCTCCTTCTCACATTCCCGCTGTTGGGAATCCTGAGCAATCTGGCCGAACGGGCAGGGGAGCGGGGACCGGTCGAAATCCCCGAGAACATCACCTTTGCCGTTTATACCGCTGTTTACATTATTCCGCTGTATCTTTTCCTCTTCCGGGGCAATATCGGTCTGAAAACGCGGGTCCTTCACTTGACGGAAGAAGAATTCAGCCTGAAAATGGTTTTTGCCGATACATACCGGAGTGTCGGGTGGATCGATCATGTGTTGTACGCCCTGTATTCCATGCTGCTTTTTCTTCCCTTCGGCGGAGGAGATCCCTTTGAGAATCCCCTTTCCCTTGTTTTCCTGCAGGAAATGGTCTTCTATACGTTCTCCCTGCCGAAGATCATCGCCTGGCTCTGTGCCGTCCTCACCTTCGCCGTTCAGTACGCCCTCTGCCTTGTTGTCGCAAGCAAAAACTGGGATAAAAACAGACTGCGCAGACCCCCGTCCTCTCCCGCATAAGCTCAGAAGAATTCATTTGATGTGTTCCGTTCATAAACAGAAAGGAGAACTCCATGAACCTCTTCCTCTCCGCATCCATGAACCCCTCCGTGGTCATGCTCACCTCGGTCATCGTCCTCATCGCCCTGACCACGGTCATCGTCATCCTCTCCCGGTACCGGAAATGTCCCTCCGACAAGATCCTTGTGATCTACGGTAAAGTCGGCCAGACCCAGGACGGCCAGCAGAGATCCGCGAAGTGCATCCACGGCGGCGCGGCGTTCATCTGGCCCGTCGTGCAGTCCTACGAATACCTCGACCTGACGCCCCTTTCGATTCAGGTGGACCTGAGAAACGCCCTGTCCAAGCAGAACATCCGCGTGGACGTTCCCTCCCGCTTCACCGTCGGCATATCCACCGAGACCGGCGTCATGCAGAACGCGGCGGAACGGCTGCTGGGGCTGAAAAACGACGAGATCTCCAAGATCGCCGAGGACATCATCTTCGGTCAGATGCGTCTGATCATCGCCACCATGGATATCGAGGAAATCAACTCCGACCGGGACAAGTTCCTCGAGGCCGTGTCCTCCAACGTGGAGACCGAACTGAAGAAGATCGGCCTGCGCCTCATCAACGTCAACGTCACCGACATCACCGACGAATCGGGTTACATTCAGGCTCTCGGTAAGGAAGCCGCGGCAAAGGCCATCAACGACGCGAAGATCTCCGTGGCCGAGGCTGAGCGTTCCGGCGCCATCGGTGCGGCTGAGGCGGAGAGGGACCAGAGAGTCTCCGTGTCGAAATCCGACTCCGAGGCCATCTCCGGCGAGAACGAAGCAAAGGCAAAAGTCGCGGATTCCGATGCGACAAGACGCGAACGCGAGGCCGAAGCCATGAAGCGCGCCACCGCCGCCGAAAACATCGCGAAGGCGAAGGCCCAGGAGGATTCCTTCGAGGCCCAGAAGAGCGCCGAGGAAGCCAGACGCCAGTACGAGCAGGCCAAGCTGGAGGCCGACGTCATCGTCCGCACCGAGATCGACAAGAAGAAGAGAGAGCTCGAAGCCGAAGCCGAGGCCGAGCAGATCCGCCGCCGGGCCAAGGGCGAAGCGGACGCCACCCTCATGCGCATGCAGGCCGAGGCCGACGGCGCCAAGGAAATCCTCATGAAGCAGGCGGAGGGCTTCGCGGAAATCGTGAAGTCCGCGGGCGGGGACGCCAACGCCGCCATCCGCCTCATGGTGGCCGACAAGCTGGAGGAAATCACCCGCATCCAGGTGGAGGCCATCAAGAACCTCCAGATCGACAAGATCACTGTCTGGGATTCCGGCGCGAAGACCGGGGACGGCAAGAGCACCACGGCGGACTTTATCTCCGGGCTCTACAAGTCCATCCCGCCGCTTAACGAGATGTTCGACATGGCTGGCATGAAGCTGCCCGAATATCTGGGCACGGAAAAGCCCGCTGACGCCGAAAAGCCCGCCGAACTCCCCGAGGCCTGACCGCTTTCGGAGCAATCCCCCTAACGCCCCGCTTTTTTCTGTGGATTTTTACCAAAACCGTTGACAAATCCCCTGTTTCTGTGTATCATATGATCAGAATCTCAATCTGCACAGGAAACGGGGGATTTGTCATGGCGAAGAAAAAGAAAAAGACAACCGATCCGCAGGAAAAGCTGCCGAACGGGATGTATAAGGAAAGAACGAAGCATGTCCTTCTGCAGGGCGGACTGCTGCTGGTCTTTCTGTTCGGCTTCGGCGTCCTGACCGAGATCGTCAATATGGTTCCGTCCGAGATTGCCGCGCTTGTCGTTCTGCGAAACAGCAGCATGCGGACCAATTTCGTTCTTGAGATCATTTTTGTTGTGATCGGCCTGGCCGTTTTCATCATCGGCGGTTATCTGGCCTCCCAGAAAACAGGCGAAGCCGACGCGCTGTATACCTTCCAGAACAAGCTGGAAAGAGTGTTTGACAAGCGGTATGTGCTGCTTGGCGTCATTGCCGCGCTGGTTGTCTATTACATCCTCGCTTCTCTGATGAACTTCCGCTTTGTATCGGGACCGACCTACCACCTCGGCAAGCTGCTGAAGGGTGAGGTCCTCGAGGAAAACGTGGCGTCAAAAATCCCACTCGGCCTGCGTCTTCTTGCCGGCCTGATCTGTACTGCCATTCCCGCCCCCTTCGTGGTCAAGGGCGCGTTCAAGGGCTATGCGGATGAGATGGACCGCCTCACGGAAGAGGAAAAGGAAAACGCCCGGATGGAAGCTGAGCGAAAGGCCCGCGAAGAGGCCGAGGCCGCCGAAAAAGCCGCTCAGGAAGCCGAACGCGCCGCCAGACACGCCAGCCGGAATCAGCAGTAAAGGCGAACTTTATTTCGGCAAATAAATACCTTTCAGACACTCCTTCAGTCAGCCCAGCCAAAAGAGGAGAGCATTTCCTTGCCTCCCGCTCAGAGGGAGGGGAACCGCTTGCGGTGGAAGGAGTGTCCGTCAAAATCAATTGGAATGAAAATCGGCGTGTCCTCTTTGCCGAGGGTAAGCCCTGCTAATACCAAAAAGCCGCTCGTCGGATCGTGTCCGGAGCGGCTTCTTCTGAACCGGGACCCGCCGTGGAACCCCTCCGATCCGAATGCCTATGAAGAAAAAGCGAAAGCTCAAACGTTATCTCACCCGTCAAGAGCGGCGGATCGCCCTGGCCAACCGGATCAGCCTGGCCCTGCTCCTCATTTCCCTTGCCGCCCTCTACTGTTATAACGCTCTCCGCATGACGGGGACCCTCACTCCCACCATGGAGCTGTTGGACGGGCATGCCGCCGTGCGCTTCGTGGACGTGGGGCAGGGGGACTGCACGCTGGTGATCCACGGAGGGCACGCGGTGCTTATCGACGCCGGTTCCGCCTATTTCGCCGACTCCTCCGCCGAATATATCCGCACCTACGCCCCGTCCGTGGACGCCTTTTTCGTGACCCATCCCCATGAGGACCATATGGGCGCGGCGGAGGCGGTTCTGCGGGCCTGTCGGGTGGATACCCTCTATCTCTCCGAAGCCGTCAGCCACGAGGATTTCTATACCCGCGCCCTGGATGCGGCCGAAAAAAGGAAAACCGACGTGGTAAGGCTGACGGAGGGCGGGGAATACTGCTTCGGGGATATCCGGGTGGAGCTTTTCGATACCTTCGGCTATCCCTATGAGGACCTGAACGACGCCTCCCTCCTGATGCGGATTTCCGTGGACGGGATGACGGTCTTTGTGGGCGGGGACGCCGAGCGGGGGCTGGAGGGGTACGCTTTGGAAAAGGGCTTCGACCTCGGCGCGGATATCTATCAGGTGAACCACCACGGCTCCTCGTCCTCCTCCACCGAGGCCTTCCTGGACCGGATAAGCCCGGAGTTGGCCGTCATCTCCTGCGGGCGGAACAATCCCTACGGCCACCCCGCCCGGACTGTACTGGATCTGTTTGAGGAGCGGAACATCGAAGTCCGCCGGACGGATAAGGAGGGCACCGTGGTGATCCGGGGAAAATCCTGACGGTCCCGTGCAACCGATCGTTGCTTGACAAATGAAAGAATATACCGTACAATGACCGTGGGAAACTACAAAAATCGTCGGAGGTCGTCATGCAGTGGATTCTCCTGACCGGGACCGCGCTGCTGATCGCCGTCCTGCTGCCGTGGATCCGGTGCCTCTTCAAACGGATTGTCATGGCCGTGAAGCTGCGGCGGTGTGCAAAGGCCAATGGCTGGACCCTCACCCCCGCCCGGCCTCTCTGGTTCCTCGCTCCAAACGGCGGTACCTCCCCAGACTGCTTCCTGCGTGGGCGAACGGAGCGTGGAGAACGGACCTATGCCGTCAAGCTCCGGGCGTCCCTCTTCCGGATGCAGAACGCCTATTTCATCGGTTCCGATCTCCAGACCGTGCGGTATAAACGGATCATTCCTCTTGCCGGGCGTTTCGGCGGGAAATACGGCTGGGAACTGAACGAGATCGCGGAAGGAACCGGCGGCGGGATCAGCATGGTCACCGAGAGCCGGGAGAAAAAGCGGAGACCGGTGGATTATTGGACAGCGACGGAGGGCGGGGGAGAAGTGATTCCCGCCCTGCTGTTCTGCCCCGCGCCGCTGAACATCGCCGAGGCCCGTGTCATACCTTTGACCCACAGCACCGTGGAACGCCTCCCCATGTTCACGAAACCCGCCGATACCACCCTCACCGTCCGCCGCCTCTTCGACGGAGACCTGCTCCACGGCCGCGAATACGTCTTCGCCACGGAAGCCTTCCTCTCCGAACTGCGCTATCCGCACGTCGCCATGTGATGGCAAAGAACGAAGACCATCCCTATCGACAAGTAGAACTGCTGTGCAGAGAAACACCAGTATTCTGTTCAATCCGCGAAGACAAACTGTAAGTTTAGACCTCTCTCTATCGCGTCCCCTGTCATGCGCGTTTCGATCGCTGTTTGCGTCGCCCCCTCGGGCAGAGCAAACCGATGAACTTCGTCCCCGACGGAGTTCATCGCAAGTTACAGCTGACGCAACGGGTCCGCGCGAGGACATGGGATTAACAATCGATTTTCGTTGCGGATGTGAGCAGCCAGGATTATGCTCTCCGGCCAAGGGGGACCCGCACGAGGGGCACCTTCGGTCTGAGATGGTGTCCCTCGTGCCTGCCCGTTGCATGACTGCGTCATGCGGCGTAGGGACATTATTCCTGAAACGCGCAGCGTTTCTTTCCATATAGTGTGGATAACACTATGAGGAAAGATCCCTCACCGGATCTTGTACTTCAGCCTGAGGTTGTCCGCAATCATCGCGATGAACTCCGAGTTCGTGGGCTTGCCGCGGCTGTTTTGGATCGTGTAGCCGAAATACGCGTTCAGCGTCTCCACGTCGCCCCGGTCCCAGGCCACCTCGATGGCGTGACGGATGGCGCGCTCCACCCGGGAGGTCGTCGTCTGGTATTTCTTCGCCACCGAGGGATAGAGCACCTTCGTGACCGAGTTGATGACGTCCGAATCCTGCACCGTAATGAGGATGGCGCTGCGGAGATACTGATAGCCCTTGATGTGCGCCGGAACCCCGATCTGATGAATGATCCGGGTGACCTGGGTCTCGAGATCGGGCGGCAGGGCGTCCTCGGCGGGCTTCTCCGCACTCCGGCCCGTCACCTGGCGGCGGTTCTTCAGGATTGTGGCGATGCCCGAAAGCAGGGCTTCGTAGTCCACGGGCTTCTGCAGGCACAGGGACGCGCCGCTGCGGTTGGCCTCCATCAGCACGCCCGGGGTGGATACCTGGGTCAGCACGATGAAGGCCGGCCTGCTTTCTCCGTCCCCGCTCCGTCTGAGGAGCGTCAGGGCGTCCGCCGACCAGAGATCCGCGATCACCACGTCATAGGCCTCCTCACGCATCTTCGCGAGCGCCTCTTCCGATCCCCGCGCCTCGGAGACGGACGCGCCCTCCCCCGCCAGAAGATCGCGGCACCGGGTGCGCAGCTCGTTGTTCTCGTCGGCGATCAGTATCTTTGTATCCTTGTCCATCTTTATGTACCATGCCTTTCTGAAAAGCTAAACTGGAAATTATTACCATTTGCCGGTAACGGAATTTTACCATAATTTGCCAGAAAAAGCAAGAGCGGAGCGGGAGAAAAACTGACCGAAAATCCGCTTCTTATATTGGCAACTATTGCCAAACTGAACGGGACGGAGCGACAAGTTCCGCGTTTCCCGTCCCATTTTTTGTCTGATTCGGAGGAATTATGCCGTATCCATCGATATTGTGGTCCGGAACGCTTTCCGAGAGCCGGGAGCGGGTTCCCGCCGTTCCGGAGAGCACCGTCCGGGATCTGCTGGCGGAGGACGATATCCGACAGAGAAGCATCCCGATCCTGCGCACCCCCTGCCGGGGGGAGGAGATCCCATCCCGCCAGCGGCTCATCATGCGGATGCTGGACGACCCGGTTTTCGCGGAGCGGATAGAAGCTCTCCGGGACCGGCTGTCCGACACGGAGCAGATGTTCAGCGAGGTCAGCCGCGCGGAAACGGAGGAGGAGGCCGCCCTTCTGTTCCTGCCCGCCATGGACCGGTTTTACTCTCTGGCCGAGACTATGACGGAGCTGGAGGCCTGCGGAGACAGAGCGGGGGAGGTGGGCCGGTTCTGGCGGGAATGGCTCGGCAACGTGGCCCACTCCGCCTTCCGCAAGCGCTGCCGGGATATCCTGGAAAAGCACGTCCCCGCCTTCCACCTGAAGATCCACGGCTCCTCCGTGACGGCCTACGAGCGGAAGAACGACGTGCGGGGGGAACTGGAGCAGTCCATCCGGAACATGGGGCTGGAGGACGCCATTCCCCAGGCCCGCTATCCGGCGAAGGCGTCTCCGGCGGTAATCCGGGGCTATGCCGGGGTGTACGGCGTTTATACCGATCTGGCCCGCTCCTTTCACGACGACTGCGCGGCGGATTACATGGGAGGCGGACGTGACGTGACCGCGGCCTTCCGATACAAGGAAGAATTCGAGTTTCTGCTGGACGTGTCCGCCTATTTCAAAAGGCTCCGGGAGGGCGGCTATCCCCTCTGCTGTCCGGAGGTGTCCGAGCGGCGGGAGTTCATCCTGTCCGGGGCGGTGGATCCCTCCCTGCTGCGGCGGAACGTGCCCGGAACGGAGGCCGTGCCCAACGAGGTGCGCATGACGGACGCCGAGGGAGAGCGGGAGCAGTTCTTCATTCTCAGCGGCGCCAACGGGGGCGGCAAGACCACCTACCTGCGGACCTGCACACTGGCGGCCCTGTTCTTCACGGCGGGCTGTCCCGTGGCGGCCAAAAGCGGACGGTGCATGCCCTTTGACGCGGTGTACACCCATTTCCCCGCCAACGAGAGCTATGAGTCCAGCGGCAGGTTTGTGGACGAGGCGGCCCGTGCGGACGAGATCATGGAGGCGGCCGGTGAGAACTCCTTCGCGGTGTTCAACGAGACCTATTCCGGCACGGACGAGAAGCGGAGCGAGGAATACTCGGCCAGACTGGCGGACCGGATGTGGGGCGGCGGCGTCTTCGGCATTTACGTGACCCACATCCACGCCCTGACCGGTGGGAAGATCCCCACGCTGGCGGCGGTGGTGGACGAGGGGGACGACAACCGGCGCACCTACAAGATCCGGCGGGTCGGGGAGACGAAATCCTCCTTTGCCCGGGATATTCTCGAAAAATACGGTCTGGACGGGGAGAGCCTGGCCGCCCGGATTGCCGAAATCAAGGCGCGGGAAGGAGGGGAATGAGCATGGCGGAGCGGTTTACCCTGATCTGGGCGCATCCCCGGGGGATTATGGACCGGAGCGAGCGGGACGAGGGCGACAAGATCCTGCGTGACCTGCAGATCGACCGGGCCTTCCGGATCATCTGCCCGGAATCCATGTACCGGGAGGACTTCCTCGCGGTCCTGCGCCGTCCCCTGACCGATCCGGACGAGATCCGGGAGCGGCAGCGGGTGCTGAAGACCTTCCACGCCAACCCCGCCTTCCTCGACCGGCTCATCGAGGTGGTGCGGAAGCTGCTTCTGACCAAGAACATGTGGGACAGCGAGCGCTCCCGGCTCATGGCGTCCCGGCGGGTCAATCCCCAGGACAAGAACCTGATGCTGTGGGTGGCCAGGGAGAACCTGGTGCTGACGGCCCATTTTCTCCGGATCTTCCTCTCCTGCATGGAGGAGATGGCGGAGTGTCTCAGGTCCTTCGGGGCGGCGGAGGGCTGGCTTCTGCGCCTCAGGGAGAATGTGGAGCGCATTGCCCGGACCTCGGACGCGGACCGGCTGCTGGCCTTCGCGGACAAGGCGGAGAAGGGGCTGGCCCAGGCGCATTCCTACGACGTGGAGCTGGACGTTTCCGAGGACCTCCGGACAGGAGCCCCCTTCATGTCGGATTTCGACTACGTGCCCCTGGCGAAAAAGCCCGACAAGCCCACGGGAGCCGCCGGAATTTTCGCCTTCCTCACCCGGGACCGGAAGGGGAAGGGACAGGAGGCAAAGGGAGATTCCGCGCCTGTGATCGGGGACGGGATGCCGGAGCGCCATGTGCCGGTGCCGGACACGGACCTCGAATGGGGACAGGATCTCTCCGCCCGGGCGGTGCAGGAGTGCGACCGGCTGCTGACCTCCTTTCTCCGAACTCTGGTGGACCGGTGCGGCGGGCTGGAGGAGGAGCTCTACTTCTGCCGCTGCGCCCTCTATTATATCGACCGGTTCGAAGACCGGGGCGTGCGCCATGTCTGGCCGGAGCTCTCCCCGCCGGAGGACAACGCCCTGAAGTGCAGAAACCTCCAGGATCTTCTGCTTCTGACGGAGAGCATGCACGTGCAGTCCGTGATCCCCAACGATGTGACCTTCGGCAAGGGGGCGGGGGAGGGCAGCCTCTCCGGCATGCTGGTGACGGGGAAGAATAACAGCGGCAAGACTGTCTACCTGCGCTCCATCGGAACGGCGGTGCTGCTGGCCCAGTGCGGACTTCCCGTCCCGGCGGAGGAGGCCCGGATCAGCGTGCGGCGGCGGATCTTCACGACCTTCGCCAAGGCGGAGGGGGAGCTGGTGCCCCTG
>CACWLT010000091.1 GCA_902761695.1 uncultured Ruminococcus sp.
GTTCCGCATTCTTCCGACAATTTGATATCCACTCTCAGGTTCTGAAAATCATCTTCAATGTCAAATTGCATTAACGCTTCTGATGACACATTTCCATATGATATCCCGTAAGGAACATAAGGATATGCACTTTTTCCATCAACAAAATCCAGCGTTTCTCCAAGCTTATAGGTATGGTCCTCATCGTTTGCATAAAAAGATTTTCCCGTAGGTATGAGATGATCTTCATCATATGCCACCCCATCACATATCATTTCCTCCATTCCCGGCATATACTTTCTGTTCCATGCACCATCCCACCTGTAGAACAGAAAACGTCTTTCTTCTTTTTGCGGATTACAGTTGTTTATAAAGTCTTCATCAACGATACTGCCATTTGCCAAAGCAATCCATATTGATTTAAAATAATCCCATGACATAGGAACTTCTGATATTTGGAACCTGTGCTTCTCGTATGCATTCTTGAATAAAAATATCGGATTTTGGCAATAGCCCACATGACCATGATCTGCCATAATGATGATTGTGGAGCTATCATATATATCATGATCCATCAGGTCCTCGGCGGCGCTCAGGGCCTCCTCCAGCTTTCTCTGGGCATCGGCCTCACGGCGGCGCAGCTCCGACACGTCCTGACAGATCAGCATGATCCGGACGGGGTCGCCCTCCTCATCCCGTTCCAGGGACACGAAGTTGAAGGTGAACCACTCCACATCGTTGACGGGGGCATGGACCCGGAGGCTGGTGCGCTCTGCGGTGCGGAGGATCTTCCGGAGGCTGCGGGGGGCGATGGTCTTCTCCACCTCCTCCCGGTGCTCGTCCTCGGGGATGGCGGTGAGGATGCGCTCCATGAGCTCTTCCCATTTTCCCGTCCGGGGGATATCCGGCAGGAGGGGAGCCCCCTTCACGTGGGCGTAGTTCCCTTCGGGCAGGTTCAGGGTGATGAAGACGTTGAACAGGCTCGAAACGCCGGCGGACACGTCGTTGGCGTTTTTGTTCTCCTCCCGCATGCGGTTCTCCGCCATGATGATATCCGCCGCCATGAAGAGGGCATAGAGCAGGAACAGGGCCACAAGCCACAGGATCATCCGCTCCCCTTCCTCGTTGGCGCTACGCAGGATCATGGCCGAGGCGGAGGGCGGGAAGGTGCGGATGAGGATCCAGTCGCAGCCCTCCAGGCGCACGGCGTATCCCGTTGCCAGCCTGTCCCCGTCTTCATAGAAGAAAGCGGCTTTTCCGTCCCGTTTGAGGGTGCTCCGGAGCAGGGATCCCGGGAGCGGATCATGGCGCCGGTCGGCCGAGAGAAGATAGTCGTAGAAATTGTCCGCGTCCCGGTCCGAAGTGGAGCCCAGCACCGTGCCGTCCTCCGTGATGAGCCAGCCCCGGCCCTCATAGCCGAAGAGCTCGTAATCCAGGAGGCGGGTGATATACGCCTCCCCGTAGAAGCCCACCATGACGCCGATGATCTCGCCCTCATAGCGGACGGGGGCGTAGAAGCCGATCTGGGTCTGGCCGGTCACCCGGGACTGGAGCACGCAGGTCACTCCGGACTCCCCCTGCATGCCCGCGATGAAATAGGGGCGGTCCGACAGGTTGGCCTTCACGCCGGAGCTGGTATGGTTGTCGCCGTTTTTGTCCACGAACCGGAGCATATCGAAGGCGGTATTCTCCTCGAAGGCCCGGATCTCGTCGATGTCGGCGGAGGGCGAGGTGAGGCTCTCCCCGTACAGAAACGCCGTGGAGCGGATGAAGGTCAGGTTTTCGGCGATGAGGCTGTTGACGGAGACAGCGCGCTGGACGGTGAGCTCGTCCAGGTATTCCTCGTTCTGCCTGGCGATGCGGAGGGTATTGTCCTGAATGAACTCCCGGAACACCAGCGCTATGCCGGCGATCAGGACGACCGTCAGCAGGATTTTCCAGATATGCTGTCTGATATATTTCATAAAGATCCCGTTGTTTCTGAAGATTTCAGGAATAAGGGAACGGCGTTCGCGCACCCGCTGTCAGTATATCATGTTTCTTCCTCTTTCGTCAAGCCCCTTTGCCTTGTTTCAAAGGGAATTGACAGGGGCGGGAAAAGCTGGTATACTCTTTCCGGGAAAAACACGAAAGAGGGCGCGTTATGGAAAGGATTTTCAAATATCTCTCGCCGCTCGGTCCGATCACGCTCGCCTCGGACGGGACCGCGCTCACGGGGCTGTGGTTCGACGGGCAGCGGCATTACGGGGCGGGGCTGGTCTCCGGCGCGGTCCCGGGCTCTCTGCCGGTATTCGACATGGCGGCAGGATGGCTCAGGATCTATTTCGGCGGCGGGATCCCGGATTTTACCCCGCCCCTCCGGCTCACCGGCACGCCTTTTCGGCAGGCGGTATGGGACGCGCTTCTCGCCATTCCCTACGGGGAGACGGTCTCCTACGGGGAGCTGGCGGAAGTCCTGTCCCGGAAGCTGTCGCGGGGCACAGGCGCACGGGCGCTCGGAGCGCGGGCGGTGGGAGGAGCCGTGGGGCGGAATCCGGTTTCGCTGATCGTGCCCTGTCACCGGGTGGTGGGAGCCGGGGGAGCCGTCACCGGGTACGCGGGAGGCATCGGTCGGAAGATCCGGCTTCTGGAGCTGGAAAGAGGGGTGCTCGGTTGAGGGAGCTCACACGCCCATGAGCCTCAGGTTTTCCTCCACCAGGACCTGATCGGCGTTGTTCACCAGGGGATGGGCGCTGCTGTAGAGGAAGCACCCGACCTCGTAGCCGCCCCGGACGAGCTGGTCCTCGGTGGGAAGGTATGCCTCGTAGCCGTTGGTATTGGACAGGCTCAGCACATGGCGGTACGGCGCGTAGGCTCGGAGGCGCAGGGAGGTCTCGGCGAAGATCTCGAAGGGGAACGGAACGAAGATCACGTCCCCGAGGCTGATGAGGGTCTGGGGGAGGATGAAATCGTCATAGGGCGGGCAGCCGGCCTCGTATTCCTCCAGCATGGCCCGGTAATGGACGTACTCCAGCCGCTGGATGTTGATGAGGGCGTCGGGGTTTTCATAGGAGGCCAGCTTCGCCTCGATGTTCTCCCGGGGCGGCAGGGGCTTGCGGGGGATGCGGATCTCCCCTTCATAGAGGCGGAGGCTGCCTGTCGTGAACACGCCGGCATTGCGGTAAGCCCGGAGCGCGTCCATGGCGGCCACTCCGCCCAGCTCCTCCACATGGCGGATGTCGCCCACGGTCCGGCCGTTGGTGAGGCGGGGGCCCACGTCTCCCTGGGCGCCGTTCCAGTAGGCGGTGAGGGTGCCGGTTTCCGCCTCCAGCCGGTCGATCATGACGCCGGACCAGTCCCGTGTGATCTCGTGGTTCCGGCCCGCGGCGGTTCCGTGGCAGCCATAGTGGAGCAGGTTGAGGATGCCTTTTTTTGTTTCGGCGTTCCGGATGACGAGGCAGGTCATGGCGGGGTCATAACAGCCCCAGGGGTTCTGGCCCAGATCCACGGAGCCGTCCCGGTTCAGCTGGCGGCGGTTGATGCCCACCTTCGATTCGCACTCGCCGCAGCTGATCTCGGCCGGGGCCAGGTTCTCCAGGGCGCGGAGGGAGGCCTTCTCCATGGCGGGGAACAGGATCCCGTCGACGTAGGGCCGGTCGATGTCCCCCCAGCCCTCGATGCCGGAGACGTTGGGGGCGGAATGGGTATGGGTGGCGGCGACGACGATCCGTCCCACGGGCAGACCGGTGGCCGCGCTGATCCGCTCCCGGCTCTCGGTGCAGAGGGCGGTGCCGAAGTCCCCCACCGTCACGGTCAGGAGCAGGACAGAATCCTCTCCCTGCCGGAAGGCGGCGGCAGTGACGCTCAGGGGATCGTGGACGGAGGTGGAGACGGTGTCGGGGGTATAGCCGTAGAGCAGGGTTCCCACGGCGGGGGTGATGTCCTCCCTCGCGGCGCCTGCCATGAACGCGCAGTCTGTTGTTTTCACGGATGCATTCTCCTTTCGGGGCGGGATGGCCTTTACGGTCTGATTATACCAGAAAAGGCGGGATTTGTAAACCGCATTGACAGAGGTCGCGGAATTTGCTATAATGACGGAGGAGAGCGGAGCGGGCCTTTTTGTGAAAACCGACGCTTCCGGGACCGGTCTCCGCTGAACGAGAATCATTTCATCGGATCAAATATACGGGAGGATCAGTCATGAAAAAGAAACTGCTTTACGGACAGGTCGGCGCGTCCCTGGGGGCCTTCATCGGCTCGGTGCACCGGGTGGCGGCTTCCTTCGACGGGCTGGCGCGTCTGGCCGCGGGATGCTTCAGCCGGAATCCGGAGTCCAACCGGGAGACCGGGGACTTTTACGGCGTGGATCCGAACCGGGTCTACGGCTCCATCCGGGAGATGGCCGAGGCGGAGGGCGCGCGGGAGGACGGCATCGACTTCGTTGTCATCACCACGCCCAACAACGCCCACTACGAGGCCGCCCGCGCCTTTCTGGAAAACGGCATCCACGTGCTCTGCGAAAAGCCCCTCTGCTTCGAGGTGGAAGAAGCCCTCGAACTGAAGCGGCTGGCGGCGGAGCGGGGGCTGCTCTTCTGCGTCAACTACTCCTACTCCGGCAACGTGCTGGCGAAGGAAGCCCGCCATCTGATCCGCTCCGGCGTCATCGGGGAGGTCATCAACGTGAACGCGGAATATCTCCAGGAATATCTGGTGGACGACGTGGGCGCGGGGGATCAGGCTATGGTGAAGCTCTCCTCCTGGCGGAAGGATCCCGACGTGGCCGGCATTTCCAACTGCGTGGGGGACATCGGCTCCCACATCGAGCACACGGTAGCCTACATGACGGGGCTGAAGCTGAAGCGGGTGGCGGCGCTGATGGACCGGTTCGGACAGCCGCTGGACCTGAACGCCAACATCCTCGTGGAATTCGAGAACGGGGCCCACGGGGTCTACAGCTGCTCTCAGGTCTGCGTGGGCCACATGAACGGCCTGGCGGTGCGGATCTTCGGCACGCTGGGGGCCATCGAGTGGGTGCAGGAGAATCCCAACGTCCTCTATGTGACGAAGAAGGGACAGCCCACCCAGATCTACAACCGGGGCATGGGCTACATCAGTGAGGAGGCCGCCGCCTTCAGCCGCATCCCCTCCGGCCATCCGGAAGGCCTCTTCGTCGCCTTCGCCAATATTTACAAAGCCTTCATCGGCGCGGTGCTGAAGACGGAAAACGGCGAGCCCCTCACCGAGGCCGACCTCGACTTCCCGGATCTCGACGCGGGCATCAACGGGGTGAAGTTCATTCACGCCTGCGTGGAAAGCGGCAACCGCGACGCCGCGTGGGTGGAGATTTAAATACGCAGAAACGCCCCCTGTTCCCCGCCCGGATTTTTGTGCAACAGGGAGAAATTAACTTTTGTTAGCTAACCCTATTGACAAACCATAACTCTTGTGATATAATAACCATGAAAACTGCCGCATGCGTTTTTCAATGACGTATGCGGCGGTTTGTTCTCCGGGGAGGGATCCCCCGTGGTTTTGCATCCTGTATGAAGACCCGGCGGACCTCACACAGGATTTCCGTCCAGGCGGAGCTCGGCGGCGTGGGCCTTCATGCCTTCGATGACGATGGCGGACACCTCGGCGATGTCCATGCCCAGAAGAGCGCAGCCCTTCAGAATCAGCTCCCGGTCGCATTTGGCGGCAAACTTTTTGTCCTTCCACTTCTTCATGAAGCTCTTCAGCTCCAGGTCCGTGATGCCCTGCGGTCTCATGCGGGCCGCTGCCTGGACGATGCCGGTGAGCTCGTCCACGGTGAAGAGGCTCTTCTCCATGTCGGTGAGGGGCTCCACGTCCGTGCAGATCCCCCAGCCGTGGGACAGGATGGCGCGGATATCCTCCTCCGGCACGCCCGCTTTCCTGAGCGGTTCCTCCGTATGGGCCAGGTGCTCCTCGGGGTATTCCTCGTAGTCGTAGTCGTGGAGCCAGCCCACGGCCTCCCACCGCTCCCGGTCCCCGCCGAAATGCTCCGCCATGGCCCCCATAGCCGCGGAGACGTTGGCGGCGTGAAGCAGGAGGTGATCCTCATGCACCGCCCGGGCGTTGATTTCCTTTGCCTTTTCCAGGGTCAGCCTTTCCATTTCTGTTTTCTCCCTTCGGTTCATTCGGTTCAGTCCAGGATTCTCTCCGGCATCCAGTTCAGGTAATCCCCGGACACGAGCTTATAGAAGACGCCGTTTTTCTCGCCCTCGATGCTGTCGTGGAAGCGGGTCTCCCCGTGGCAGTGGGCATAGATCAGCTTGTCCGCACCGTATTCCTCCGCCATGCGGGTGAAGACGCTGTCCCGCTCGATGATGCTGGTGGGAGGATAGTGCAGGAACACGATAAAGCGGCGGAATCCGGCCCCCTTTGCCGCCTCGAAGGACGCTCTGAGCCGCTCCGCCTCCCGCTCCACCAGACGGTCCGCGCGCTCCTTCTCCTTCTCGTCCCATCCGGCCAGCCGTCCCCTGCGGTCGAGATAAAAGGGCCCCTCAAAGCAGAAGCCCTTGGTTCCCACCAGCGCGTATCGGCCGCAGGGATAGAAATTGTTCTGGAGGAAGAACAGGCGGCCTTCAAAGCGGGCGTTCAGGGCGGCGGTTTTCTTCGCGTCCCAGAACATGTCGTGGTTGCCCCGGAGCAGGACCTTTTTCCCGGGGAGGGCTTCGATATAGCGGAAATCCGGGGCGCACTCCGCGTCGTTCTTCCCCCAGCTGTGGTCGCCGGCAAGGAGCAGGACATCATCCTCCCCGACAAGCTCGGCGCAGTTTCTGCGGAACCGCTCCTCGTGATTTTTCCAGACCCTGCCGTGCAGCTGGCCGGGAGCCTTCAGCTCCGAACCAAAATGCAGGTGAAGATCGCCGATAGCGTAGAGGGACAAAGGATTTGCCTCCTTTTTATGGTGCAGTCACACAATGAGGAAAGAAACGCTGCGCGTTTCAAATTTCATTCTATCCCGTTGCGCACGGGAGGGGAATTGCCCTGCTCAGGGCGGGAGGCACGGGCTGCGATCTTCGATCGCGGACACCAGCTCTGGCCGCAGGTTTCCCCCCGTGCGGGGGTTTCCTTGGCCGGAGAGCATAACTTATCCTCTCATCTCTGTATTCATCCCTGATTGTTCATCCCAAGTCCTCGCCTGAAGAATGCTCTGCATTCTTCAGGAGTTGCTGACGCAACTCCGGCGGACCACGGTGCGTCAGCTGAAACATGCGTGAAATCCCATCGGAGATGGAATTTCACGGTTTGCTCTGCCAAAAAGGCGACGCAAACAGCGATCGAAACGCGCATAACAGGAGACGCGATGGAGAAACAGAAACAATATCGTATGTCTCCGCGTCTTGAGCGATTGGGCAAGGTGTTTCAGGAGAAGGATTCTACCTTGCGGATCCGATCTGGATTATTATACCACATCGGGGGGCGGGGTGCAATGGGGGAGGGAAAAAAGGACGCGGGTGGATTGGGCCGGGCGTCCTTTGGCTGGGGAGCTATTTTCTGTCGCGGATGATTTCGCGGCCGGTAAAGGAGGTGATGAGGTAATAGCCGCCGTAGAGAAGGAGCAGGATGAGAACGGTGATGAGGATGGAGACGCCGAGGTCCTCCGTGCCGAACATCTCCAGGAAGCGGATGGCGAATTTCATGCCGAAGACGGAATGGACCGCCGCCAAAAGGAGAGGCAGCAGAAAGACGATGCCGGTCTGGACGTTGACGGAGCGGGAAAGGTCCTCCTCCTCCGCGCCGATTTTCCGGAGAATCTCATACTGCCCGGCGGTGTCGGCGTATCCGGAGAGCTCCTTCAGGGCCAGAACCGCGCCGCAGGAGATCAGGAACACCAGGCCGAGATAGAGGCAGAGGAAGGTGATGAGGGCGCCGATGCCGACGCTGGCCCGCTTCACCTCAAGGCGGGTATTGAAATTCAGCCAGGTGCGGATATCCTCCCGCTTTCCGGCGTCCAGCGCGCCCCTGACCTGAGCCTGCAGTCTCTCCGCCGCGGCCTGCTCTTCCTCCTTATCCGCCGCGCCGAACTGTCCGATCAGGTAATCCTTGGCGGTGCGGGCGGGATCCACGGCGCTGTCCGGGACCACGGCAAAGCCCATGTTGAGGTGCTGGGAGCCGATGTCGATGAAGCCGTCCGCGCAGCCGTCGTACCGGGACACGAGGGTATGTCCGAAGACGGTGAGGGGCCAGCCCTTTTTCACGGCCCGGTTGAACTGCTCAACGGCCATTCTGAAATCGCAGACCAGGGCGTATTCCCCTTCGTCCAGAACGAGCGGCTCCCGTCCGTAGAAGGTCATGAGGCGGTTGTAGTCGCTCAGGGTATAGAGCTCCAGGGTTTCGTACTTCAGCCGTCCGTAGTCCTCCGTGATCTCCTCATACCGGTCGGCGAGGAAGGCTTCGTAGGAGAAATCCGGGTCCACATAGCCGTGAAAATGGACGTACTCCGCAAACTCGGCGGTGAGGTCGCGGCCCGTTTCCGCAGCCCATTCGACGACGTCCACGGGGATCACGCCGTCTCCCTCCTCCTCATACAGGGTGAGGCCGATCACCGCGTCCGCCGGGCAGAGCTCCTTCAGGTTCTTGTTGATGGAATTGCGGACGGAGAAGGCGGCGGAGAGGGCGCAGATGGTGATGAAGAGCATGAGGCAGATGACGGTCATGGAGACCACGGCGGTATTGACCCGTCCCGCGATCTGCCGGAAGGTGAAAACGTTCAGGCCCCGGAGCGTTCTGTTCTTCCCGCCCGCCGCCCGGAGCAGCAGGCCCGACGCGGACCAGAAGATGAAGAAGGTGGACACCGAGCCGAGGGCAATCATGACAAGGAGCCGTTTCTCGTCCCCTATGTCGGTCCAGCCCACCCGGTAATAGGCGTATCCCAGAACGGCGGAGGCGAGGATGAGGACAACGGCGCAGAGGACGGGGCTCTTCAGCACGGCCCGCTCGGATTTCCTTCCGGACTGCATCAGGTCGATGAGGCGGAAGCGGCTGACCACGACGCCGGAGAAAAGCATGGCCACGACATAGATGACGGCGAATAAGAGGACGGTTTTCACCGCCGTCCGCCTCGAAGAGATTCACCACCAGAGCGCTCATGAGCTGGGACAGGCCGACGCCCAGAAGCAGTCCGGCGCAGAGGGAGAAGACGCCCACGATGAGGGTCTCCATCACCAGGATCGCCGAGACGGAGCCCTTGCCCATGCCCATAAGCATATAGAGGGCGAATTCCCGGCTGCGGCGCTTCATCAGGAAACGGCTGGCATAGACGACCAGCAGGCCCAGCACAACGGCCACGAAGACGCTCATGCCGGACAGAGTCGCGCCAAGAAGCTCCACGATCTCGGCGTCTGTGTCCATGACGTTCAGCAGGGCGGTCTGGGTGCTCACAGCGTTGAAAACGTAGAAGACGGAGACGCCGATGACAAGGGTGAAGAAATAGACGGCGTAATCCCGCACGCTGCGGCGGATATTGCCGAGGGAGAGCTTAAAGAGCATGGCCCGCGTCACCTCCCAGAAGGGTGATCACGTCGATCACGCGGTCGAAAAGCTGCCTGCGGGAATCTCCGCCCCGGCTCAGCTCATGGAACAGGCGGCCGTCCTTGATGAAGACGACCCGGGAGGCATAACTGGCGGTGAAGCTGTCGTGGGTGACCATCATGATGGTGGCGCCGCGCTCCCGGTTGAGGAAGCTCAGGCGGTCCAGCAGCATGCCGGCGGATTTGGAGTCCAGGGCTCCCGTGGGTTCGTCCGCCAGGATCAGCTTCGGCTCCGTGACGATGGCTCTGGCCGCCGCGGTGCGCTGCTTCTGGCCGCCGGACATCTGCCAGGGGAACTTCTCCAGCTCCTCCGTAATGCCGAGCTGCTCCGCCGCAGACTTCACCGCCGCGTCGATGCGGTCCGGGGAGGTCCGGCGGATGGACAGGGGCAGGGCGATGTTCTCATAGGCGGTGAGGGTATCCAGCAGGCTGAAATCCTGGAAGATGAAGCCGAGCTTATCCCGGCGGAAGCGGTTGAGGGCCTTTCCCTTCAGGGCGGTGACGTCCTCCCCGTCCAGAAGGATATGGCCGGCGGTGACCCGGTCGATGGTGGAGATGCAGTTGAGCAGGGTGGTCTTTCCGCTGCCGGAGGGTCCCATGACGGCCACGAACTCCCCCTCCTCCACGTCGAAGGAGATATTGTCCACGGCCTTGGTGAGGCTGGAGCGGGTCCCGTAATATTTTTCGATCTGCCGAATGCTGAGCAGGGACATGTTCATCAGCTCCTTTCGGGAGGTATGATACCACGGGATCCGGGCGGCGTCGCGCTTTTATCCTTACAGAAGGTTACATTTCCGAAAGGTTGGGATCCCGGGGGGCGTTTTCCGCCGAGAGAGGCGCGGTATAGCCGCTTTTGCCGAAGAGCAGGCGGATCTCGGTATACTTTCCTTCCTCCGATTCGGCCTCCATGCCGTGGCCCAGGCGGGCGCAGAGCTTCTTCGCCACGTAGAGGCCCATGCCGGTGGATCCGGGGCGGGCGCGGCCGTTCTGTCCGGTGAAGGATTTTTCAAAGATATAGGGCAGGTCGCGGGCGGGGATGCCGATGCCGTTGTCCCGGAAGCGGAGGACGGTACGGTCGGGAAGCTCCTCGGCGGAGACGATGATCTGCGGTTCCCGGTCCTTTTCGGGGGAGAAATACTTCATGCTGTTGCTCATGAGCTGGCCGAGGATCCAGGCGAGCCACTTGGCGTCGGTATACACGGCGGTGTCCAGGCCCTCCGTCCGGATGGAGACGCCCCGGGACTGCAGCTCCTCCCGATGGCGCTGGGCCGCATCGGAAAAGACCCGCTTCAGGGAGACGGGACCGATGACGTAATCCTTCTCCGGGCTGCCGCTGCGGGCGTAGAATAGGACGTTCTCCACGCAGTCGTCCATGCGGTTCATCTGCTCCCCGCACCGGCCGCATCCGCCGTTGTAGCAGAGCAGGCGCATGGCGGCGAGGGGCAGCTTGATCTCATGGACCCACAGCTCGATATACTCCCGGAAGGCATCGGCGTCTCGCCGGCACTCCGCCGCCTCTTCGGCCATGGACTTTCCGGCGTCGCGGAGGGTCTCCTTCAGGATGCGGCCCTCGGCAAAATCCGGGTCCGGGAGGGTTTCGGAGAGGAGGTACTTCCGCTCCAGTCCCTCCGCATTGTTCTTTAGCCTGTCGTAAAAACGCTTTCTGCGCCGGTATTCCCAGAGTTCCGCCGGGACCGCGCCGCAGAGGGGGAGCAGGATCGCCGCCGCCAGAGCCTGATGGGGGATCCGGAAGGCCAGAAGGAATATCACCGTCAGAAGGTGGGCGAAGGCGCGGATGAGAATGGCGGGGAGCCGGTCCCGCAGAAAAGCACGGGCGGTCACAGCAGCACGTACCCCTGCTTCTTGCGGGTCTCCACGGCGTCGGGCCAGCCGAAGTCCGCCAGCTTGGAGCGGAGGCGGCTCACGTTGACGGTGAGGGCGTTGTCGTTCACGTACTCGTCGTTGTCCCAGAGGGCGGTCATGAGCTCGTCCCGGGACACGATCTCCCCCCGGCGGGCAAGGAGGGTGCGGAACACGATCATTTCGTTCTTGGTGAGGACCACCTCCTGCCCAGCCCGGATCAGGCTGCCGCGGGTCGGGGAGAGCTCCGCGTCCCGGTAGCGCAGGACCTCCCCGGTTCCGGAGGCGCGCTTCAGAACGGCGGATATGCGCAGCAGAAGGACGGCGGGGCGGTAGGGCTTGGAGACGTAATCGTCCGCGCCGGCGCTCATGGAGAGGACCTCGTCCACCTCGGAGGTGCGGCTGGTGAGCATGATGACCGGGGTATCCGCGCTCCGGCGGTATTCCCGCAGAAGGGCCTCGCCGTCCATGCCGGGGAGGGTGATGTCCAGCAGGATCAGGTCCGCGTCGGCCTGACGCATGCAGTCCAGGGTGCGGGTGAAGTCGGTGACGGGCAGAGGTTCGCAGCCTGCGCTGCGGAGGAGGGTGGACAGCTCTTCGCGCAGGGTGGGGTCGTCTTCCACGATGAGGATTTTCATAGGGGATCTCCTTTTGGGGAGGTGTACGGAGACAGTATAGCACAGGGCTTCGCTTCATGCAAGCGAGAAAAGGATTAAGATTGCGTGAAGGGCGGCGGGGCGGGGCGGCTCTTGCATTCGCGGCGGGGGTATGGTATAATACGGGCAAAGGACATAAAAAACGAGGGCTGACGAAATGAGGCGCACGGAGAAAACGCAGGGAGGCGGGACGATGAGCGGGCGCGGGATTTTCTGGCTCCGGATCGGGCTTTTCGCGCTGTCCGCGCTGTTTCTGGCGCTGGGGGTACTGAACGGAGGGGC
>CACWLT010000092.1 GCA_902761695.1 uncultured Ruminococcus sp.
GAACCGGTTATGTCACGCTGGAATATTCATCCCACAGAGAACGCCGTCGTCTGGACACCCGCTCCCGGCGACCGCCACACCGACGACTACGAAATGGCCGGGTACCGCTGCGCCTTCGTGGTGAAGTACGGCATGGACGAGGAAGGCTTTGCGCTGATCCACCATCCCATTTTTCCCACCCTCCGCCTCCGGCCTAACAACACCCACGCCACCTATCAGATGGACGTCCCGGCGGAGAAATGGCCCGCTCCCATGGCGGACGGGGAACCGGTGCGGGAGATTCTGACATCCGTGAAGCTGAACGGCGTCCTGACCCTGGAGACCGTTTCCGCCGACGGCAATCTCGCCTTTACGCGGAAATGCTTTCCCTCCACGGACTTCCGCGCCGCCTACGAGCTGGCCTCCGTCACCGTCACGGGGAGTGAGCCCGTCGCCTTCTCCCTGACCTGCGGGGACGGGGAGGTGGATCAGACCATAGGGCCCATGGGGATCAACATCTGCGAGATCACCACGGACCTCTCCGGGCTGTCGGTGCTGCTGAAGCCGGGGGAGACCCTTGACTGGTACACCGCGGTCACGGGCCGGGTGGCCAACGAGGAGGCGGAATGGGACGATCCGGAGACCGAATACCGCCGCCGTCTGGAGAACATCGAGCGCCTCACCGCACCCATGCGGCTGGATACTGGAAACCGGGCGCTGGACCTCATGTTCCGCTTCGCCAAGCTGCGGGCGGGAGAATCCGTGTACGACACCCGGTACGGCCTGATCCACTCCCCGGGCGGGTATTCTTATTTCGCCGCCACCTGGTGCAACGATCAGGTGGAATACGCGGGGCCGTACTTCGCCTATACCGGGGACGAGAATCTGGTGGAGGCCAGCCTCAACGCCTACCGCATGTACATGCCCTTCATGTCGGACCGCTATCTGCCCATCCCGTCCTCCGTCATCGCCGAGGGCATCGACTACTGGAACGGTGCCGGAGACCGGGGAGACGCCGCCATGTATCTCTACGGGGCCTCCCGCTTCGCCCTGACCGTGGGTGACCGGGATATCGCCGAGGAGCTGTGGCCCGCCATCCGCTGGTGCGCCGAGTACTGCGAGCGGAAGAAGAACGAAGCGGGGGTCATTGCCTCCGACCGGGACGAGCTGGAAGGGAGGTTCCCCTCCGGTGACGCCAACCTCTGCACCTCCACCCTCTGCTACGCGGGACTTCTGGCGGCGGCTGAGCTGGCGGACGAATTCGACGAGGACGGGGATCTCTACCGCGCACGGGCCGCTGCGCTGCGGGACGCCATCGAGCGGGTCTTCGGACACACCATCCACGACATCCCTGCCTACCGCTACTACGACGGCTGCGAGGTCATGCGCTCCTGGATCTGCATGCCCCTGTGCGTGGGGATCTACGACCGGGCCGAGGCGACGGTGGACGCGCTGACCTCGGACTATCTCATGCGGCCGGACGGCTTCCTCACCGCCGAGGGCAGCGAAACCATCTGGGACCGCTCCACCCTGTACAGCCTCCGCGGCATTTTCGCCTCCGGGTACACGGAGAAGGCCTTTGATCTTCTGAACCGCTACGTGAACAACCGGCTCCTGGGCGAGCGGGTGCCCTACGCGGTGGAGGCCTATCCCGAGGGCGGCAGGCGGCAGCTTTCCGGCGAGAGCGCTCTGTTCTGCAAGGTCATTCTGGAGGGTATGCTGGACATGACGCCGGCCTCCCTCACCTCCTTCACCATAAAGCCCACCCTCCCCGCCGGTCTGGATCATCTGAACCTGACGGACATCCGGGCCTTCGGGGGCGTCTTCGGCGTATATGTGACCCGGGACGGCTGGCGCGTTCTCCGCTCCGACGGGGAGCTTCTGGCGGAGGGAATGAACGGCGAGCGCGGCACGGTCCGCCTCTGAGCAAACATAAAGATCCTAAAGGAGTCCGATACCATGAACATCACCGTCATGACCTACAACATCCAGCACGGCCACATCCACCTTTCCGATCCGGGGCGCATCGATCTGACGGGGACCGCTGCCGTGATCCGGGACTGCGGAGCGGACATCATCGGCCTGAACGAGGTCCGGGGGCTGGGCGAGCATCCCGATTACACCGCGCAGGTGGAGCAGATGGCGGCTTATCTGGGGTTCCACTGCTTCTTCGGCCGGTCCATTTACGTGGGCGGGCACAATCCCTACGGAAACGCCGTCCTCTCCCGCTGGCCCATCGCGGAGGCGAAAGTTCATCACATTCCCGATCCGGCCGGGGCACTCCGTGGACGGGGATTCGAGCACCGCAGCATTCTCCGGGCCGTGGTGGAGCTGCCGGAGGGCGGGGAGCTTGCCGTATTCAGCTCCCACTTCGGCCTGACGCCGGAGGAGCAGAGGAACGCCGTGACCCTTGCCTCCGCGCTGACCGCCGCAGAACGGCTGCCCTTCGTGCTCATGGGGGACTTCAACGTCACGCCGGACGATCCGGTTCTGGCGCCGCTTGACGAGAGCCTCACCGTGACCCACGGATTTCTGGGGGGGCAGTTCAGCCACCCGTCCCACGCGCCGAAGGACCGCATCGACTACATCTACGCATCTCCCGGAATGAATGTGCTTGACGCGAAAATCCTGCCCGTCATGCCCAGCGATCACCGGCCGGTGGTGGCGGAAATCTCGCTGTGAATGGGAAAGCGGTGTATTTTCCCTGCATAAGTCCGAATAATCAACCTTTTCCGCCGGGGATGCGGTTTCCGGTTCCGGGGATTCCGCACGACTTTTGAACAGCCTGTGGAAAACCCTGTGGGAAAACGGATCCGGGATCACGGCGGGGCGGATTCCGGCTGAAAAGAGGAAAGCGGAGGCTGTATGAAATATCAACCCATAGCTCTGACCGCGTCCGAGGCGGCGTCGGTTTTTGCTCGTCTGAGCGGAGCCGCTTCCCGCCTCGGAGCGCCGGATTACCTCCCGCTGACGGAGGAGCAGGCACAGGCCCTGTTTCTGCCGGATGCGCCCTTTCCGCCGGGATCCGCCGGGGAGGGACGGACGAAGGTGTTCCTCGCGCTGGCGGATGAATCCGGAAATACCACAGGGCTGATCGCGGGAAATGCCGGGGCTGCGGACGACACCGCCTATGTCACCGTTCTCATGACGGACCGGGAGGGCGGGGAAGGGGAGGCCGTCCGGCGGGCGCTTCTCTCCTCCATGGAAACTGCGCTGTCCGGGATCAATCCCCGCCTGCGCCGGATGCGGTGGGTGTTCTACAATCCGGCCCTTCTGCCCTGGCGTCTGCCGGAGCCGTTCTCAGCCTGTTGTCATCCCGGCGCGCCCGGTGTCATGGCGTCGGATCCGGCCATGGGGACGCTGGCCGTGGACGGATGGCGGGAGTTTGCGCCGCTGACCGTCTACGCCCGGCCTCTCTCGGATTACGAGATTCCCGCCGCTCTGACCGGAAGAATGAAGGAGAACGCGGAACGGGGACTTTACACGGAGCTGTACGATCCCGCGCTGCACGGGTCCTTCCTGCCCCTGCTGGACGCTCTCGGGAGCGCGGACTGGCGGCGGGCGGTGCTGGGGAACGCGGAATCCGCCAATCCCCTGCCCATGATGATCGCGGCGGACCGGAGCCCGGAGACCCTCGCGAAAAACGGCGGGCGGGGATTTGTCTGCGGATTTGCCGGACCGCTGAAGCGCACGGAGGACGGAAGGGGCTATTTCGCCGGCATCGGGATCCATCCGGACTACCGGTCCCTGGGGCTGGGGTCCTGTCTCTTCGCCGCTCTGTGCCGGGGGCTGAAGGCGATCGGCGCGGACTACATGACCCTTTTCACCGGCACGGACGGCACGGCGGCCCGGATCTACGAAAAGGCGGGCTTCGCTCCGGCGGCGCGGTTTTCTGCCATGGAGAAGAAGCTGAGGTGACAGGTTTGCCGGGCGGATAAAAAAATCCCCGGGTTTCCGAAAAAGGAGCCCGGGGTGTTCTTTTGTCCGCGTTAATTTACGGCACCTGTCTGCCGATTCTTCCGAGGGCGTCCGCCGCGTCGCGGAGACTTCCGATGGCGTCGTTCAGGCTGTCGATGTCGATGCTGTTCAGCTTTCTGATGGCTTCGGCCAGATCGCTGCCGCTGTCCTTTACCAGGGTCCCCGCCTCGCCGACGGTCTCTTCCACATCCCGCACCGCATCCTCCGCCGTCTCGGTCAGGGACTGCACGTTTTCGAGGGCGTCCTCCACCTGACCGACGATGCCGAAGATCCGGGGCAGCAGGAGGGCCGCCGCAGCCAGAAGAGCCAGCAGGGTGAGGATCAGCAGGACATGGGCGACGGCGGCGAGAGCTGTCCTGCGGGATATCCGTTTCTGATATTTCAGCGTTTCGGCGAGCAGGTCTTCCGCGCTTCTGCCGTTTGACGTTCTGCCGCCTGCCACGCCGTACATGGGCCTGCCGCCGTTCGGAGCGCCCATTCCCGGCTGGCCTGTCGTGTATCCGTTGTTCATGCCGTTTCCGTCCTTTCAATTGTCCGCGTTTACATGGACCAGCGGACCAGCTCCCATTTTGTCACGATGCGGTCCGCGTCAAGGGTGACCACCAGGACCTCCATGTCGCTGTAATTCACCGCGCCCAGTCCGTAAACCAGCGTGTCTTCCGTGTCATAACGGACGGATCCCGTGAAATCCGGATCCGCCGAGGTCTCGGGGCCGAGCAGCCGGAGCACGTCCTCCTCCGTCCAGCCCACAGGATCGTAGTCCTTCATCAGGGAGCCGACCATTTTCTGCCGTCCGATCTCGTCAGCCCTCCTCCATTCCTCCGAGGAGAACGGAGTCCCGCCGCATCCGGTGAGGCAGAGGAGCATGAAGGCCAGAATCACGGCGACGGTCCGTTTCAGCCCGTTTTTCATGGGTTACTGTCCTTTCTTTACACTGTAGGCCTGCTGAACGCCGCTGTCATCGCGTCCGCCGATTTCCAGGGAGATCCGGTCGCCCTCCTCGAGGAAGAGCAGATCCTCGGAGAACGCCGTCCGGAAGATGCCCGCCTCCGTCTTGAGGTAGACCACCGTCTCGCCGTTCACGACCACATAGACGATCTCATTCAGAACGGTTTCCAAGCTCTCTTCGGCGGCGGTCTCGATCCGCGCCCCGTTCTGAGCCAGGGCGGCCTTGTAGAGGCGGAAGACCTCGTCCTGCGTCGTGCTCGTCACCACGATGTTGTAGTTCTTCACGTTCACCATGGAGTACATCTTGACGATCCCGGAGGCATCCTTCAGCACCATGATGTAGGTCGCCTCGCCGCCCACGTTGATGAGGGAGGGGAAGGAGGCCCGGTAGCCGTACTGCTGGACGGAGCCCTCCGCCGCGCTCATGGCCGAGTATTCCTCCGCGCCCGCCACGGAGAAGAACTTGTATTCTCCCGTCCGGCTGTTGGCCAGGATGAAGCCTATGTTGGCCTCGTAGCCGAAGTCGTCCGTGGTCACCACGCAGTTGACCTGGGAGAAGGCGGAGTTGAGATAACCGCCCCGGAGCATGCCGTACCAGTCGTACTTGCGGCAGATGAGGTCGCCGTAGTAGACGATGTCGATCCAGTCCGGGCTGTCGGCGGGGGCGTAGATAGCCGTTTCTCCGGTCACAGCGTCCAGGGTCACCACCTTGTCCACGTCCATGGCGCCGAAGAGACCGGCGTGGGGCTTCATGGTGGAGGCTACCCAGTAGGGATGTCCCGCGTCGTCCACCTCAAAGCAGACGGAGCCGAAGATGGCCGTGGGATAGGCGAACCGGAGGGCACGGGTCAGGTTCTTTGAGAAATACGCGGAGGGGCTGTAGCGGATGTAGTCCCCGGTCAGCCGGACGAATTCCGCCTCAAACTTCACGGTGTCCACCTTGACATAGCCCGGAATGCCCGCCTGCCGGTTCTTCACCCACTTGAAGAAGGATTCGTATTCCAGCGGGGCCACCTTGTAGGGATGGGATTCCCCGGCGGCGTTCTGCATGGCGATCTGGGTGTAATTATAGGATACCTGATACTGGCTCACCAGATCGGACAGGGTGCCCAGGGTCCGCGCGCCGATGATGCGGGCAGACGCCGTGTCCATGAGGGCGATGTCGGTGACATATTCCGTCTCGGCGATGCCGGAGGAAAAGTCTTCCTCTTCAACGGTGATGAGGGAGGAATAGGTCTTTGCCCGGAACATCTGGGACCCCACGACGGAACCGACGATCAGGAAGGCGGCGACGGCCAGACCGAGGAGTCCCATCACCTTCGGAAATTTCGTCTTCGCCCCCTCCATGGACGCCTGGAAATCGATATTGCCGGAGGGGAAGCGGACCGTCTCCGTGAACATTTTTCCGGTGATGGTGCCGATGACGAAGTAGGACGCAGTCACCACGATGCCAAGGAAGATGACAAAGGTCCAGAACCCGCCGGAGTGGATGTTCATGGGCGGCAGGGTCACGTAATACACAAGGCCCGCCAGAATGAGAACCGCGAGCAGGTAGAGGATCACCGGAAGGGCCCGTCCGTTCTTTTTGTCCGCTCTCTTTTTCTGACGAAGCGTTTCCTTGCTCATGAAAAACTCCTTTCTTCAATCAAAAGGCCGTGTACGGAGTGATATTCGCGTTAAGGTATCATAACATGAACGGATTCCCCTGTCAAGGAAACCTGAATTAAAGTTTGATGAGAGAGGCGGTCCGGAGCGGAGGCGGATGTCCCGAGGGGCCTGCCATGTGCGGGAAAACAGGCGCAGCGCTTATGACTTTACGCTTTTCCTTCCATCCCGAGCTTTCCGCGCAGATACTGGCCCGTGTAGGATTCCGGGATCTCCGCGACCTCCTCGGGGGTGCCGTGCGCGATGACCGTGCCGCCCGCGTCGCCGCCCTCGGGACCCATGTCGATGATGTAGTCCGCGCATTTGATGAGGTCCAGGTTGTGCTCGATTACCACCACCGTGTTGCCGGCGTCCACCAGCTGCTGGAGAATGGCGATGAGCAGCTCCACGTCCGCCGTGTGCAGGCCCGTGGTGGGCTCGTCCAGCACGTAGAGGGTCCGGCCGGTGGAGCGCTTGGACAACTCCGTGGCCAGCTTCACCCGCTGAGCCTCGCCGCCGGAGAGCTGGGTGGACGCCTGTCCGATTTTGATATAGCCCAGGCCCACATCGCAGAGCAGCTTCAGCCGGCTGCCGATGCGCGGGATGTCCCGGAAGAACTCCACGCCCTCGTCCGCCGTCATGTCCAGCACGTCGGCGATGGATTTCTCCTTGTACTTGACCTCCAGCGTCTCCCGGTTGTACCGCTTGCCGTGGCAGACGTCGCAGGTCACGTATACGTCGGGGAGGAAGTGCATCTCGATTTTCTTCACACCATCCCCTTCGCAGGCCTCGCAGCGTCCGCCCTTCACGTTGAAGGAGAAACGGCCGCTGGTGTAGCCGCGCATTTTCGAGCCGGGGGTCTGGGCGTAGAGGTTTCGGATGTCCGTGAAGAGGCCGGTGTAGGTGGCGGGATTGGAGCGGGGCGTCCGGCCGATGGGGGACTGATCGATGGCGATGATCTTGTCCAGCGCTTCGGCTCCCTCGATGCGGTCGTGATCCCCGGGGAAGGTGACGGCCCGGTTCAGGGTGTGGGCCAGGGACCGGTACAGGATTGAATTGATGAGGGAGGATTTCCCCGAGCCGGAGACGCCCGTCACGCAGACGAAGCACCCCAGGGGAATCTCCACGTCGATAT
Source organism: uncultured Ruminococcus sp. (assembly GCA_902761695.1). Classification (GTDB taxonomy): domain Bacteria; phylum Bacillota; class Clostridia; order Oscillospirales; family CAG-272; genus UMGS1696. The sequence goes on from CACWLT010000092.1 coordinate 7,685, forward strand.
TCTTCAGATTGTTCTCCCGCGCGCCGACGATGCGGAGTTTTTTTCCGTTCCCTTCGCGTCTTACGGAGGGCACCGCAACGGACCGGCGTCCGGAGAGATAGTCCCCCGTGACGGATTCCCGGCAGGCCGCCACCTCCTCCGGCGTTCCGCAGGCGATGACCTCGCCGCCGTGGATGCCCGCCCGGGGACCGATGTCGATGATATAGTCCGCCGCCTGTATGGTCTCCTCGTCGTGCTCCACCACGATGACGGAGTTGCCCAGGTCCCTCAGGTCCTTCAGCGTGCGGATGAGCTTGCCGTTGTCCCGCTGGTGCAGGCCGATGGAGGGCTCGTCAAGGATGTAGAGCACCCCCGCCAGGGACGAGCCGATCTGCGTCGCCAGCCGGATCCGCTGGGCCTCCCCGCCGGAGAGCGTCGCCGACTTCCGGGCCAGGGACAGGTATTCCAGCCCCACGGACTGCAGAAAGCCCAGACGGGACTTCAGCTCTTTCAGGATGTCCCGGGCGATCTGCATCTCCATGTCGTTGAAGGTCAGGGATTTGGTGAAGGCCAGGGAATCCGTCACGGACATCATGCAGAATTCGTGGATGTTCTTTCCGCCAACGGTCACGGCCAGGGCCTCGTGATTCAGCTTCGCGCCGTGGCATTCGGGGCAGTCCCGGTCGGTGAGGAACTGCTCGTAGTAGTCCGCCTCCCAGCCGCCGGGTCTGGACCGCTCCTCGATCATGTGGATGATGCCGTCGAAGGTGGTGGTCACATGGTTCACCCGGGTGCCGAAGGTCCGGTCCACGGTGAACTGGTCCGGGGAGCCGTAGAGCAGCACGTCCCGGGCGGCTTTCGGGTAATCCCGGATGGGCATGTCCAGATCCGCGCCGTATTTCTCAATGGCCGCCTTCACCAGAGGGCCGTTCCAGGAGGCCTCCTCGAGGGTCTTGAAGCCGTTGACCTGAATCGCGCCCTCCTTCAGGGAGAGGGAGTCGTCCGGGATGATCTTGCGCGGATCCACGGAGCGCAGAACGCCCAGCCCTGAGCAGGTGGGACAGGCGCCGAAGGGATTGTTGAAGGAGAACATCCGCGGCTCAAGCTCCGGGAAGGAGATCCCGTGCTCCGGGCAGGCGTAGTTGGTGGAGAACTCCATCTCCCGCGCCTCCTCGTCCCCCCGGGGAACCGTCACCACCAGCAGGGACCCCTCGGATTCCCGCAGGGCCGTCTCCACGGAGTCCGTCAGCCGGGTGCGGAGATCGGGCTTCATCACCAGGCGGTCCACCACCAGCTCCACGCTGTGCCGGAGGTTCTTGTCCAGGGTGATGTCCTCGTTCAGATCATACAGGGAGCCGTCCACCCGGGCCCGGACGAAGCCCCGCTTTTTCGCGTCGGCGAAGACCTTTTCGTGGCGGCCCTTCTTTCCCCTGACCACCGGGGAGAGTACCATGAACCGGGTCCCCTCGGGCAGGGCCATGAGGCTGTCGAGGATGGTGTCCACGGAGGTCTGGCGGATCTCCCGGCCGCACACGGGGCAGTGGGGCACACCCAGACGGGCGTAGAGCAGGCGCAGGTAGTCGTAGATCTCCGTTACCGTGCCCACCGTGGAGCGGGGGTTCTTGGAGGTGGTCTTCTGGTCGATGGAGATGGCCGGGGATAGGCCCTCGATGGCGTCCACGTCCGGCTTGTCCAGCTGGCCGATGAACATCCGGGCATAGGAGGAGAGGGATTCCACGAAGCGGCGGTGTCCCTCGGCGTAGATGGTGTCAAAGGCCAGGGAGGACTTGCCGGAGCCGGAGAGGCCGGTGAACACCACCAGCTTGTCCCGGGGCACGTCCACGTCGATGTTCTTGAGGTTGTTCATCCGCGCGCCGCGGACGGAGATAAATTCGGGCATATGGGACCTTCCTTCAAATAAGAGGAACTTGTGTTCATAATCCGGGTGACCCGAACGGAGGAGAATCCGCACGGATCACCTTATTATAACATGAATAATATTAAAAATCAATAGGATTATGTTTATTGCGGGAAAAGCGGAATTATGTTCCGGGACCGTGGAATCTGTGGACGGGCAGGTCGGCCGTTGTCAGGACATCCGCCTTTTCGCTGGGGTGAACTCACCCGCGTCCACCCGTTCCAGGATCTCGTCGGAGCGGAGCTTGTCCTCGCGGTAAGCCTTGCGGAGATGCTCCGAGGGGATGTATTCGTCGTATTTGTCGAAGACCGGAGCCTCGGTGGGGCTGATGAGCGCGTCGAGGTCGATTCCCTCCCGGCGGATCTTGTCGCCGATCATCCGCATGAGATCGTCGCCCCGGCCGCCCTCCAGCTTGAAGGTCATGTAATAGCAGCCCTCGAAATCCATGCCGGTCAGCTTGAAGGAGCCGGCCTTCCGCACCAGATAACGGCGGAGCGTCCGGAAGGATCTTGTGCCGAGCCACGGGAACAGAGCCCAGGTGTACCCGCCCAGAGGCAGGATGCAGCTCTCGGTAAGCCCCGTGTTCCGCGCCACCGCCCGGGCGACCCGGAGTCTCTGCAGCGCGCCTTCTCTGAGATAGGGGTATTCCGTGTCCTCTCTCAGAACCTGACGCATCCGCTCCAGAATCCGGGTGTGGACCTCGCCGTAGTCCCCGGGCCAGCTGACCTCCATTTTGCCGCGCACGGGCTTGACGTAGATCAGCTTCCGGGGGATGTCCAGCTCCTCCACCTCCCAGACCCGTCCGGCCAGTGCGAAGCGATCCCCCACGGGCGGCGGGGTGGTGATGACGCCGATCTCGTCGGATTCGCAGCGGACCGTGTAGTCCTCCTCGTCCTTGAAGACGGCGTAGAACTTGAAGGAATTGGTGAGCCGCTCGCCCCGCAGGCCCACGATCAGTTCCCGCTCATCCGTCATTTCCAGCCAGTCGTTGTTGATCATGGAGACGAGGAGCGTCTTGTAGTCCCCCTCGTCCACGGCGGCGAAGGGAGGCAGGTTCAGCACCCTGGCCGCCAGCTCCTTTGCCGTAAGCGCTCCGGAGGAGGCCACCACGGACAGGGTCTGCTGGAAGAGCAGGGAGAAGGGGCATTTCTTGAGGAACGGCGGCTCGATGAACCGGTCCTCGATGTAGAGCTGGACGATGGCGATGGCCTTCAGAAGCTCCCAGGGCATCAGCTGGGGCAGGGGGGTGTTGGGCAGGGCGTTCTCCTCCCGGAAGACCATCATCATCTCCGGCGGATCTCCCCGTCTCCCGGACCGTCCCAGACGCTGGAGGAAGGAGGACACCGAATTGGGGCTGCCCTGCTGAATGATCCGCTCCAGACGACCGATGTCGATGCCCAGCTCCATGGTGACGGTGGCGCAGGCGACGGCCCGGATGTCGTCGTCCTTCATTTTCATCTCCGCTTCCTCCCGGATGGAGGCCGACAGGAAGCCATGGTGGATCAGGAACACGTCCGGCTCGCCCCGGTATTCCGCGATCTCCCGGAGAGTGGCGCAGATATATTCCGTCTCCTCCCGGGAGTTGGAGAACACGATGGCCTTCTTGCCCTTCGTGGCCTCGTAGATGTATTCGTAGCCGGGATCCAGAGAGAGTTTTTCCTCCCGCCGGTTACCGGGGGGCGTGGGGATCAGGGCGACGTCGTTCACGATCTTCGCCTCGCCGGTCTCGGGGTCAACAGCCGCGCGCTCTCCCGCTTCCGGTGCCGTGCCGGAGTCCTTGTCCACGATGAAGAAGTGCTCCATGCCCAGCCGCCAGCGGATCTTCGCCGGGGGGATGGAGGGGATCTTCGTGTCCCGGCCGCTGCCCCCTCCCAGCCAGGCTGCCGCCTTTTCCATGTCGCCGAGAGTGGCGGAGAGGCCGATGCGGCGGGGGGAGACGCCCGTTTTTTCCCGGAGCCGGGCCAGTTGGCAGAGGATCTGATTGCCCCGGTCGCTGCCCGTCAGGGTGTGGATCTCGTCGATGACCACATAGCGCAGATCCCCGAAGAGGCGCAGAAGGTCCGAGGAGCGGTTCATGAGCATGGCCTCCAGGGATTCCGGCGTGATCTGGAGAATGCCCCGGGGCTCCTTCAGCGCTCTCTGCTTGTGGGAGGCCGCCACATCCCCGTGCCAGTGGTAGACCGGGATCCCAACCTCATCACAGAGCTCTGAGATCCGGCCGAACTGGTCGTTGATGAGGGATTTCAGCGGGGCGATGTAGAGGGCGCCGATGGATTGGGGCATGTCCTCATAGAACTCCGAGAGGATGGGGAAAAAGGCCGCCTCCGTTTTGCCCGACGCCGTCTGGGAGGGGAGCAGCAGATTGCAGTCGGAGTCAAACAGGATCTCCGCCGCCGCCACCTGTACCGGGGAGAGGGCCTCCCAGCCGTGGCTGTAGATGAATTCCCGGATAAACGGGGAATAGCGTTCGAATACGGACATGGGAGACCTCCCGGTTTTCAGAATTCAATATCGTCCAGGGTCACGGCGGGCTTCGGGGGAAGAGCGGGCTGACCGTCGGCATCTGCGGAACCGGTGCCGTCCCCGTCTGCGTCCGTGGGAGCCGCCGTCCGCTGCACTTTTCCGAGGATCTCGTCGAAGGTCCGGTCGGGATTGGAGAAGCACAGATCCAAAAGGGTCACGTAGTCCCGGATGATCTCCCGGGGCGTGATCATGGATTCCGCGCCCTCCCGTGTCATGGACTGGGTCAGAAAGTCTTTCATATTATTATCCGTGATTTTCGCGGCTGCGTCCCATTTGTGGTATTCCCCGTGGAGGGCCGTCAGACGGATCACCAGGGCGTAGAGCTCGCTGTCCGAGAGGCGCTTCAGCCGGATCACGGGCTGCATGAAGGAGCGCAGCTCGCCCCCGCCGAACCGCCCGTCCGCCAGCCTCGACCTGAGGGCCTCGTAGCTGTAGAGTCCCCGGCGGCTGTCCTCCAGGAACTGGGGTGTTCCGCCGAAGACGATCATGAGCCCCGGCGCGCGCCCCTGCATGGTGTCGTTGAACATGGAGAGGATCTTCTCGTAGTTGTTCTCCCGGGAGATGCGGTTGGAAATCTTATAGAGGTTGACGCACTCATCCACGTAGAGGCACAGTCCTGCGTATCCGCAGAGGCGCACGAAGGCCGTGAAGAGCTTCAGGTAGTCGTACCAGTTGTCGTCCGTCACGATGGTCAGGGAGCGGATCCCCGTGGCGGCCCGCGCCTCCGTCCGGGTGCCGAACTCGCCCCGGAGCCACTTGAGGCAGGCGGACTGCTTCTCGTCGTCATCGTCCCGCCATCCCTCGTAGTAGGCCCGCAGCACCGCCGCGAAGTCGAAGCCCCCCACGTCGGCCTCCAGCTCCCGGAGGTTCTTCGTGATCCGGCGGGTGAACTCCGCGCTCCAGGCCTCGGAGGAGGGATCGAAGCCGTCCTCCGTCATTTCGTTGCCCAGACGGGTGAACCAGGAGCCCAGGATCACCGGGAGCGCGCCGCCGTCGGGGGAGGTCTTGGTGGCGATGTTCTTCATGAGCTCCCGGTAGGTGGCCAGACCGCCCGCGCCGGACAGCTTCCGCTCGGGGGAGAGATCCGCGTCCGCCGTCACGAAGCCCCGGTCCAGCGCGTAGCCCCGGGAGAGCTGGATCAGAAAGCTCTTGCCGGAGCCGTACCGCCCGATGATGAACTTCATGGCCCCCTCGCCGTCTGCCACCCGGTCCAGAGAGGTCGCCAGGGCGTCGATCTCCTCCCGCCGTCCGATGGCGATATAGGGCGCGCCCACCCGGGGCACCACGCCGCCGGAGAGGGACGACAGCAGCGTTCCGAGGATCCGCCGGGGAACCTTTGTTACCGTTTCGTTTCTGCTCTGAGCCATTCTTCAGCATCCTCCCTGTATTCTTCGATAAACCGGAAACCCGTTCCGTCGGCCTCCAGCACCACGTCTCCCAGACAATCCAGGAACACGGCGTTGATCCGGTCGGCCAGATCGCCCTCGTAAAGCCCCCGTTCCCGGCAGAAGGCACGGAAGCCTCCCTCCATGGCGGCCCGCAGTCCGGCGCGGATTTCATCCGGGGTTTTTTCCGGGATCATTCTTTCCTCGTTGTCCGTCTCCGCTGCGGGATCGGCAGGCAGGGAAGGCGGGACCTCCCCGGGCAGCTCCTCCGCCGCGTAATCCTCCGTGGACATGGCGCCCTCCGTTTCCGTGTCCGGGGCGGGGGTGTCTTCGATAAACGGCGGCGCTTCGTCCGGGGTGCCGTAGTCCTCGCCGGTGAGACGGCTGGTGTTGACCCAGGATTCCGCCTCGATGACCGCCGCCGCGTCCGGATCGAACCCGGAGGACTCCGCTTCGTAATTCTTCATATAATCAGGCGGCATGTTGACGTCTTCCTTCTTCCGGCGGAGCTGTTCCTTCGTGGGCAGCATGGGGAGGAAGTAGGCGTCGATCTCCGCTGCGGCCTCGGGTCCCACGCCGTCCGTGCCCAGCTTGGCCTTGATGCCCAGCACAGCCCGGAGACCGCTCCCCTTGTCTCGGCCCGCCGGGTGAAGGAGACGAATTCCAGATCGATCCGGCGCTTGACGGAGGAGGCCGCGACCGCGCCCACGTAGCTGTCCCGGGTCATCTGATAGGTCCGGTCCAGGGCGAAAATGCCGACCCCCGCCTTCTGTCCCGCCGCGAGCGCCCGTCCCATGGCCGCGGGGATGTGCTGTTCGTAGGCGTCCCGGTTGGCGGCGTAATAGCGGCTGTTGCGAAAATCGTAGTCGGAGGAATTCTCGATGACCACCCGGGCAAAGGACGCGCTGTCCGACAGGGACCGGTCCAGATAGAACTCCTTCAGCTGGGCCTTGGGGACCACCTGGGGCAGGATGGGCTCCAGCTCCGCCGGGAGGGACACCCCGTGGATCATGCAGTAATCCGCGGCCCATTCGCAGAGGGTGCCGTCCAGACGGGGGAAGGCGTTCCGGTATCCCAGCCACAGGGTGGACAGCAGGCGTATGCCCTCCTCCGGCGGGATCAGGTCCGGCAGGTTGAGGATCTCGTAGATGCAGATCAGCACATAGGGGAAGTCGCAGGGCGGGGTCTTTCCGTGCCGCACGCACTCCCGCACGTACCGGTAGTACTCCAGCTGGGCCATGCTCATATGAGCGTACTGGGGCACGAAGGAGGTGTAGGGGACCGGGGCGACGCCGTCCATGGGGCCGGTGTAGGGAGTGTTGTGGCTCCGGGCGGCGTCCGTCAGAAAGCGGTTGTAGAATTCCGTGTCCGATTCCCAGGTGCGGACGGTGATTTTCCGGATCAGCGCGCCGCCGGGGGAGTAGGTTTTCACCACCTGACTGCCGGGAGAGCGGC
>CACWLT010000093.1:0-12867 GCA_902761695.1 uncultured Ruminococcus sp.
GTCGGCGACGCTTCCGCTGAGGGCGTCTCCTACGTGAAGTTCAACGCTGCGGGCACCGCTTCCGGCACCTTCCAGGTTTCCGAGCTGACCCTGTTCGGCGAGAAGACCGCTGAGGCCGTCGAGACTCCCGAGGCTGTGGACGAGGCTATGGACGACAAGGCTGAGGCTCCTCAGACCTTCGACTTCGGCGTTGTGGCCGCTGTCACCGCTGTGATTTCCCTGGCCGGCTTCGCCGCTTCCAAGAAGCGTCACTGAGCTGTCCCCGCGATAAGCTGCTGACACAAACGGAATAATCTCCTCCGGGACGGGTACGAAGAATACCTGTCCCGGTTTTTTTCTATGTGTGTTTATTGGAGTGGCCGACGCGTCTGAATCCGCACCGCCTCGGCAGCATTCTCCCCCACAACCTCGTTCCAGAAGGGAATGGTCATGCCTCCGTCCGTGGCTTTTTTGGTTCCTTTCCTGAATTCCAGATCGATCCACTCCCCGAAATACGCGCCATACCGGATCGTGTCCATACATTCACCTCCGTCGGTTATCGATATAGTTGTTGTCCGGCGTCAGTATACCATGGGGCTGCGGCAAGGACAAGCGTCGGCTTCATTCTGTCATAAAACCGCAACATTTCCGGGCGGATTCCGGCACAAAAGGACGGCGGGATTTTATACAAAGTTTCCGAAAGGTCTTGCATAATCCGCGCTTTTCTTGTATAATTCAGAGGAGAACACCGGAGAGCTCCGGAACGAACCGCATGTTCCCTGTGATACCGGGCGGCCGGACCCTTTCCGAATCAAGGAGGATTCCTTATGTTCAGAAGAAACATCAGCCTGCTGCTGTGCTGCGCGCTGTTGGCCGGGACACTGGCGGGATGCAGCAATACCGGAACCGGCACCCCGGATGAAACCGGATCGACCGCCGCTGAGGTGACGCCGGGAGCCGAGGCGGAGACAGAAGCCGCCGAAGAGGACGACGCCAACGCCCGCATGAAGGTGGACGACGGCCTGCCCGCGACGGATATGGGCGGCATGTCCTTCCGGGTGCTCACCCGGGACCGGGACGACTTCGTCACCGACCTGAGCTTCGGCGAGGAAATGAACGGCGACGTGGTGAACGACTCCATCGTGGCCCGCAACGCCGCCGTGGCAGAGCGGTTCAACATCGCGTTCAGCGCCGACTACGAGGGAGACCCCATGCCCATCATGGAGCACTGCGTCACGGCGGGGGACGACTCCTACGACGTGTGCCTGGCGCAGATCATCCAGCAGACCGCCGTATGCTACAAGGGCGGGTACTACGACTGGTACACCGATCTGCCCCACATCGACCTGTCAAGACCCTGGTACATCGGCAACGCGGCGGAGGCCCTGTCCGTGAAGAAGCACGCCTACGTCATGATCGGCGAGTTCGATCTGGACGTGCTGCGCTTCACCTACTGCATGTACTACAACAAGGACATCGCCGCCTCCTATAATCTCGAGGACATCTATCCCGTGGTGCGGGAAGGGCGCTGGACCTACGACATGCTGAAATCCCTGTCCGACACCATCTACACCGACCTGGACGGCAACGGCGTCAAGGATGAGAACGACCTTCTGACCCTCTCCGGCGACCCCTATTCCGCCGTGGTCACCTATCAGTACGCCTTTGACAATCCCCTCTTCACCCTGGACCAGGAGGGCGTCCCCCAGATGACCTTCGACCGGGAAAAGGCCCATGCCATCGTGGAGAAGCTCAACGCCCTCTACTGGGAATCCCCCGGCGGCTACACCCAGGGCTGGGGCACCGGCTGGGAGGCGTGGACCGGAAACCGCCTGCTCTGCTACACCGGCCTCTTCAACGGCGCGGCGGGCTACCGGGATCTGGACTTTGACTTCGGCATCATCCCCTATCCCAAGTTCGACGAGGGGCAGGCCTCCTATTACACCATGTCCGACGGCGCCCACGGCGGCATGATGGTGCCCATCACCGTCCAGGATACGGAGAACGTCTCCATCATTCTGGAGGCCCTCAACGCCGAGACCTGGAAGCAGGTGGTGCCCGCCTACTACGAAACCTCCCTCAAGGTCAAGTTCTCCCGGGACACCGAGTCCGCCGAGATGCTGGACCTGCTCATGAACAGCCGCGTGTTCGACTTCGGCTACATGTGCGGCGACTGGGGCATGGCCTTCGTCATTCAGAACCTGGTGTCCACCAACTCCAACGACTCCGAATCCGCCTACCGGGCCAAGGACAAGGTGGCCCAGAAGACCTTCCAGAAGATCATCGACGCGTATATCGCCCTGGAGGAAGGGAACTGATCCTCCGCATTGAAATTCAAAAGAAAGGCATTCTGAGATAATATGGATAAGCTCTTCAAACTGAAGGAAAACAAGACCAACGTCCGCACCGAGATCCTGGCCGGTCTCACCACTTTCATGACCATGGCGTATATCATCGCCCTGAACCCCAATCTGCTGACGGGTTTCGGCGCTGAGGGGCAGAATCTCTGGAACGGCGTGTTCATGGCCACCTGCATCGCCTCCGCCGTGGGCATGTTCGTCATGGCGTTCTGCGCCAACAAGCCCTTCGCCATGGCGCCCGGCATGGGACTCAACAGCTTCTTCGCCGTGGTGGTGGCCAATATCGCCGCCATGACCGGCACGAGCTATCTGGACTCCTTCCGCTCCGCCCTGGTCATCATCTTTGTGGAGGGTGTGGTTTTCATCATCCTCTCTCTCTTCAGCATCCGGGAGAAGATCGTGGAGGCCATCCCTCTCGGCGTCCGGCTGGGCATTTCTCCCGCTATCGGCCTGATGCTGATGAACATCGGTCTGGGCTCCAACGTCAGCCTGTACTCCGAAAACGGCGGCCCCTTCTTCGCCATGCGCGACTTCTTCGGCGCCCTGACCCCCAAGGTGGCCCGGGATACCATGGGCTCCGGCTACGCCGTCATGGTGCTCTCCGTCGTCACCATGCTGATCGGTCTCTTCGTTATCGTGATCCTCGCCCATTACGGCATTAAGGGCGCGGTGCTCTGCGGCATGCTCTGCTCCTCCGTGATCTACTGGGCCGGAGAAGCGCTGTTCCTGCACGTCAATCCCTTTGCGTCCCTCAAGGGCGCGTCCTTCGTGCCTCCTTTCGCGGATATGGTCGAGACCACCCTGTTCCGGCTTGACTTCGCGGGCTTCATGAAAATCGGCTGGTTCACCGCCGTCACCCTCGTCATCACCTTCTGCATGATCGACATGTTCGATACCATCGGCACGCTGGTGGGCACCGCGTCCCGTGCGGGCATGGTGGACAAGGAAGGAAAGATGCCGAAGATGAAGGAAGCCCTGCTGGCGGACGCCGTGGGCACCGTCGCCGGATCCGTCACGGGCACCTCCACCGTCACCACCTTCATCGAATCCGCGTCCGGTGTGGAGGCCGGCGGACGGACGGGATTGACCGCGCTGACCACCGGCGTCCTGTTCCTGCTCTGCATGTTCCTCTCCCCCATCGCCGCCCTGATTCCCGCCGCCGCCACCTCCGCCGCCCTGATCTACGTGGGCGTGCTGATGCTCGGCGGACTGAAGAAGGTGGATCTGGACGACATGAGCCAGCTGCTGCCCGTTGCCCTGATGCTCATCGCCATGCCCATCTCCGGGTCCATCGGCCACGGCATCGGTCTTGGCCTCATCGCCTATACGGTGCTGAAGGTCGCCACGGGCAAGGCAAAGGAAGTCTCCGTCCTCACCTACGTGATCTCCCTGCTCTTCATCGTCAAGTTCTTCCTGATAGCGTGACGGGGGAATCAGCGAATCCGCATTTCGTGACACAATAAACAGAACCGGTGCTCCGTCTCCCTTATACAGGAAGCGGAACGCCGGTTTATTCATCCGCTGCAGGGCTTTATTTCGCGGCTTTCTTCGCAAACGCGCGGGCCTCGTCCAGATGGGCGGCGATGTCCTTTCCCTTTGCCCAGAACGTCTCCTCGGATACGGGGATTCCTTTCTGTCCGAGGGATTTCCGCATCACATCCAGCGCGTGCTTCGACAGCCAGGAGGTGGAGAAGAGGACGGCCCTGCCCACGCCCACCGTGTCCGGGGAGAGGGCGGAGATGTAGGTCTTCAGCCTCTCGTCGATCCCGTAGGCGTAGAGAGCGCCTCCCAGGAAGAGCAGATCGATCTTTTCCTCCGGCACGGCGGCTTCGTCTTCCACGGAGAGAGCGCTCACCCCCAGGGCGTCGGCCATGGCTTCGGCGGCGGCTTTGGTGTTGCCCGATTTCGAGCAGTAACGGACGGCAATGTTCATGATCAGTCTCCTTTGCGCGATTTATTTTGCATTGCATACGATTATACATCAAAATCTCGAAAATGTCAAGACGCGGGAGACGCTCCGCCGAAAAAAACGCCGCGCCTAAATTCCCATAAATCACCGCCCCCTCTTGCAAACCCAGGCGCAATCCGGTATAATAGGACAGGGACGGATAGCCGTTCCCGAAAGGAGTTTGTCCCATGAAAAAATTGCTTTCCGCAGCCGCCGCCGCGCTGGCTGTTCTGATGCTGGCGGGATGCTCCGCCGGAAAAGCCGTGACCCCGACGCGCAGAACCGGTGCATCTGCCATGATGGTTTCGATGGAGGAGTTTCAGACGCTGGAATCGGCCGCGAAGGAAGCGGATCTCATCGCCCGTGTGAGAATCGGCGACTGGATCGGCGAGGCAAGCGACGGCGCTTTTTCGTATTATATGGCCGAGGTTCCCGAGACCTTCAAAGGCACGGTTCCCGGCGACATCGTCGTGGTTCAGGACGGCAATTCCCTCCAGACCATCGACGGATTCCCCCTTTTCACAGCCGGCAACGAACTTCTGCTCTTTCTGAAGCAGGGCACCGGCACGGAGTACGACAACTTTTATTGGATGCTGGGTTCCTTCACCGCCTTCTTCGACGCCGTCCGGGACGGGAACGGGCAGGTATACTACCTCGATCGCTTCGGCATTATCGGCTCATCGGTGAACGGGTGCGAGAACTTCCTTTTGGACACGGAAAAGGCCGATGAACTGAAAAAGGCCGCCGTGAAAGCGGATGCCGAGGCGGAAAGCTACCGTTATCATTACATTTTCTCCGCCGCAGAGCTGGATCCCCTGCTGAGAGCGGCCGCTGAGGCGGAATGATATGCGTCCGGATCATTCCGATCATGGAACGGCAGTCTTCTGAAATCCGACTGAAGATAAAGGAGCACATGACATGACACACGAAACCAATTACGATGTGATCGTTCTGGGCGGCGGCTTCACAGGCTGCGCGGCGGCTGTTTCCGCGGCAAGGCTCGGCAAGCGCGTCCTTCTGCTGGAGGCCTCCGGATTTCTGGGGGGCGCGGCGTCCAACAACCTCATCTTCCCCCTCATGCCCTATTCCACCACGGTCACCGACGAAAACGGAGAGGAGCGCCGCCATTACCTGAGCCGGGGCTTTCTCCGGGAACTGGTGGACGACCTGACCGCGTCCGGCGATATCCGGGGGGACAGCCAGTTCAACGACGAGGCCCTGAAGCTGCTGCTGGATAAAAAGGTCACGGAAGCGGGCGTTTCGGTCCTCTTCCACGCGACCCTATGCGGCGTGACGCGGGACGGCGGCCGCATCGAATCCGTGTCCGTCGCCACCAAGTCCGGCGTGCTGACCTTCTTAGGCCGGATGTTCGTCGACTGCACCGGGGACGCCGATCTCTGCGTCATGGCCGGCGTGCCCACGCGCCTGGGACGGGAGCCGGACAATCTCTGCCAGCCCATGACACTCTGCTTCCGGGTGGCCAACGTGGACAAGCAGGCCTTCTTCGCCAGCCGGGACATGTGGGTGCGCCTCCATCGGGAATGGAAGGACGCGGGCCGCTTCTCCAATCCCCGGGAGGACATCCTGGTCTTCGACTACCCCATCGACGGTGTGCTCCACTTCAACACCACCCGCGTCGTGAAGCTCAATCCCGTGGATCCCTTCGATGTGACGAGGGCCGAGATGGAGGCCCGCCGCCAGGTGCAGGAGCTGCTGGACTTCTTCAGGGTCAATGCGGTTCCCGGCATGGAGCGGGCGAAGCTCATGTACACCGCCCCGGCCATCGGCGTCAGAGAGAGCCGGATGCTGGTGGGCGAATACGTGCTGACCGGGGAGGATCTTGTGGCCTGCACGAAGTTTGAAGACGCCGTGGCCGCAGGGAACTACGACATCGATATCCACAATCCCGAGGGCTCCGGCACCTCCCATTACTTCTTCGAGCGGGGCACCTGGTATACCATCCCCTACCGTTCCCTGATCCCCCGGCGCGGCGACTGCGATAATCTGCTGGTGGGCGGCCGGTGCATCTCCTGCGATCACGAGGCCCAGGCGTCCATCCGCATCATCCCCATCTGCACCACCACCGGCGAGGCGGCGGGCGTGGGCGCGTCCGTGGCCATCGATCAGAACGTGCCGGTGCAGGACGCCGATACCGAAGAGATCCGCCGCATCCTGACGGAGAACGGTGCGTATACGGGGGCGTGAATCCATGAAAAAATACGATATGGTGACCCTCGGGGAGATCCTCATCGATTTCACCCCGGACGGCGTCACCCCGGACGGCTTTCCCCGGTACATCCAGAATCCCGGGGGAGCGGTGGTCAACGCGGCGGCGGCCTTCGCGAAATACGGCGCGCGGGCGGGCTTCATCGGCAAGGTGGGGAACGACCTCTTCGGACGGGCCCTCCGGACTTATCTGGAAGGCCTGGGCGTGGACTGCGGCGGTCTGGCCGTGGATCCGGACTATAACACCACCCTGGCCTTCGTCTCCCTGGCACCTTCCGGCGAACGGGATTTCGCCTTCTACCGCCGTCATGAAGCAGATCTGCGGATCACGGCCGACGAGCTGCCCCGGGACATGCTCACCTCGGCGAAGCTCTTTCACTTCGGCTCCCTGTCTCTCTGCGCGGAACCGGCCCGGGAAGCGACCCTGACCGCGGTGCGGCTGGCGAAGAAGGCGGGGGCTCTGGTCAGCTTTGATCCCAACTACCGGGAATCCCTCTGGGCGGGCGGCGATTTCGTCTCCCACGCGAAAAACGCCCTCCGGCAGGCGGATCTGGTGAAGGTCTCCGAGGAGGAGGGGGAGATGCTGACGGGGTATGCCGATCCCGCCGCCATTGCCCGGCTCATCCTTGCCGAGGGACCCCGGTTCGCCGCCGTCACCATGGGAGAAAAGGGCTCGTATTACGCTGCGGAGGGGTACGGCGGTTACGCGGAGCCGTTTCCCGTCCGTGCCGTGGACACCACCGGGGCGGGGGACGTGTTCTTCGCCACCTTCCTCCATGAGTTTGTCACAAAGGAGATCTCCGTCTCAGACGAGGAAGCCGTCCGGCGCGCGGTCCTTCTGGCCAACAAGGCAGCGGCCCTCTGCACCACGAAAAAAGGCGGCGCCCCCAGCGTTCCCGATTACGCAAGCCTGTAAGAACTCTGCGGCGGTCTGTCTTTCGGCGGGGCACCGTCATGACAAAGGAGGCATATGAAGGATAAAAGAAGAAACGGTCTGTCTTTTTTTGAAATCCTTGTCATGATCGCGCTGGCGGTCATCGCATCCTTCTTCCTGCATCACCGGTTCGGCTCCTTCGATCTTCCCGCGAGGCTCACCGACGGCGCGGCGGCCATGGAATCCCAAAAAACGGAGGCATGGGACCGGGACTCCCTGTATAAGACGCTTCAGGGGGCCTTTGAGGCGCTGGAGGAGGAGATCGTCCTTCCCTATGACTGCTCCGACGAGCTCTTCGACGTCTACAAGGAGGTGCTGGCGGATCATCCGGAGCTGTTCTGGCTTTCCGGCGGCGGCACCTTCGTAAAAAAGACCTCCGGCACCGACGTGACCGTGGAATTCAGACCCGAGATCCTCATGGACAGGGAGGAGATCCTCACCCGCCGCGCGGCCGTGGAGGAGAGGGCCGGGGAGATTCTGGAGCGCTGCGCCGGAGGAGAGACTCTCTGGGACAGACTGCTCCTGCTCCACGACATCCTGGTGGACGAGACGGACTACGACGAAGCGGCGGCGGAGGCCATGACGGAGGAATATACAGGCAGCGACGCGCTCAGCCAGAGCACCTCCGCCTACGGAGCCCTGGTGAACCGCCGCGCCGTCTGCTCCGGATATGCCGCCGCCTTCCAGCTCATCGCCGGGCGGATGGGGGCCGAGTGCCGCCGGGTGCAGGGGACGGAGCTGAAGACCGGCGCGCCCCATGAATGGAACGTCGTGCTTCTGGACGGGGACTGGGTGCAGATGGACGTGACCTGGGACGATCCCGTTTTCGCCGGAGAGACCCCGGACCGGTACCGGAGCTACGACTATTTCTGCGTCACCACGGAGGAGATCCTCCTGAACCACGTCCCGGACGACCCCGCCGCCCTGCCGGAATGCACCTCCCGGCGGTGGAGCTACTACGTCCGGACGGGCTGTACCCTGGACGCCTACGATCCCGCCGTCATCGCCCGGATCATCGCGGAACAGGCGGACGGTGACTGCGCCTTTCTGAAATTCCCCTCGGAGGAGGACGCGGAGGACGCCCTCGCCCGGCTGCTGAACGGACAGGAGGTCTTCGAGATCCCCGTTCTCGCGGAGCGCGGCGTGAAGTCCGCAGGTGGCGCGGCCTCCGAAATGGGCACGGTCTGCCTCTGGTTTTTCACCTGATCCCCAGAACCTGCCAGCCCGCAAACTGCATAAACATCGCCCCGCAGCGGCATACTTCCCGTGAAGTAAACGCCCCGGGGCGTGTTTTTGCGGAGGTACCGCATGGCGGGAGGAAGGGTGGAAATCTGCGGCGTCAATACGTCGCGGCTGCCGGTCCTGACTTCATCGGAAAAGAAGGAGCTTCTGAAGAAAGCGGCGGAGGGCAACGGGGAGGCCAGGGAGAGGCTGATCGACGGCAATCTGCGGCTGGTGCTGTCCCTGGTGGGACGGTTTTCGGGGAGGGGAGAGAACCCGGACGATCTGTTCCAGGTGGGCTGCATCGGGCTCATCAAGGCCGTGGACAATTTCGACACCGGGCTGGACGTGGAGTTTTCCACCTACGCCGTGCCCATGATTTTAGGCGAGATCCGCCGGTATCTCCGCGACAACAACGTCATCCGGGTGAGCCGCTCCGTCCGGGATCTGGCCTACCGCGCCCTGGCCGCACGGGAGAAGCTGTCCCGGGACGGGGAGGCGACCCTGGAGGCCGTGGCCCGGGAAATCGGGGAGGATCCCGGGGAGGTTGGCGCGGCGCTGGAGGCCATCGCGGAGCCCGTCTCCCTTTTCGACACCGTCAGCGGCGACGGCGGGGATTCCCTCTGCATCATGGACCAGATCCGGGACAGGGACGCCGACGACGAGCTGTGGCTGGAGGATATCGCCCTCCGGGACGCCATCGCCCGCCTCTCCGAACGGGAGCGCAGCGTCATCGCCGGCCGGTACTACGCCGGGAAGACCCAGATGGAAATCGCGGAGGAGATCGGCATCTCCCAGGCCCAGGTGTCCCGCATCGAGAAGGGGGCCATCGAGCGGATACGGAAATCCATGTGACGGCATCCGTTTTTTTCCAAAGATTCCCGATTCGTCTTGACAAAAAACGCCGCTTATGATATAATCCCCGTGATGGAAAGAACGAGCTTTAAGCCGGTACCGCGATGCCGGAAAGGTCGGAGGTCTCCCACGGATGCAAACCGCCCGGCCGCGAACCGGGTTTTTTTCATGCCGTAAATTCTTTCCGGAACCAATTTCATAATCTTCGGAGGACGTATGAAACTCATCTACCAGCCTCAGGACAGACCGAAGATCGGTCAGCTGATCGTTTTCGCGCTTCAGCAGCTGCTCGCCATTCTCGCGGCCACCATCGCCGTGCCGTCCATCGTGGGCAACGGCATGAGCCAGTCGGCTGCCCTGTTCGGCGCGGGCGTCGGCACCCTCGTCTATCTCTGCTTCACGAAGTTCAAAAGCCCGGTGTTCCTGGGTTCGTCCTTCGCCTTCCTCGGCTCCATGTTCGCGGCTTTCGGCGGCGCGGCGTCCGTTCAGGTCGGCTATGCCGGTCTGCTCATCGGCGCGGTGCTTGCCGGTCTGGTCTACGTCGTGATCGCCCTGATCGTCAAGATCGCCGGCGTCAAGTGGATCGATAAGCTGATGCCCCCCGTCGTCATCGGTCCCACGGTGGCCATCATCGGTCTTTCCCTGGCCGGAAACGCGGTCGGCGACGCTCTCGCCCATGCTTACGACGCGGGTGCCTCCGCCTATATCATGGATGCCCATGTCTGGGTCTGCTTCATCTGCGCCCTTGTCACCCTGGCCGTCGTCACCCTCTGCTCCGTCTACGGGAAGAAGATGGCGAAGCTCATCCCCTTCATCATCGGTATTGCGGCGGGTTATGTCGTCGCCCTTTGCTTCACCCTCATCGGCAACGCTTCCGGCAACGACGCGCTGAAGATCATCGACTTCTCCCTGTTCGCCAACATGCAGTGGGTCCCCTCCTTCACCTTCCTTGAGGCCTTCAAGGGCTTCGGCTCCCTGACCGGCGAATACATCGCGACCGTGGCCGTGGCTTATGTGCCCGTGGCCTTCGTGGTCTTCGCCGAGCACATCGCGGACCACAAGAACCTCTCCTCCGTCATCGGCTCCGACCTGCTCAAGGAACCCGGCCTCCACAGAACGCTTCTCGGCGACGGCGTGGGCTCCATGGTGGGCGCGTTCTTCGGCGGCTGCCCCAACACCACCTACGGCGAATCCGTCGGCTGCGTGGCCATCACCGGAAACGCCTCCGTCATCACCATCTTCACGACTGCGATTATCGCTATCGTCGCCTCCTTCTTCGGTCCCTTCGTGACGCTCCTTGCCACGATCCCGGGATGCGTCATGGGCGGCGTCTGCATCACCCTGTACGGCTTCATCGCCGTTTCCGGTCTCAAGATGCTCCAGCCCGTCGATCTGAACGACAACCGTAACCTCTTCACCGCGTCCGTCATCCTCATCTGCGGCATCGGCGGCATGACCCTGAAGATCGGCGCGGTCACCCTCACCGAGATCGCCTGCGCCCTCATCCTCGGCATCCTGGTCAACCTCATGCTGGGCGGCGGGAAGAAGGCCGAGACGACCTCCGGCAAGAACAAGAAGAAATAATTCAGCCTCCGATCGGAAGGGGCTTCCGCTTATAACGCGGAGGTCCCTTTTTTGCGCCCGGTTCCTTGACAGCGGGGCGGGGAAGTGGTAGAATGACGGAAAACGAACGGCACCGGAGCGGGACAGATGGAAAAAGCGGTCTTTACCAATATGTGCATGATCGAGCGGGACGGCATGGTCCTCATGCAGGAGCGGAACGACGAGGACTGGCCGGGCGTGGTCTTCCCCGGCGGACACGTGGAGGAGGGCGAATCCTTCACCGAGGCCGTGATCCGCGAGGTGCGGGAGGAAACCGGCCTGACCGTCGAGCGTCCCGAGCTCTGCGGCGTCAAGCAGTTCATGACCCGGGAGGGCGCGCGCTACGTGGTCTTCCTCTACCGGGCATCCCGCTTCACCGGGGAGCCGGTATCCTCCGACGAGGGCCGGGTGTTCTGGGTGAAGAAGGAGGATGCGGCGAGGCAGCCCCTGGCCTCGGGAGTAGCGCCCATGCTGGAGGTGTTCTTCGGCGATTTTCCCCGGGAGATCTTCTGGCGAAACGGCGTTCCCGAGATCCTCTGACAGGGCGGAATCACGGAAACCAATGAGGAACAGCGCGTTTTTTGTGAATTTTCCCATCGGAAAATTTCTGAAAAGATTTGACAAATCACTCAATCTGTGCTATACTAATACGGTATTCGGCAGAACGGGGTGTTTTTGCGCCCGGAAAAGGAGGCCGCCATGCCCCGGTTCTTCGTGAACGCCGACGGACTCTCGCCGGAGAACGGTACGGCCGTCCTGCGGGGAGCCGACGCGGCCCATGTGTCCCGTTCCCTGCGGATGAAGCCCGGCGAAAAGCTGACCCTCTGCGGCGAGGACGGCGTCGAATATGAAACCGTCATCGAATCCGCGGGAGACGAGGTCCTCGTGCGGATCCTCTCTGCAAAGCCCTCGGAAAACGAGCCGCCCTACGACGCCGTGGTATATCAGGGACTGGCCAGGGGAGACCGCTTCGAGACCGTCCTCATGAAGGCAACGGAGCTGGGCGCCTGCCGGATCGTTCCGGTGACGACGGCCCGCTGCGTGGTGCGGATCGATCCGAAGGACGCCGCCAAAAAGCGGGAGCGCTGGCAGAAAATCGCCGCTGAAGCCGCCGGGCAAAGCGGACGTGGAAGGATCCCGGAGGTGGCGCCGCCCATGCCCTTCACCGAGGCCATCAGGGAAGCCGCCCGGGCCGATCTGCCCCTCTTCTGCTACGAGGGCGGGGGAGAAACGCCCACCGTGCCTCTGCCGGAGCTGATGAAGGAAAGACCCCGCACCGTGTCCGTCATGATCGGGCCGGAAGGCGGATTTGAGCCGGAGGAAGCAGCCCTGGCCGTTGAAGCCGGCATGAAAGCGGCCGGACTCGGCAGGCGGATCCTCCGAACGGAAACCGCGGCTCCCTTCGTCCTGTCCGCGCTGGTCTGCCGCTATGAGCTGACCTCCGCCGGAGACGACGCGGACGGCTGAGACCGGGCAATAAACCGCGAACAGGCAAACAGCTGACAAATATCAATACAATGACAGGCCGGAGGTGCATCCCGGCTGAAAGGAGACGGTTTTCCCCGAGGGGAGAGCCAACCGTGAGATTGGATATGGCAAAGAAGGTTCAGACGACCGGAACGAAAGCGATAACCGCCGGTGCCAGTAGGAAAAACATTGCGGCCGTGAGCCGGGCCAAAGCCGAGGAGATCGTGCTGGTGCGGATTCTCATCATCGCCGTTGTGGATATCATCGTGTCCATG
>CACWLT010000093.1:12913-19309 GCA_902761695.1 uncultured Ruminococcus sp.
GCTGCCCGTGCTGAAGATCGTGTTCCCCGTGCTTCTGGCCTGCGCCGTCATTTATCTCGTCGTGACGCTGGTGCGGAAGACCGATACCTCCGCCCACTGGGTCACGCCCCTGATGCTGACGGCCGTCGCCCTGTACCTGACCGTGACCGCCCTCTTCTTCGATAAGTTCTGGGTCTTCCCGCCCATGTTCTACGTGATGACGGTCATCGTCAGCCTGCTCTTCGCGGTGTACTATATCTATACCATCCTGCTTTACAAAAAATGATTTCCGCCAAAGCGGCTTTTGCGGAATCGGTTTCGTAAGTGCGGCCGGGGGACAGCCCCGGTGAAATCCGACATGATCCGGCTTGACAGAACGTCCTATGCTCCGTCAAGCCCTTCTTTTCATCCTGCGCCCCGGTACGGGGAGGGCGGTTTTGACGGGGAGGAGGGCCGATTTTTCACCTCTCCTTCACCGGCATGACACACCGTCTTGTGCTAAAAGCGGATGAAACACAGAAAAAACACAAAAATTCTATGAAAAATTCCGATTCCCCTATTGAAAAAACACAAAAAATCGTGTAGAATAGTGTATAGTATTTACAAGAGATAAATCATCGGGCGACAGGAAGGGGCAGAATATGTCAAACCGTCTATTTCAGGGGATCATTCACCAGATGCGCGACGCGGTGGACCGGATCATCGGCGTCATCGACGACAACGGCGTCATCATCGCGTGCAGCGAGCTTGTCAAAATCGGCGAAATGAGACAGGGTGTCAGGGACGAGCTTGCGTATACCTCCGATGCCGTCACCTCGGGCGGGTACACCTATAAGCCGATCGGCACGGGCTCCAAGTGGGAGTACATCGTTTTCATCGAGGGCGAGGACAAGTACGCGGAAAAGATCGCGACCATTCTGGCCATCTCCCTCTCCAACATCAAGAACCTCTACGACGAGAAATACGACAAGAATTCCTTCATCAAGAACATCATCCTCGACAACATCCTGCCCAGCGACATCTACATCAAGTCGAAGGAGCTGCGCTTCAACGCCGAGGAGAGCCGCGTCGTCTTCCTCATCAAGTTCCATTCCAAGCCGGACGTTCTGTCCTTCGACATGGTGCAGAACATCTTCCCGGACAAGAACAAGGACTACGTCATCGCCACGGGCGAGCAGGATATCGTGCTTGTGAAAGAGGTCAAGCAGGGTACCGACATCAAGGAGATCGAGAAGATCGCCAAGCAGATTGCCGACACCCTCAACTCCGAATTCTATGTGAAGGTCTCCATCGGCATCGGCACGGTGGTGGACAACATCAAGGATCTCGCCCGGTCCTACAAGGAGGCGCAGGTGGCCTTCGAGGTGGGCAAGGTCTTCGATACCGAAAAGAATATCATCAGCTACGAGAACCTGGGCATCGGCCGCCTGATCTATCAGCTGCCCACGACCCTTTGCGAAATGTTCCTCCAGGAGGTCTTCAAGAACGGCTCCCTGGATTCCCTCGACCGGGAGACCCTTATGACCATTCAGTGCTTCTTCGAGAACAACCTGAACGTGTCGGAAACCTCCCGCAAGCTCTTCGTTCACCGGAACACGCTGGTGTACCGCCTGGAGAAGATCCGCAAGCTCACCGGCCTGGACCTGCGGGAGTTCGACCACGCCATCACCTTCAAGGTGGCCCTGATGGTCAAGCGCTACCTCACCCAGAAGCCCGTGAAATACTGATATCTTTCCTTGAGCGGAGCCTCTTCCGCACGGGACGCAATTCAATACGGAGCCGGACTCCGACCAGCCAGGGACAGCGCATATCTGCGTCACGTCCCTGCTGTCATTTCTTCCGGTTTTGTCTACAATATTCCTGAGAATTGGACAAAAATTAACGCATAAATTCCGCATAGCGCAGTAAGGAGTCTCTGCACGCGGCAGGATTTCCCGGCGAAGCGCACAGTCCGTGTCCGCGCGGGTAACGGGCATCCCGGAGGATGGCGGGTATCCGAAAGGAAAGCGGACGGTCCGGTGGAGCTATACCGCCTGAAAGGATTCTATGATCGACTTTGTAAACGTAAAAAAAGCGTATCCCAACGGAACCATCGCGCTGAAGGGGATCAACCTGCACATCGACGAGGGGGAGTTCCTCTTCGTCTGCGGACCGTCCGGCGCGGGCAAATCCACCCTGATGAAGCTGCTTCTCCGGGAGGAACGCATCACCTCCGGCAAGCTGACCGTGGGGGAATACGACCTTTCCGAGCTTTCCGAGCTCAAGGTGCCCTATTACCGGCGGGAGCTGGGCGTGGTGTTCCAGGATTTCCGCCTGTTCCCGAAGAAGACCGTCTTTGAGAACGTGGCCTTCGCCATGGAGGTGGTGGGCACGCCCCGGTCCAAGATCGTGCGCCGCGTCCCGGCCATCCTCAATACGGTGAATCTGGCCGACAAGCAGAATTCCTTTCCCCACGAGATCTCCGGCGGCGAGCAGCAGCGGGTGGCGCTGGCCCGGGCGCTGGCGAATAATCCCAAGGTGGTCATCGCGGACGAGCCCACGGGCAACATCGACCCCAAGATGTCCCTGGAAATCATGAGCCTGCTCATCAAAATCAACAAGATCGGCAAGACCGTCATCGTCGTGACCCACGAGAAGGACCTGGTGGACTACTACAAGCAGAGGGTGGTCATGCTGGATAACGGCCTCATCACCGAGGACCGGGTAGGAGGTATGTTCAATGAGGAGGTATAACCCCTTTTACTTCATCGGACAGGCCTTCGAGGGGCTGTTCCGCAACGGCGTCATGTCCTTCGCCTCCATCGCGGTGCTCATGAGCCTCCTGGTGGTCATCGGCGGCTTCTCCCTCCTTGTGACCAACATCGACGTGAACCTGGAGCAGTTCGGCCTCATCAAGCAGATCGTGGTGTTCTGCGATCCGGACGCGGCGGAGAGCGAGATCGAGGACGTGGGCATCGCCATCGGCAAGCTGGACAACATCGACAGCGTGGAGCGCGTCACCAAGGCGGAAGGCCTTCAGCAGATGAAGGAGCAGTACGACATCTACGACGACGTGGACGAGACCAACAACCCGCTGCCCGATTCCTTCGTGGTCACCTATCAGGACAACGACAAGGTGCCGGAGCTGGACTATCAGCTGAAGCAGATCCCCGGTATCGCCAAGGTCAACAACCGCCTGGAGCTGGCCACCACCATCGAGAACTTCAAGCACGGCGTCATGCTGGTGTTCATGTGGTTTCTGGCCATCCTCGGCGTGGTGAGCATCTTCATCATCATCAACACCATCAAGCTGTCCGTTTTCTCCCGCCGCAACGAGATCTCCATCATGCAGTACGTGGGCGCGACGGGATGGTTCATTTCGCTGCCCTACATCATCGAGGGCGCCATCATCGGCATCGTGTCCTCCGTGGCGGCGTATTTCATCGAGTGGTATATTTACTCCTATATCGAGAGAATGGTCGTGAACGACCTGCAGATGATCTCCTTCCTGCCCTTTTCGGATATCCGCGGCTTCGTGCTGTGGGGCTTCATAGGACTGGGCATCGTGCTGGGCGTGGTGGGCAGCGTCATCTCTCTCGGACGGTATCTCAAGCAGTGATCCTCCGGGATCGGCCCGCCCCCTGAACCGGGCGACGAGGTAATCTACATGAAAAGCGCAAAGATATTGAAAGGAAGCCGGCTGAAAACATGGTCGGCGGGGGTGCTCTCCGCAATCCTTGTGGCGTCGTCGATTTCCGCTCCCGTTTCCGCCTCCGAATACGCGGATCTCCCCACGGACGCCAAGGTGCAGTCCTATCAGGATCAGCTGGAGGATCTCCGGGCGAGACAGGCCCAGGCCACGGAAGACCTGAAGGCCCTTCACCAGGAGCAGGGAAACGCGTGGCAGGAGAAGCTCAAGCTGGACGAGCTCATCAACATCACCACCCAGCAGAAGCAGCTGGCTGAAAAGCAGATCGAATCCATCCGCGGACAGATCGCGGAAAAGGAGCAGGCCATCGCGGATACCGCCGCCCGCATCGAAACCCAGCAGGACGCCTTTTTCGGGCGCATGGTGGACAGCTATACGGAAAAAAAGACCGATTATCTGGAGCTGGTGCTGGGGGCGGAGAACCTGGTGGACTTCCTCACCAAGTTCGACTATGTGGTGAACATCCTCGAGGGCGACCGGAAAATCATCACCAGACTGGAGGAGGACAAAGCCTCCCTGGCGGCCGATCAGGAGATCCTGGAGGAAGCGCTCCGGATCCAGGAGGGCCTGGTCGCGGACTATGAGAAGGCCATCAACGAGCGGCAGCTGCTGAACAACAGCCTGGAAGAGTACATCGACACCCTGCAGACCAATTCGGACATCATGTCCCAGGTCATCGACCAGTACGTGCAGGAGCAGTCCGAGGTGCAGGACTCCATCGCCCAGCGCATCGAGCAGGTCCGGTACGAGAACGAGCTCCGCAAGGAAGAGGAACGCAAGCGTCTGGCGGCTGAGGAAGCGGAACGTCAGCGCAGGGCCGCGGAGGAAGCGGAGCGTCAGCGTCAGGAAGAGGAATGGCGCCGCCAGCAGGAGGAACTGGAACGGCAGCGTCAGCAGGAAGAAGAAGCTGCCCGTCAGGCGCAGGAAGCGGAATGGCAGCGCCAGCAGGAGGAAGCGGAACGGCAGCGTCAGGAGGAAGAATGGCGCCGTCAGCAGGAAGAAGAGGCCGCTCGTCAGGAAGAGGAATGGAACAACTGGAACGACAGCGGCTGGGACAATTCCGGCGCCTCCTCCGGCGGGGATCAGTGGACCGACGACGGCAGTCAGTGGACCCTGGATCTGAGCAGCGGCCGGGAGCAGGAAAGCGGCTCCTCCCATACGGGCTACGACGGCAGCAGGGCGTCCAGCGGCTATACCGGAGACACCTCCTCCACCTGGGATACCGGCGGCGCGTGGACCGGGGACATTCCCGAGGACAATTACACCGGCGGGGATTCCTGGTCCAACGTGTCCTACTCCGATTCCTATCAGGCCTATTACGTGGACGACGATTACGTGGGCGGCAGCGTTTCCTGGGTTCTGGAGCCCGGCGTCGCCTACACCGTGTCCTCCGAGCAGGGCTGGCGCGACCTTTACGGCACGGCGGACTACCATCTGGGCACCGACCTGGCCTGCCCCGCCGGAACCGAGATCCACGCCTACAACGCCGGCACCGTGCTGATTTCGGAATACCATTATTCCTACGGCAACTACGTGCTGGTGGACCACGGCGGCGGACTGCAGACCCTGTACGCCCATATGGCGGAGCGCGCCGTTTCCGCCGGAGACTGGGTGGAATCCGGACAGATCCTCGGCTACGTGGGCATGACCGGATCCGCTTACGGCTATCACCTCCACTTCGAGGTGCGGGAAAACGGGGAAGTGCAGAACCCCCGCAATTATCTTGATTTCTGATTATTTGCGGCGCGATTCGTCCCCTCGCGGGCGGAAGGTGCGGCAAAACAAATAAGTACAGTTCCGGGCGAATGACGCGCGGACGGAGGAGACGGACGGGACCGCTATGACGAAACTGAATAGGGTATTGACCCGTACTGCGGCCGCCATTCTGTCCCTTGCGGCTGTCTGCATGGTCATCACGTCCGCCGCATCCGCCCTGATCACGGAGGCGGATATCAGAAGCTACGGGGACAGGCTCGCCGAGGTGGCGCAGAAAAAGGCCGAGGCGGAGGAGATTCTGGCGGAGATCCAGAAAAACCAGGCCCGGGCCTATGAGCAGATCGCCCAGTTCGACCAGATCCTGGAGCTCAACGACGAAATGCGCCGCCTGACGGAGGAGCAAATCGGCGCTCTGGGCAATCAGATCGAGGAAACCCGGCAGGCCATCGCCGATACGGAGCTGAGCATCGAGCGGCAGAAGCAGACCCTTCTGAACCGCATGCGGGAAAATTATATGGACAGCAGAACGGACTATCTTGAGGTGCTGCTGTCCTCCTCCACCCTCTTCGACTTTCTGAAAAAGCTGGATTACGTGGACGCGGTGCTGAACTACGACCAGAGACTGATCCGGCAGATGGGCGAGGACGGGGAGCGTCTGGCGGAATACGAGGACCTGCTTTTGAAAGCCGAAGAGGAACAGAAGCAGCGGCTCGAGGAGCTGAACGCCCGCATAGACGAATACAGGGCGGCGGAAGAGGAAAAATACGAATACATCGTCAGCCTCGAGGCCAACGAGCAGTGGTGGACGGACAACTACGCCTACAACAAGGATCTTGAGGACACCCTGAACCGGGAGCTGGAGGCCACCCTCGTGCGGCTGGAGGAACAGCGCCGGCAGGAGGCGGAGGCTGCCCGTCAGGCCGCTGAGCTGGAGCGTCAGAAGGAGGAGGCCGCCCGTCTCTACGAGGAGCAGGACACCTACTACGGCGAGGTCAACGAGAGCTGGCCGCTGG
>CACWLT010000094.1 GCA_902761695.1 uncultured Ruminococcus sp.
GCTTAATGTCACGTTGTCACGATGTCATTGTCACTATCCTGAATGTCTTGACACATTTTTCGGTAATAGTGCCCATCTATCCCGAAATCGACGACGCCAACGAGGTCGTATCCAAGGCGGACACGGACGTGCTGCGGATGACCGACGGCTCCGACACCCTGACCATCGACTTCATCTGCGACTACTACACCTACGGCGGCGACTATCTGGACACCTACAAGATCGGCGAGCCCATCGTCCTGAAGGGGAAGCCGCAGAACGACGAGATCCCCTCCGTGGACGGCGACGGGACCGAATCCCAGGTTTACATTTACGATCTCTCCGGTCTGAAGCTGGCGGACGCCTACTTCAACCCCGAAAAGATGAGCGCGACCTACCGGTTCACGGACATCTACGGGCAGGAATACTGGACGCCGGTGATGCAGTAAAGGGAAATTTAAGTCAGTAAAGACAAAGGCAGAACGCCGATTTAAACCTTCGCAGATGCCGAAGGACACTCCTTCCACCGCAAGCGGTCCCCCTCCCTCTGAGAGGGAGGCAGCGAAACGCCCTGCTATGAGGTTCCCTCCCAGAGGGAGCTGTCAGCTGTGCTGACTGAAGGAGTGTCTGAACCGGGTCTATTATTAGTCAGCATGCAGATTTGCTGACGTAAAGCCCCCTTTTTACGCAAACAGGAAGGGTATTCCACGGGGAATGCCCTTCCTGTTGTATTTATGCGTTTTGGGGGTAAGCGGGTCAGTCGTTTTCGGTGAGGTCGATGAGGTAGAAGGCGAACCAGGTGACGCGGCGCTCGAACCAGGAGCGGAGCCACTCCACCTCCTCGTCGAAGGGGAGGGTTTCGTTTTTAGCGAGGCCGGAATAGCGTCCCAGCTCCGACCAGGGGGCCTGATCGTAATTGCGGCGGAAGGATTTGCCGTAGCGGGAGAGGATCCAGTCAAGGAGGCAGGGGCCCTTCTCATTGGCGGCATAGAGGTTCTCGAAGAGGGGAAACAGTTCCTCAAAGCGGTCCCGGACCCGGAGGCGGAAGGCGGGATCCTTCAGGAGCTCGTGGAACCAGTAGTTATCCATCCAGACGCCCTCCGCGGAGTCGCCGGAATCGGTGCCGAAGCCACGGACGTTGCAGTACATATAATACTTATCCTCCCGGCAGGTTTCGGAGACATTGCCCATGGAGAGGTCGTAGTCCCAGACGGGGCCGGCGAAGAGCTTGCCCTCCTTCATGAAATACCGGGTGGAGAAATCGTAGACGTCGATGGACTTGGTGAGTTCGGAATGAATATAGAAGTCCACGAAGGAATCCACGTCGATATACTGGGAATACGCGGCCATGTTATGGGTCATGAGGGCCTCGTCCATGAGGTCGAAGAAATCCTTCAGGACGGCCCGGCCGTCGGAATCCACCTTCTCGGGCTTGTTGACCTTCATGCGCTGGCCGTGCTTCGGCTTGAAGTAGTAGGAGCCGTCGTTGCGGTTCATATCCACCTCAAAGATGAAGTCGAGGTTCTCCGTGTCGATCTCCACGCGGCCCCGGCCGTCGGTAATGGGCTCGATCAGATTGTAGCTACCCCGGTATTCGCCGTTGAGGTAGACCTCCACGAAGCGGCACTGGGAGGTATAGGGGAGGCCCATCTGTCCGGCCAGGGTATAGGCGACGTAGTTGCGCATGAGGGTCTTGTCGTAGAGGTTGGCCAGCAGGCTCCATTTGCGGCCCCGGTCCATGCCCAGGAGGGAGACGCGCTCCGAAAAGCGGATGTTGTAGGGTGCCTTCTCCGCGCCGGAGGTGGAGTTGCCGCGCAGGGTAATCTCGGCGCTCTGATCGGTCACGGCCTTATATTTTTCGCTCTCCGCGCTGACCACGATGACGGAGCAGGGGGAATAGCCCCAGCCCACGCCGCCGTCCTTGATGATATAGACCCGGGGGGTGTCGCCGCGCGCGTATTCCAGTCCGTCCCGGGCCGCCTTCAGCTCGCGGTACATCTCCTCCACGCGTGCCTGATCCTCGCCCGTGGTGTTGAGCTGGCCCATGATCTCGTCCCGGACGGCCTTGAAGCGGTCGAAGGACTCCGGAGTATAGTACTTCAGAGGCAGGTCCAGATCCTCCAGATTGAGCAGGGCGCGGCGGGCGGTGTAGTAGTCCTCGAAGATGGGGGGGAGGGGTTCGGGTTCCTCCGTTTCGGGGAGCTCTTCCCCTTCCCCGGCGGATTCCTCCGTGGGGACGGGTTCGGCGGACTGCTCTTTTGAACAGGCGGGCAGCAGGAAGAGGAGGGCGAGCAGGATGGCAAGGATGCGTTTCATCAAAGGTTTACCGCCTTTCACGGGGTGGTGGTCAGAATCGGGTGAGTTCGGTGAA
This sequence comes from uncultured Ruminococcus sp., assembly GCA_902761695.1. GTDB lineage: Bacteria > Bacillota > Clostridia > Oscillospirales > CAG-272 > UMGS1696. Next base: position 2,351 of record CACWLT010000094.1, read on the forward strand.
GCGGACGCCCTCCGGAACAGCGATGCCGCCGTAAAGCGCGTCCGTTTGCCTGCCTTCCCGGAGCCAGTGGTCGAGAACGGCCCGGGCGGAATGGGGCATGGGGAGAACGTGGATGTCCTCCGTCCGGAACCAGCGAAGGGTTCCTTCATTGGAGGACAGCGCGGCGTCGGTCGGGAAGCGGTCCGGGTCCGGGGTGGCGAAGTAGTAGAAGTTCTGGCGCAGTTCTCCGTCTCCCGCTCGGACGGTGAGATAGCGGAGGGCAAGTCCCCTCAGGCAGTCCGGGGTGAGGCCGGTTTCCTCCTTCAGCTCGCGCAGAACGCAGGCCAGGGGATCCCGGTATTCGTCCGGCTCCACATGGCCGCCGGCGGATGGGCACCAGACCTGACGCACCACGCGGCCGGAGGGCTTGTACAGCAGGAGAATCTCGTCCCCTCGGGTGAGGAACAGGCCGGTCATGGTGCGGAGACGGGTTTCGGGGGAGGAAGGATTTTGCATGCGGCCCTCTTTATTTCAGCAGGCGGAGGCGCTCCAGGTTGACGAAGCGGAAGGTCTCCCCTTCCCTCTCAAACCGGAACTCCATGCGGTCGAAAACGGCGTCGGGGGCGAGGTCGCCGAAGGAGGCTTCATACCTTGCCCATCCGCCCCGGAGCTCCGCGGTCTTCACGAACGGGCAGACGGTCTCCTCCTCCCCCTTCCGGAGGACCAGGGAGGCGGTCATGCCCTTGATATTGAAGAAATTCGCCCGCAGGCCCCGGAATTTGCCGAGGTCCAGCTGCTGATACGGGCAGGAGCGGACGTACGCGCCGAAGGTCCCGGGATTGTCCGCGGCGGCTTCGATCCGGACGGAGCAGCCGTCCTCGCAGCGGAAGGCGGTGTCCGGGCAGATCTCACTCTCGGCGATGGGCATCCAGACAGGGCGGAAGAAGAGATCGAGGATGTCCCCGCGCATCCGGGAGGCCCAGGTGGAGGTGACGGCGGGATCGTACCAGGGACGGGCTTCGATGTTCAGCCAGGTCTCCCGGTCCGTGAAGAAGGGGAGGACGGGATAGTCCCCGGCAAAGAGGTTGATTTTCGGTTCCATGGACTGGATTCCGTAGGCGGCGTGGACGGGATCGGTGATCTCCTCGCACCAGACGTCCATCTCGTTCGGGGAGACGATCTCGCACTCGGCGGGGAGATAAACGCCGTCCGCTCCGGCCACATACAGGCCGTGGACACGCTCGCCCGATCCGGTTCCCACGCGGAGGGGTCCGGTTCCCCGGGCGAAGGTCAGGCGGACGCGGCCGTTTTCGGTCTTCCAGCTGTCCAGCACGGCGGGGGCTTCGGGGCGGCCTTTATAAACGTTGGCCAGAGCCAGCCTTGCGGTCCGCTCCGCCAGAGGGTATTTATTGGTGGGGTGGATGGGATGGTTGGAGAGGAAATAGCCCCAGTCCGGCTCCAGATCCCCGATGGGCACGGCGATGAACTTGTCCGGGCTCTCCTTTGCCACCGTGACGAAGGCGTCGTTGAGGAAGCCGAGGTTGCACTCGCCGGAGGGCCCGTAGGTCCAGGGATAGATCAGGGAGGAAATCATGAAGAACCGGTCCGGATTCGCGGCGAAGCGGTCAGAATAGGTCTTGTGATAAAAGCGAAGGTAGTCGGCATAGGCCTTCTGCCAGTACTCGCCGCCGCACTCGTTCTCGCCCTGGTACCAGATGACGCCCCGAAACCGCAGGCCGTGGAGGGGGGCGATCTTCAGGTTGTACTGGGCGGTGGGCTGCTGGAAGTTGAGGTCGCCCCGGGTATTCCACTTCTCCCCGTCGGGCATGGTGCCGGTGCGGGTCATGACCTCGGTCATATGAGGATCCGCCAGCACGGCGTCACGGGGGAACCAGCCCGTGATGGGAGTGCCGCCCCAGGACGCGTTGAGGAAGCCCACGGGGATCTCGGCGTTTTCATTCAGGGCGGGATAGAGCCGCTCGACGAATTTCAGGCCCATGGCGGAGACGCCTGCCAAAGCCTGCCGGTTGTCCGCGAGGATCCACTCGCCCCGCTGGAACTCGTCAGGCTCCCAGGGGAAGCGGTCCTCCGTCACGTCATAGGACACGGAGAAAACGCGGATGCGCTTGTCCGCCACGGCGTCGTACAGAAACTCGGCGTCGGGGATGAAGGTATTGGACAGTTCCATATTGGATTGCCCGGAGGCCAGCCACAGCTCGCCGAAGAGGATATGCTCCGCAGTGCGGGTCTCCTCCCCGTCCGACACCGTGAGGGTATATTCCGCAAAGGAGGGGGCGGGGGTGGGCAGGTCGGCGGAGAAACGGCCCTTGTCGTCCGGGTGCGCTTCCGCTTCGGCGAAAACGGTTCCGTCCGGGGCGAGGAAGGCTGCGCGGACGGGGGAGGCGGTATCGGTGACGCCGTGGACGGTCAGGACGGAGGCCGCCTGAAAGAGGGCGTCCGAGGAAAAGATACAGGGAAGACGAAGCATGATTTGACCTCTTTTTTTCCGTTAGATATTTTCTTTATTGTACACGTTTCCGCCGTGAAGGTCAAGCGTTTTCGGCAAATTTGTCCTCCCGGCCTTGTCATTAGGCGTCCCGTATGCTATACTATGGACAAAGAAAAAGCGCTCAGGGACGGGGATATCCCACCGGGCGGACGGGGTAATGCCCCGGGGAGGATGCGGAAAATGGCACTGACGACGATTGTTCACGAATGCGATTTATGCGTGGTGGGAGGCGGACTGGCGGGCATGTGCGCGGCTCTGGCGGCGGCGCGGGGAGGCTCCCGGGTGGTCATCATGCAGGACCGGCCCATGTTCGGCGGCAACGCGTCCTCCGAGATCCGGATGTGGGTCTGCGGCTCCGACGGCGGGGACAACCGGGAAACGGGCATCATCGAGGAGATCCAGCTGGAATCTCTCCGGTGCAATCCCTACAAGAACTACGCCGTCTGGGACGGGATCCTATACGGCAAGATCCGGGAGGAGGCGAACATCACGCCCCTGCTCAACTGCTCCTGCTTCGACGCGAAAACGGAGGAGCGGGGAGGGGAGCGCGTCATCACGGAGATCACCGGCTGGCAGACCACGACCCAGAAATTCCACACGGTGCGGGCTAAGTACTTCGCGGACTGCTCCGGGGACAGCATTCTCGCTCCCCTGACCGGGGCGGAATTCCGGGTGGGACGGGAGGCGCGGGAGGAGTTTGACGAGAAGACCTCCCAGGAGACGGCGGACTCTCAGACCATGGGCATGAGCTGTCTTATCCAGTGCCGCCGGACGTCCAAGCCTACGAAGTTCGTCCCGCCGGCCTGGGCGAAGAAAATGACGCCGGAGGTCATCGCGCTGCGCCGGCCCAACATGAACTCCACCTCGGAGAACTTCTGGTATCTGGAGCTGGGCGGGAACCGGGACTCCATCGGGGACACGGAGGAGGTCCGGGATGAGCTGGTGGCGCTGGCTTACGGCATGTTCGACTGGATCAAGAACAGCGGCGAGGTCGAGGACGCGGACTACTGGTCCCTGGATTTTCTCGGGTTCCTGCCGGGCAAGCGGGAATCGCGGCGGATGGTGGGGGACTACATCATGTGTCAGGGGGACGTGCTCGCGGGCGGGCGGTTCCCGGACACGATTGCCTTTGGGGGATGGCCGCTTGACGACCACCATCCGGACGGGTTCTACCACCGGGGCAACCCCAACGTCTGGGGACGGACCCCCGCGCCATACGGGATCCCGTACCGATGCATTTACTCAAGGAACATCGGCAATCTCTTCTTCGCGGGGCGGAACATCTCCATGACCCACGCCGCCATGAGCTCCGCCCGGGTGATGGCCACCTGCGCCACCCTGGGAGAAGCGGCCGGGACTGCGGCAAACATCGCGCGGGAATGCGGCACCTCGCCCCGGGGCGTTTACCGGGAGCACATCGGGCTTCTGCAGCAGCGGCTCATGGAGAACGGGTGCTTCCTGCCCCATGTGAAGCGGGAAATCCCGGATTTCGTCATGGAAGCGGAGATGACCGGCGGCATTCCGGACGCGGAGAAGCTGAGAAACGGCATCGACCGGACCAACCATATCTGGGGGCCGGAGGATCAGGGATGCGCGGTGCCGCTGGGGCAGGCCGTGGGATACCGCTTCACGGAGCCCGTGCGGATCGCGAATATTCATCTGGCGCTGGACTCGGATCTCAGCCGCGCGACGCTGCCGGGGGACGACTGCGAACGGCGGCACTCCATGCGGGCCAACGTCTGGTGGGAGGATGAGGGAAAATCGCCCGCCATGACCATGCCGGGGACACTGGTGAAGGCCTACCGGATCGAGGGGCTGGACGAGGCCGGGGCGGTTGTCTTCTCGGCGGAGGAGGACTGCAACGCGCTCCAGTGCGTCAACGTGAAGACGGACGTGCTGCTGAAGGAGCTGCGCTTCATTCCGCTCTCGCTGTGGGGGGAAGGAGACGCCGCGCACATCCTGTCCTTTGACGCGAGGTAAGGAGAAGAAAGACCGGCGATTTTGTAAACATTGACCCGTGTCGCTTGACAAAGTCTCCTTCCTATTGTATTATATATCTATATATGCCGCGAGGGAGGGATCCATGAATAGACCGCTTTACGTCTCCACCGGCGCGCTGGTGGGGCGGGTGAACGGATACGACCTGCGGGGCGGGCTGGACATCATTGCCGATCTGTACGACCGGGGGATCTGCCGGGGGCTGGAGCTGATGATGCTGACGGCTTACTACAGCCGGGCCGACGAGGTGCTCTCCCTGGTCCGGGGATGCGGTGTGCCAACTCCCGTGATCCACTGCGAGAAGGACGTGGGCACCCTGCTCTCCGACGCGGGAACGCTGTACGCCGCCGGAAAATCCGGGGAGGCGGACGGGAAGCGGGACGAGGCCCTGCGGCTCTTCCGGCTCAACTGCGTCTTCGGCGGGGCGCTTTCCATACCCCGGATGGTGCTCCATCTCTGGGGCGGGTACGCGTCGGATCACCACGTCGATTACAACATTTCCGAGCTTCCGGAGCTTTCCCGGATCGCTTCGGAGCACGGCATCCGGCTGCTGATCGAGAACGTGCCGTCGTCGCGGTATGATCCCCTCTCCAACTGGAGGCGGCTGCTGTCCTCGCTGGGGGACGGCGGGCTGATCTTCGACACCCGGTTCGGCCAGCTGCATAACCAGATCCGGGAGACGCTGACGGACCCGGAGATCGCGCCGCGGATCGAGCATGTGCACATCAGCGACTTCGGCGGCGGGTACCGGGATTTCTCCGCCCTGCGCCCCATCCTCCATCCGGGGGAGGGGACGGTGGACTTTCCTCAGGCAGCCTCCCTGCTCGACGCCATGGACTACCGGGGCGGGATCACGCTGGAATCCCCGGTGATGGGGGAGAGCGGCCGGGACACGGACAAGCTGGAGAGAACCCTCGGGTATCTCGCGGACTTACTCTGACCATTTCACATCCGACAGGAGAATGCCATATGAAAAGCTTCATGGGAAGGAATTTCCTTCTGACAACGGAGACGGCGAAGGCCCTCTTCCACCGCTACGCCGAAAAGCTGCCCATCATCGACTACCACTGCCACGTCTCCCCGAAGGAGATCGCCGAGGACCGGCAGATCCCCAACATCGCGGAGCTCTGGCTGGGCGGGGATCACTACAAATGGCGGGCCATGCGGACCTGCGGCATCCCGGAGAAATACGTGACCGGGGACGCCTCCGACTACGAGAAGTTCAAGGCCTACGCGAAGATCATGCCCTCGCTGATCGGCAATCCGCTTTACCACTGGAGCCATCTGGAGCTGCGGCGGTACTTCGGCATCGAGGACATCCTCTCGGAGGACACGGCGGACAAGATCTGGGAGGAGACCTCCGAGAAGCTGGCGGATCCCTCCATGTCCGTGCGGAACCTCATCCGGCAGTCCGGCGTGGAGCTGCTCTGCACCACGGACGATCCGGCGGATTCCCTGGAATATCACAAACTCCTGGCCGCGGACGACAGCTTTGCCACGAAGGTGCTGCCCGCCTTCCGGCCCGATAAGTGCTTCAACATCAACAAGCCCGGGCTGGCGGCGTACTATGAGAAGCTGGGCGCGGCGTCCGGCGTGGAGATCAAGGACGTGGACAGCCTGAAGGAGGCCCTCTCCCGGCGGATCGATTTCTTCGACAAAATGGGCTGCCGGACGGCGGATCACGGGCTGGACGAGTTCGGCATGTTCGTGAAGCCCAACACCTACGCGGCCAATCAGGCGCTGGAGACGGCGCTGGCCTCCGACGGGCGGGACGTGACCATGGAGCAGCTCTGCGTGCTGAAATGCGAGATGCTGACCTTTTTGGCGGGCGAGTACGCGAAGCGGGGCTGGGTCATGCAGCTGCACATGGGCGTGGCCCGGAACACCAACTCCGCCATGTGGAAGAAGCTGGGGCCGGACACGGGCTTCGACACGGTGGGCTTTACCAACATTCCCGCCATCAT
>CACWLT010000095.1 GCA_902761695.1 uncultured Ruminococcus sp.
GCGCAGATCGTGGGGACCGTGAATCAGCACCTGAACACGCTTTTCGGGGAGTCCGTCATGAAGATCGGCGCGGTGATCGCGGAGGACCGTCCCGGCACGAAGCTGGCCCTGTACGTCTCCCGGGTGGACATCGACTACGCCGCCCTGATGAAGAGCCCCGCCGTGTCCTCCGCGCTGGATCAGATCAGCGGGGGCGGGGGATTGCTGAAGGGCGCTGCCATGTTCGCCCTGCAGATGGCGTCAAAGGCCAGCCCGGAGACCCTGGAGAAGCAGGGGATCGCCCTCCTCTCCTCCGACCGGGTGAAGCCGAAGCTCCTTTCCGCTCTGTCCGGCGCGTTCACCGGGATCGGACTGACGGCGGAGCTGGGAGACCTGTCCGTCCAGCCCGGCGAGGGATCCGCTCCAAAATCGTCGGACGACGGCGGCCTGCCCGAGGAGCTGAAATCCGCTCTCATGGACGCCGTCATCGCCTTCCTCAGGGATAAAGCGTAAAAAAGCATCCTCCGCTGCAGGAAAAACGGCGTCTGGTTTGCTGTTTCATTATTGCTCCGCCGACAAACAAATAGCTTGCCGGAATTGGTATCTGATACTGATCTCAAGCTAAAAGGGAAACGCGGCTTCTTGAAAGAAACCCAGAGCAGCAAGCTGCTCGGCAAGAACTTTAATAATTTCCACTGGTGCAGCGCTCCTCNNCTGCTCGGCAAGAACTTTAATAATTTCCACTGGTGCAGCGCTCCTCTCAACGTGTAGCACGGGGTAACGTGCAGCGTATCTTTTCAGCTTCTTTTTTCATACTTCTTTGCAGGTTGTCTTTTTAGGCTGAGAATAGTATGATTTCTGAAATCCGGGAGGAGCAAGGGCTCCGGCAGCTGCACGTTTGAAAAACAACCTTTGGTTTGCTGTTTCATTATAAAAACCCCGGCCCGGACGGAGAGAAAAGCTCCGCAGCAGGGCAGGGGTTTTTTATAGGCGCGCGGTCCGGGGATTCCCGGAGATATCCTTCATCAGAACCGCAGGCTCCCGTCGGGATTCTGCGCGGCCTCCGTGAAGGTCAGGGTCCCGGCGTAGCCCTCGATCCGGCGGAAGCCCGTGAAGAGGATCCGGCCGTTCCAGAGGGTCATCTTCGGCACACTCTCGCAGGGGATGTCCGGGTTCTCCGGCGTCCGCCAGTCCGAGAAGGGCTTCTTTGACATACGGTACTGCCCCCGCCCGCGATGGCTGAAAATCAGATAATACCACCCGTTCAGGGCGAAATAATCCGAGCATTCCGGCTGATCCCCGTCCGGCGAGACGTAGATGGGATCCGCCTCCTCCCAGGTCAAGCCGTCCCCGGACATGAGGTGGGCGAGGCATCCGCGTCCGGCGAGGTCTCCCGTCGCGAGGGAGGTCGTGACGAACATGTGGTACGAGCCGTCCTCCGCCTTCACGATCTTCGGGTCTCTTGCGCTCTGTCCGTGGTACCGCTCACTCAGTACGATGCGGAAGCCCGGATCCCGGCGGAAGGTGTATCCGTCCTCCGAAACGGAACGAAGAATCGGCGCGGCCCCGCTGTCGGTCCGCCGGACGGTGTAGTAGAGATAATGCGTCCCCTCCGCCGTCTTCAGCCAGGAGCCCGTGCAGATGGAGCCCTCCGCCGGATCGTCGATGGACACCGCCAGCGGGTGCAGGTCCCAGTTTTTGAAATCCCGGGTGGACATGTGGGCCCACTGGTGCGCGCCCTTGTGCCATTTGCTCCGGTGATGGCGGCGGTCCTTCAGATAGAGGACGTGATACCGCTCCGCCCCATTCGGATCCCTGTCCGTATATGGCATGCAGTCTCCGGCAAAGACCCCGGGATCGGCGGGCTTCCACCCCTCGGCGGGATTCTCCCCGGCCTCCGACAGCAGCCGCCCGATGATCCGGGGAGAGCCGTCGTTGGCGGAGATCCCGCAGTCCGTGGAGAAGTCCGGCCCGCGCAGGAGGAGATTAGCCCCGTCCCCCGCCTCTGGATCGTCCGTCACGCTGATCCCGGCTCCGACCCAGGCGTCCTTCGTCACATCCGTCAGAAAGAGCGTGCCGCAGGGCCATTCCTCATCGTACAGGCGCCCTCCCGCCCAGAGCTCGATCCGCCAGGGATGGATCAGCAGGGCACAAGCGGCACCGTCGGGCAGATCCGCCGCGGTCAGGGTCAGCGGTACGGCGGCATAGTCCGAGAAAACCCGGACCCAGATGGTAAAGTCCCCCTCCCCGGCCCGGGATTCCACGGTCATGGCGGTCTGCCTATTCTCATCGGAGACGGCGGCCGTCAGGGGAGCGGTAAAGCGAAGCAGTTTCATGTCGACCTCCCGATCTTATATCGTGACAGTAAAGCGCTGTTATGGCACCGGTTCCGGAGCGATCCCCGCCGCACGGGCCGAAAAGAGCGCCGCGCCGCAGGCAGCCTCCTCCGTGCAGTCCGGGAGCACGGTTTCCAGCCCGAAGGCTTCCCCCAGCGCCTGCCGCAGAGCCGGATTTCTCCGGACGGCGTTGCCGGAAACCACCAGGGTGCGGATCCGTCCGTGGGGGATCTGGTGGAAGAGGTCCGCCAGCTCGCCCGCCATACCCCGCACAAATCCGGCGGCGAGAGCTTCCGGTGTGAATCCGTCCTCCGCGATCCCGCCGATGGAACCCCGCGCGCCGGGATCCTCCCGGGTGCCGCAGAAGGTCGGAGCGACGGAGAGGGACGTTTTCCCGAGTCCGGCCAGCGCCAGGCGGTTCATCACCTCGTACTGCTCCCCCGCCTCCATTCCGCAGGCCTCCAGATACTCCCGGAAGAACCGCTCCAGCATGGCGTAGGCCCGCCCGCCGCAGAGAGCCGATCCGCAGACGAGGGAAAATCCGTCCCCCATGGGCCGCAGCTCCACCGAGGGACTCAGCCGGAGAGCGGGATTTTTTTCCTCCCCCGGCCGGAGCAGGACGGAGATCTGACTGCCCGTGCCGATGTTGGCCAGCGCGGAGGTCTCCGGATCCCGGACCGCCCCGAGAAAGCTCGCCTGATTGTCCCCGATGGGAACGGAGACCGGAATCCCCCGGTATGTCCCGATCAGCGCGGCGGAATCGGTGACGGCGGGCAGGCAGTCCCGTCCGATTCCCAGCCTTTCCAGCGCCCGGCGGTCAAAATCTCCCTCGTCCGCCCGGTAGAGCCCGAGCCCGGCCGCGTTTGTGGAATGGATCACGGGAGAAATCCGTCCGCAGAGGGAGGCCGCCGCCCAGTCCATCACCGTGGAGAGGGTAACCGCCCCCGCCGGGACCAGACCGTTCTCCCGGTTGTATGCGTGGGTGGCGATGCCGTAGCCGGGGGAGAGACGATAGCCGGTTTCCGCCTCGATCCGGCCGCACACGCTCGGCGATCCCACTCCCGCCCGTCCGTCCTGCCAGGTGTAGAGGGGGGAGAGGGCGTCCCCGTTCCCGTCCAGATACAGGATGCCGTGCATCTGCCCCGAAAAGCCGATGGAGCGGATCCCCGGGAACCGGTCGAGCAGGCTGTCCAGAAGCTCCCTTGCGCGGGTCAGGATCAGCCGGGGATCCTGGAGCTTCTCCCAAGGTTCTTTTCCCTCGAGATCCGCGCCTGTGACGACGGTACGGGACGCCGCGCATTTTCCCGTTTCCTCCTCCGCGACCGCAGCGCTGAGGGTGGTGGTGCCGATGTCGATCCCGGCGCAGAGCGGGGAGGGGCCGTTTTTGCCCGCCGGTCCTTCTTCCCGCTCCCGGATCGGCTCCGGCCGCTTTTCCGCATCGGTGACTGCCATGAAAATCCCGCCTCTCTGATTTGCCGTCCCGGAAAGACAACCGGGCGCGGACGTATCCTCTTTTTTATGATTATAGCGGATTCCTACCGGCCTGTCAACCCCGGCGCGGGAGGGGTAAATTTCAGGCGGGGTATTGACTTCCGGAGCGGAATTTGATAAAGTTGACTTATACAGGCCGCTTTTCCCGCTGGGACGGACGGCGGAATAAGGAGGGAGACAAAAAGCCCGCCGCTCTTGACGGCGCTTTTCCTTCCGTGGTATAATGGCCCTGGGGGCTTCACTTTGATTGAGACACCGGGATTCCCCGGAAAAACATATCTTGAAAAGGAGTGCACTCATGAAAAAGTATGGGAGGATCGTATGCCTGCTTCTGGCCGTCGTGCTCACGGGCGCTTCCTGCAGCGAGGGAGCCGGGGAGGAAACCTCCGCCGCATCCTCGTCCCCGGTGATCCAGAGCGTGGAGCCGGAGGAAACGGAAGCCGAGACGGAGCCGGATTTTCTGAAGGACGTCCGCTATGACGGCGAGACCTTCAGCATCATGACCAGCGACACCACCATCAGCTCCAACTACCTGATCGAGGGCTCGGGCGAGCTGAACGGGGACAACGTCAACGACGCGGTGTTCGAGCGGAATCTCGCGGCGGAGGACCGGCTGGGCGTGAAGTTCACCTACACCCAGACCAACCGGAACTGGGATACCGTCGCGGCTCAGGTGAAGCAGCTGATCCAGGCCGGGGAGGATTCCTACGACCTGATCATCGAGGACCAGCGGGGCATGTCCACCGTCTCCATCGCTCACTGCCTGGCGGACGCCTCCGCGCTGTCCAACGTGGACTTTTCGGAGAACTGCTGGTGGTCGGACTACATGCGCAACCTGTCCGTGGACTACAAGAGCATCTACCTTCTGGTGGGCGACTACTTCATGGACGTGCTGAACCACTCCCACGCCCTGCTCTACAACCGCGACATGTTCCGCACGAAGTTCGGGGATCCGGACGACCTGTACCACGAGGTGGACATGGGTGAATGGACCTACGACCGCTGGATCGAGCTGGTGGATCAGGCCTACGTGGACGAGAACGGCGACGGAAAGGCGGACAAGCACGACACCTACGGCATGATTGTCGGCGGCGTCGGCGGCAGCACCTTCCCCTTCACCTACGGCTCCGACGTGCCCTTCATTTCCCGGGACGAGAACGGCTATCCGACCCTGACCATGTACTGCGACCGCCTGCTCCTCCTCTACGAAAAGATCTACGGGATCTTCTACAGCGACGGCACCAGAACGAACTACGGCGAGAACGGCGCGGACCTGCACGCCAAGTTCATGGAGAACGGCGCGCTCTTCATCAGCGGGACCCAGCTCGGCGACTTCGGGAACTTCCGCGACATGGAGGCGGAGATCGGCCTGATCCCCTACCCGAAGCTGGACGAATCCCAGGCCAGATACATCACCGTGGTCCATGATACGGCGGAGGTCGGCGCGATTCCCACGACCGCCAGGAATCCGGAGATGACCGGCGCGGTCTGCCAGATCCTCTGCCGCCTGACCCACGAATCGGTCCTGCCCACCTATTACGAGATGTCCCTGAAGATCAAGTATGCCCGCGACGACTTCACCTCCGCCATGATCGACCTGATCCACGACGGCATCACGGACGAGTTCTGCCTGGTCTACGGCGGCGCCTATGCCAACGACATCTTCACCTGGGCGATCCTCGGCCCCCTGCAGCGTCAGGAAAAGGAGGGCGTAGCTTCCGAATACGGCAAGCGGGAGAAGGCCGCCGTCAAAGCGCTGGAAAAGCTGATGGACGAATACAATTCCAACTGAGCCGGACCCCCGTATCTATCCTGCGCGGGAGCGGGAATATAACGTGATCGCGCTGCCCGGCCTACCGGGAAAGAAAGCTGGTGGAGAAAGTCATCATGAAGAAGACAATTGCCGCGTCCCTGTCCGCTCTGTTCCTTGTGATGGAGCTGTTCTGCGCCTCCGCGTCCGCCGCCCTTCCGACGAAGAGTCTGGAATTGCCGGCGGGAGGCCTGCACTTCACCTTCGACGGGGACGCGGAAGAGGCCTCCGGCGCGGTGTCCGGCAGACTGCGGGGAGATCCCCGGTTTGCGGAGGGCAGGAACGGGGAGGCGGACGGCGCGATTTACTTTGAGACGGATGACCAGGCCGTTTCCCTGGGCATCGACGACATCGAGGGGAACTGGACCGCCGCGTTCTGGGTCAGAGCGGACGGCGCGGACCGCCACGTCTTCCTGTGCTCCAGCATGACCGGTTCCCTGCGCATGATCCAGGACGACGGGATGGTGGGCGCTACCATGAACGGCATCGTGGACCGCTCGGTGCCGTACCGGATCCCCACGAATGAATGGACCATGCTGACCTTCGCCTACGACGACGACATGGAGATCACCTCCGTCTACATTAACGGGGAGTTTTTCGACGGCATGTACGGCTGGCAGACCCTGGGCCTGACTCTCCTCGGCAACGACGCGCCGGAGCAGAAGGGATGGCAGAGCGCGCCGCACTACGCCATGGACGAGGCCTGGTTCTTCGCCCGCCTCCTCTCGGACGACGAGATCCGGATCCTGTACGAGGACGGCGAGATCCCGCTGCCCCCCGAGCCTGAACCTGAGACCGAGCCCGAGCCCTCCGAGACAATCCCGGCGGAAAACCCGGCTGCGGCCCCGGCTGAGGCTGCGGAAGAGGCCGCACCGGACCCGGAGGACGCGGAGGAGGATTTCGACGATCCGCTGACGGATCTGTCCGCCGTGGACAACGCGCCCCGGGAGCCGAAGCCGGGAGCCTTTGCCGCCATGGGGGCCATCGTCCTCTGCGCGGCGTTCCTCATCTGCGCCGGCTGGCGCGCGATTTTCGGAAGGAGGGCATCATGAACCGGAAGCTGTATCTGGCCGCGCTTGGCCTGCTCTTTGTCGTTCTGCTCTTCGGCGCGCCCTTCATGAAGGCTGGCTCGGAGGCGGGAATTATAAAAGTCCCGGATTTAGGCAACATGGGGGAGGAGGCTGAATTCTATTCCGGCACTCCCCTGGACGGCCCGCTGAACGCCCTTGTGAGCGTCAAAAAGACCCTGACCGATCTCTACGCCGACTTCATGCCGGGGTATTACGAAACCGTCTTCACCTACGGCAAGGTCCGGGACACCCTCAACGCCCCCACCGCCTCCCTCTACGCCGACATGCGGGCAAACGCGGGAAAGAAGAACGCCGATCCGGCCGAACCGGTCCAGTTCGTGGACACGCTTTCGGCGGGCGGGGAAGTCTCTCCCGCGGACGAGGCTGAAACCGCGGCTCCGGAACTGCCCTCCGATCCCCGGAACGAGGTGGTGTCCGTCACCTCCACCCTGCTGACCACCACGGGCACCCACCGGTATTACCGCATCGACGCGGCTTTCGGGGACGGATTTGAGACCTCCTTCCTGGATACGGCGGTGGTGCTGACGGACAAGAGCATGGAATCCCGGGTCACCATGCAGGCGAAGAAGCTCAACCGCATCGCGGCGGCGGACCCGGACGTGAACTTCTACTTCATGCTCCTGACCCGGATGCAGGACACGGACTACTATGAAGACGTCATCGTCGGCGAGCAGTCCACGGGGAAGTACGCCGATCTCTTCCTCTCCCTGCTGGACGAGCGGATCACCGCGCAGAAATGGGACATCGGCACCCTGCGGGACAGAGTGGAGCGGGTCTATCTGACGGACCACCACTGGTCGACCTACGGCAGCTGGCTGGGCTTCTGTCAGCTCTGCGGCATGATCTGCCCGGAGCACGAGCCCGTGGCCCTCGGCGAGCCCATCGACTTCCCCGAGACCCGCTTCTACGGCAGCGCGGCCAGAACCTGCCAGACCCTGGATCTCTGGGATCCCTTCCGGGTGTACGACTGCGATCTGGGGAACTACAAGTGCTCCCCCGTATGGAAGTTCGACAGGCAGGTGAAGTACCTGTCCAAGCAGAAGTACGTTACGCCGGACGTGAACGTGTACGCGGTCTTCTTCCCGGAGGTCTACAAGGTGGAATACCCGGACAACCACACCGGCCGTAACCTGCTCGTCATCGGGGACAGCTACACCCAGGGCTTCGTGGAGCTTTTGGGGAGCGCCTTCGACACCACGGTGGCCTACTATTACACCCACTATTCCGGCATGAACTACCGTCAGGTGATCGAGGAGAACCACATCACGGACGTGCTGTTCGAGCAGTTCTCGGACCGGATCCTCTTCGATATCTACGGGGACGACCGCCTGTCCGCCATCGTTCTGGACTGAGGGGAGGAGGTTCACATGCTGTTTTCATCGCTGATCTTCATCTGCGCGTTCTTCCCCCTGTTCTTCGCGCTGTATTATCTTCTGCCGAAGCGGAGTCTGAAAAACGCCCTGCTGCTGGTGTTCTCCCTGATCTTCTACGCCTGGGGCCGGGTGATCTGCCTCCCCCTGATCCTGGGAATTGCTCTGATCATGCTCAGCAATAACGGGAGCGATATAGAAAAAGATATCTGCGCGGACCGCATTACCCTGCCGGTCGTCCTGGGACGTCCCCGGACCCTGGTCCTGTACCGGATCCTTCTGGGCGCATGGATCGCACTGCTGTGCATACAGCCGATCCGGGATTATGGTCTCATCGGTATTGTGAGCATCCTGTTCACGATCCTGCTCGGGCACAGGCCCTTTGGCTTTTTGATCCGGGCAAAGCTCGATCCCCGGGACAGAATCCGCCAGATGAAGAGCGTGACCGGTGCCAACCTGATCGGAAACGGGTTTCTGGCATTGGCCTGCGGGGCTGCCTGGCTGCTGCAGATTCTGAAACTGTAGGAACTGTAAATGATCGAATTGTTTCGACATTCGCATACAGACTATATACGGACGAAGGCGCATGAACAATATTTGTGCGAAAGGCATGACGCGGCGCCTGATCCGTTATATAGAACAGCAAAAATATGGATAATCAGCAGGAGCGCATCCCGGTGTATGATATTTTTGAATCACTGGCACCGCGCTACGACAGGGCAAATGCCCGCATCAGTCTCGGCCTTGAAAAGGGCTGGAAGAGAATGATGGTAAAAAGAGTGCTGGCAGAGAACAGCGGCGGAAAGGACATCCTGGATGTCTGCTGCGGCACCGGAGATATCGCGATCGCCCTTGCCAGGGGGAATCCGGCCTTCGATGTCACGGGGATTGATTTTTCTCCCGCCATGCTGGCACAGGCCCGGGAGAAGGGAGCGGGGATCACCACTTTGCACTGGGTGCAGGGAGATGTCATGGACCTGCCCTTCAAAGACGAATCGTTTGATGTCGTCTGCATCTCATTTGGCCTCAGGAACACGCCGGATTACCGCCGTGTCCTCAGGGAGATGAGAAGGATCCTGCGGCCGGGAGGAAAGGTATACTGCCTTGACTCCTTTGTCCCCGACAATCCGGCGATCCTGCCGGCCTACCGCCTCTATTTCCGGCATATGATGCCGGTCCTGGGCGGAGGACGAAAATACAGAAAACAGTATACATGGCTTTGTCAGTCGACAGAACAGTTTCCCAGGCGCAGAGAGCTGATGAAACAGTTTGTGCGCGCCGGTTTTACACAGGTGCAGAGCCGCAGCAGAATGCTGGGCGCCTGTGTTCTGATCGAAGGGACCAAAGCCTGACAGATTACAACAGGAGAAAACTATGAG
>CACWLT010000096.1 GCA_902761695.1 uncultured Ruminococcus sp.
ACAGAATCATGGTACACCCTCCCTGTTTCAAATCATGATCGCACAAACCAATGGAAATTGCCGCATATCCTCAGGAGCCCGCTTCCGCTTTGCCGAGGCTCTTGTAGAAGGTGCGGATCGTACCGCTCGCGGCCTTCTCGTTTTTCGCGTAGAAGGAAGAGAAATCGGCATTCCGGTTGCCCACCACCTCATTGCCGAGGGTGTAGAACAGGGCGTTGAAGCCGTTCGAGAACCCGAAATAGTTGCCGCCGATCTCGTAAGCAACGGTGTCAAAAAGGATGTCCATCATGGCTACGGTGTCGGTGTCCCGAGCCAGCTTTCCGGCCAGAAGCACGTCGTAGTAGGCGGGAATGACGGTATCCGCGCTCTCATAGGCCAGAAGCTCCGTCACGGCCCCCACCATCTCCGGATTGGCGATCGAGGCGGGAATGCCCATCAGGCCGCCCCAGTCTAGGGAGATATAATTGTCCTGTGCCGTGTCGAACTTGGGATACGGCAGGATGCCCAGATCAAACTCCGTGTCGCGGAAGTGAACAGCCCCGGCGATGGAGCCCAGATCGAAGAGAATATTGCCCTGGGAGAACATCTCCACGCCGCCCATGGCTCCGGGAACCTGCACGACGCCGGGGGTGTTCGCCGCGCCGTAGATCTTCTCCACGATGGAAATCATCCGCTCCGTGTTCATGTCCAGGACGACGTGTCCGTCCGCGTCCCGGCTGGTCATGTACTGGCCGCATCCGGTGACGAAGCTGGTGTAGCAGGAGGCGTCGTTGGCGATGATGCCCGCCGTATCCGCCGTATCGAATTTTCCGTCCCCGTTCTGATCCTCCGTGACGGCCTCCACCATGGCGATCATGCGGTCCAGAGTCCATTCGCCCTCGTAGACCAGACCGTAGGGGTTGTCCATCTGATGGCGGGTCACTATGTCCTTGTTGAAATAGATGCAGTAGGGTCCGGGGATCATGTAGTCGTTCACGCCGTAGTAGGTCTTTGACCCCAGGCGCAGCATGTCGGTCATGGTCTGGTTCCACCATCCGGCTGAGAGGTCGATGTTCGGCAGCTCGTCCAGATTGTAGAGATAGCTCCCGGTGGCCATTTCGGACACGCCTTGGATGCAGTGGAACAGGCCCATCTGATAGGCGTCGTCCCCTGCCTGCACGGACCGCTTGACCGCCTCCACCACCTCCGCGATGTAGCCGCATTCCTCCTGTCCGATGGAGACGTTTATCGCGTCCTCCACCCGGAGCTTCCGCTCGAAGATGGCGTCGTTCATGCTGTCCCCGGTCTGCTCGTCGGCGAAGAAGTAGTAGACGTACCCGGCCCACGCGGGATAGGCCACCGTGAAGTCCGCGCCGCCAAAATCCGACGCCGGAACGTGATGGGGCGGGCGGGTCTCCTCGGGCTCGGGCTCCGTGATTTCCGCGCTCACACCGGAGGGCTCCGCCGACGAAGCCGTCTCCCCCGCGGCACCTTCCTCCCCCTTTCCATCCGCGCAGGAAGCAAAGGTGCTCAGGCACATCAGCAGGGCCAGAAGTAAGGCTGTTTTCCTCATCTTGATTTTCTCTTTTTCCCCGATTTGAATCTGCTCCCCGTACCGGTTCAGCGGAAGGAAAGCAGCTTTTCGATCAGCTCCTTATCCTGCGCGTTCACGCCATAATTACAGTAGAAGCCCTCCGGACCGATCTCCCGTGCCACGTCGAAGAAATCCCAGGGACTGCCCACCAGCATCATGCGCTTCCCAGCCGCCCGGATCCGCCGGTACACGTCCAGCCAGTGCATGGGGCCGGGTTTTCCCTCTCCGTACACCCACTGAACGGCGTTCAGCTCCGGCAGGGACAGGATGGAATCCAGATGGCAGAGCTCGCCGATCCCGTCCAGATGGTAGATGGTGTTGGACAGCCGCTCCGTATCCCGCCGCAGGGTGGGCAGGACGAATTTCCGGAACATGTCGTCCCCGATCATGTAGCTGAAGTCGCACTGGATGATGTAGGACGGCGTGGGACTGAGCAGCCCGCACCAGTCGGTCCAGCCCATGGTGTCCGGTTCGGGATGGAGGATCCGGGAGAAATCCTCGTAGGCTGCGTACCAGGCCGTCTCGATCTCTCCCACCAGGCGCAGGACCTCCTCCGGCTCGTCGCAGAGATCCATGAGCAGGTTCTCCGTGCCTCTGAGTGACGCCGCCACGTCCATGACGCCGCCCAGATCCGGCATCCCCATAACCACCAGGCCCTCCCAGCGCGCCATACCGGCCCGGTAGATGTCCTTGATGCGGCGGGCCCAGATGTTGTCCGGATCATATACCGCGTGGATGTCGTGAATCTCCCGCTCCCGATCCGGGAAGAACCACACCCGTCCGGAGGAATTGTCCAGCTTCGCTCCGCAGAACGCCGCGCAGACGCCCGGTCCGAAGGCGTCGAAGTTCACCCGCGGATAGCCGTCCCCGGCGTATTCCAGTGTGGAAAGATCCTCGTCCATCTTATCGATGATGTCCTCCGCCGACCAGCGAAAATCCGCGCAGGTGCCCTGATGGAGCCAGGGAGCCTTCGCTTTTCCAGGCGAGGGATGCGCTCCGCCAAGGGTCAGCGCCATGATGGGCCGCTCCAGCTCTCCGCTCCACCAGCGGGCGTAATTGTCCATGACCTCCGCCATCCGGTCCCTTGAAAAGTGAATCGCCATTCCGTCCCCTCCCCCTCAGTCTTCTGCGGATCCGCCGCCGAGAAGCCCGTGCTCACGCAGGATCCGCTCCGCCAGCTCCACGCATTCATATACAAGGGCGTCGCAGTGGGGCTTTTTCTCCCTTCCCAGCTCCCGGTTCCGCTTCAAAAGGTCCGCGCAGTCCAGCATGCCCTCGTGCGCCGTCCGGAGCGCCTGATAGTACTCCGCCGGATAGTCTATACCGAAGAGGCCCAGCACCACCAGTCCCCCGGTGATTGCCCCGCAGGCGGATGCCCGCTTCAGTCCCCCGCCGAAGTTGGCGCAGATCCCCATGGCCTGTGCCTCGGTGAGCCCCGCATCCTCCGCGAAGGGCACCACCACGGCTTGCCCGCAGTTATAGTGCGGCACCGCAATGGCCCGCAGCTCCCTCGCCCTGTCCAGATATCTGCTCATGACGTCCTCTTTTATTACACATAATTCCGTTCTTCTGTCATTATTATACCGTCCGGACCCGAACCTGTCAAGGGAGATCGGGCAGAATTGGTCTGATCCGGCAGGTCTCCCGGTCAGAGAAGTCCGTCCTCCTGCAGCGAAAAAGCCCCGCCCTCTTCCGAAAACGCCGATCGGTTTCCGAAAGGAGCGGGGACTGCGCGCTTTTTTCTGCTTTATTATTCCGCGGGCAGATCCCGGCTCAGGGAGAAGATCACCGTCGGGTCGCCGTCTCCAAGAACCTCCCGGAGCTCATCGGCCGTCAGGTCCTGCACCCGGCCAAGTCTTGTGAAGCTCCAGGTGTTCACGTCATAGTAGATGGTGATCTGATTCCCCTGATAAAGGATCACGTCCCCGGGCTCCGTCGTGATGCGCTCGTCGTTGGTGACAAGAGACGTCCCCAGAGATCCCACCTTCTCAAATCCGCCGTAGTCGCGCATGTTGACGGTTAGGTCTCCCTCCGTGAGCAGGGCGGCGAACGCCTCGGCCGAGGAATTGTTCTCCGGGCGGATCGTAAGGGTCCGCTCTCCGATATGGGCGTAAATCATGGTCTCTTCCCTCTCTTCTTCGTCTTTCCGTTCCGCGTTATTCTCCGGGATGATCCCGGCTGTCTCCGCCGCTTCGGTCAGGGCCGGTTCAGCCTTTTCCGCCCCCGCCGGACCCGCAGGATCGACCGAGCAGGCAGGAAGGAGCAGAACCAGCGCGAGAAGTGCCGGAAGCAGAAGCCTTTGCATCCTTCTCATGATCCGCTCCCCTTCTTCACAGCTTTTCCGCGAAGGCCGCCATGATCTCCGGGATTCTGATCTGCTGGGGGCATACCTCCTCGCAGCTCCCGCAGCCGATGCAGGCCGTGGGCCACTTGTCCTCCGGCATGGCAGACAAAGCCATGGGGGCAATGAATCCGCCGCCGGTGTAGGCGTGCTCGTTGTACAGGGCGATGAGACGGGGGATGTCCAGCTCCATGGGACAGTGGCTCACACAGTAATGGCAGGCCGTGCAGGGGACGGTCCCGGCGGCGAGCATTCGGTCCGCGATCTCGGCGAGAGCTTCCCTCTCCGTCTCCGTCAGGGGCTTGTCCTCGGCGAAGGTGGCCAGATTCTTCTCGAGCTGTTCCTCATTGGACATGCCGGAGAGGATCACGGTCACGGAGGGGATGCTCTCCAGGAACCGGAACGCCCAGGCGGGGATCTCCTCGTCGGGACGGAGGGCCTTCAGCACCGCCTCGTCCTCCGGAGCCAGACGGGCCAGCTTTCCGCCGCGCAGGGGCTCCATGACCCAGACGGGTATGTTTTTAGCGTTAAGAAGCTCCACCTTCTCCCGACCCGCCTGGAAGGTCCAGTCCAGATAATTCAGCTGGAGCTGGCAGAATTCCATGTCGTCCCCATAGGCGTCAAGGAACCGCATGAGGACCTCCGGGCTCCCGTGGCAGGAGAAGCCCAGGTGCCGGATCCGCCCGTTACGCTTCTGCTCCATGAGATAGGAATAGATCCCGTATTTCTCGTCGTCCAGATAGGCGTCGATGTTCATCTCGCAGACGTTGTGGAAGAGGTAGAAGTCGAAGTAATCCACCCCCATTTTCACCAGCTGCCGCTCAAAGATCTCCCGGACCTTTCCCCAGTTCCGCGGATCGTACCCGGGGAATTTGGTGGCCAGATACCAGCTGTCCCGGGGATAGCGCGCGAGAGCCCGGCCCATGACCAGCTCGGAGTTCCCCCCATGATAGCCCCAGGCGGTGTCGTAATAGTTGACGCCGTTCTGCATGGCGGTATCCACCATCCGGAGGGCGGCTTCCTCGTCGATCCGTCCGTCGTCCCCATCCAGCACGGGCAGACGCATGGCGCCGAACCCCAGCGCGGAGAGCTTCAATCCCTGAAAATCCCTGTAAAACATAACCCCTCACTCCTTCTTTTCCGATATTTCACATCCGATATTCCTGATTGCGCAGGCGTTCCGTTTTCTTTCCGGATTCACCTTACCTCCGTCGTGCCGATCCGGTAATACCCGTCCTCCGTCCTGACGTCCGCCCGCATGGCCAGCTCGATGGGGCGGTCCCCTTCAAACAGACCGATCTCCACCCCATACACCCCGGCGGAAAGATCGGGCCGGACCGGGACGTCCTCCATTGTGATTTTCCCGGGCATCCATCTCCGGCAGTCCGCGTCAAGGGAGCAGGACCAGCAGCCGCCGTCCCCGGTGAGCCGCAGCCTGAGATCGTATTTCCGGTAGCAAGGCGCGAATCCACGGTTGGCAAAGGTCAGCTTCACCCGGTTCCGGACCCCGGCGGTCAGCGGAGGAATCTCGGCGCTGTCCAGGAAGAACCAGTACCCCAGCCGGTTCGCCGCGTATTCCGTAAGCCAGGGTTCCCTCCTCAGCCAGGGACGCGGATAGCCGTGAAAACCCGCGAAGGTGGCCCGGGTGCGCTGCATGGCGTCCAGGAAGGGATAGCCGTTTTTGAAGATCTCCGGGGCCACGGCCTGATAATGCTCGAATTCCAGCACGACGGGGGCGTTCGGGCTGAACCGGTCGAAGAGCCACGGGGTGCGGAGGGTGTTGTAGCCGCAGTTCTCCGCGTAGTACCGCACGCAGACGGAGTCGTCGTCCAGCCCGAGGCCAAGCGCGGCGGCGTAGTCGATCAGCTCCAGATTTTCCTCCCGTCCCCGGCTCCAGCGGTGGTTAATGTGGTCGTCGTTGAGCATCACAAACTTGTCCGGGAAATTCCGCACGTGCAGATCGATGTGCTTTTTGATGACCTCGGCGGCATAGACGATGTCCGAGCCGTTGCCGGTGTGCCCCTCGCCCCAGGTGCCAAAGGTTCCCACGTCTATGAGCTCGATCCGCTCGTCTCTGTTGAATTTCCGTCCGGCCTCCTCCATGAAGCGGGAGAGCTTCTCCAGAAACACCGGATCCCCGTAGTCCGGTTCCAGACGGTTCCCGGGCAGGGCATAGCACCGCGCTCCGGCCCTGTAGACATATTCCGGCGTCGCGAAGGGGATGGATCCGTCGCCCTCATAGGTCACCAGCCGCAGGCCGAAGCGGTAGTCGTACCGGCTCCACTCCTCCATGATCCCGTCGATGTAGGACCAGTCGTAAACGCCTTCCTCCTTCTCGATATCCCCCCAGTCGAAGCGGAGATAGAGATGGTTCAGGCCGGGGAAATCCTCCAGATGGTCCGCCGGATCGTGCTCCGCCCTGTAGTTCGGACGGGGATAGCCGTTGTCGATGTAATGCCAGTACCAGCCCTTATGGGGATTGCGCAGGATCCGGCGGTCGTCGGCCAGGGGACGCAGGTCGCGGAAATACCGCCGCTCACCGGGGATATCCCATTTGTCCAGTTCCACAGCGTGTCCGGTTTTTGGCTCCGGACAGCTCACACAGTTCGGAAAATCGTACATACTCGCCTCCCGTTTTTCTCTTTTCACAGGTTCACAGCGCGGAGCCTCCCTTTCGGAGGGCAGAGGTGACAGAGTGTCCGTCCAGCGTCTGCATGGTCTCCCCGCGCTCCAGGCAGAGGGCCGCCGCGACGCCCGCCGCCTCCCCCAGCTGATTCAGGTTGACCATGACCCGCAGCGCGCCGTAGGCCCCGGTGTCCGCGTTGACCATCCGTCCGGCGGCGGCGAAATTGCCGTACCGTTCCCCCACAAGGATGGAAAAGGGGACCTGATAGTACGCCGCGGGAGGTCCCGAAAGTCCGGCCTCCTCCCGCCAGTTCCCGGTTTCCGTGCGGGTCCCCTTCCCCCATATGGTGGTCCGGGTGCCGTCCAGATATTTGAAGGAAATGCCTCCGTCGTCGGGATGATGCACGTCCACGGGATAGGTGCCGTTCAGGATAGGATCGTCATACCTCTGCCCGGTGAGCAGGGCAAACTCCTCCGCGCGGAAGCGGGTGCGGACATGGACGGTCTCCCGGATGCCCAGGGACGAGCAAAGATTGGAGATAGCGTAATGCGTATCGGACCGTCCGTATGCCTGCAGCAGGGAGACAAGCCCCCGCACAAGCCGCCGCCCCTCCACCTCCGCCCGGGTAAGATCGTCCGCCCGGTCGCAGCGCAGGCCGAAGATATGCTGGTCCGCCCGCATGGAGATTCCCTCCAGCCCCGCCACATGGGTGCTCCAGCCCCAGTCGTCCGGCAGACCGAACTCCGCCCCGTGCGCCCGGATCAGCCCGTCCACATCCACGCCGTGCAGGTTCCCCTGCAGGTGGAAAACCGGCGTCGGCGGCTGGATGTAGTCGTGGACATAGAGGGGCAGGCCGAGATCCCGTGCGACAAGAGCGTCCCCCGTGGCGTCGATGAAGAAGGAGGCCTTCACCGCCCCGCGCCCGTCCTTGTTCTCCACAATGACCGCCTTTACCCGCTCCCCCTCCGCCGCAGCGGACGCGTAAGCGGTGTGCAGCATCAGGTCGACGCCGTTTTCCCGGATCAGCTCGTCCAGAAGGATGGTCAGCTCCATGGGGTTGAAATTGTAGGTGGAGCTGCGGTTGTTCTGCACCGTCAGGGCGCGGCGGGCCTTCAGAAGGGAGATCACCTCTTCCGTCAGCCCGGCGATGACCTGCTCCCGGTTCTCCGTATCCATGAGGGTGTGCCAGATGTTGATAAGCCCCCCGACGGCCGCGCCGCCCAGCATCCCCTCCTTCTCGATCAGCAGGACCTTCATGCCGAGCCTTGCCGCCCGGATCGCCGCGAAAACGCCGGTACAGCTCCCGCCCAGAACGCAGACGTCCGCCTCCCGGATTACCGGGATCTGTCTGGCCGGTTCATAGATCGCATCCACAGTTCCGCTGCCCCCTTTCCGTTATGATTTTGCTTCAGAATCCCAGATGCCAGAGCTTTCCGCAGGGGGCGGGCATGCGCTCGGCCACCAGATCCCGCTCCTGCCGGATTCCGTCCTCCCAGTTCTCCCAGCCCGCGATGGCGTCGCCCCAGGCGCAGATCTGACAGCCCAGCACGGGGTATTTCCTGTCGATCCGATACCCATCCGGATAGGCCACGGACTTCTGCCACCAGTGATCCCACTTCCAGGGATCGTGGGCGGCGATCTCCTCCGGGGACCAGAACGTCCGGGGCGTGACGATGTACAGGGGCTTCCAGGAGCAGTTGATGAGCGTGAATCCGGCGGCGGCCAGATCGTAGGCGGGCTGATAGTAGGATTCCCAGGCGATCACGATGGTCCGCCGGTCGATGCGGTCGTTGTATTCCTTCCCGAAGCCCTCCCAGACCACGGGTGTCCGGCCCAGGGCAAAGATCATCTCCGTCAGCACCCGGATGTATTCGGCGTACATTTCATGGATGTCCGCGATGCCGTTTTCCTTCATGTAAGCCTGCGTCCGGGGGCAGTTCTCCCACGCGCCGATGCTGGCCTCGTCTCCGCCGATGTGGATCCAGGGGGAATGGGGGAACATCTCCGCCACTTCGCCGAACAGGGCGCGGAGAGCTTCAAACACCTCCGGGCAGGCAGGCAGCGCGGTGTGACCCGGAACGTCCACCTCGGGAACCAGGGTTATCCCCCGGGCAGCGGCGTAGTCCACCATGACCCCGATCTCCTCCCGGGTGTAGGTGCGCCCCTCGGTGGAGAGCTTCGGATAGGACTTCACGGGCAGGGTGAAGGACTGGAAATCCGTGAAATGGAGCTGAAGATGGGAGGCGCGGTTCTTCCAGCAGAGATCGATATAGGAGAGAACATAGGACAGGGGATGCCACTGACGGGCCAAGTCCACCATGAGCCCGCGATAAGAGCAGTCCGGCGCGTCCGTCAGATCCGCCTCCTCCGCGATGATCGCTTCCCCTTCCCGGCTCATGCGGGAAAGAAGGTCCGCCAGTCCGTTGTGCATGCCCTTCTCCGCCTGAGCCGCGAGGGAGGCCCCGTCCGGACCGATCTTCAACCGGTATTCCTCCGCTCCGCAGGATTCGTCGGCAGTGAGCGTCAGACCGCCGTCCCCCTCGGTCCAGTCAAGCCCCAGGGCTTCCTTCGCGTAGGCGCAGAACACGGCGGCGCATCCCGCGAACCTGGGATCGGCGCGGAAAACAGGGTTTATCGTATACCTTTTCATGATGAACACTCCTTTGATCCTGAAATTCATCGGGCGGCCGGACAACGCATCCGTCGTCCCTTACCCCTGATTGTACCAAAGAATCCCCTCTCGCGCAACCGTTTTTTTACGAAAATCTGAGCTTTTTTTGTATGAGAAGGCATACAGCCGCCGAGCCGTTCAGCCTGTACAAATCCGTCGTAATTAACAGATTGCACACAGATTCCTTCTTGCATATCCCGCCGGAATAGGGTATACTATACAGAAAGACCGATATCTGCCTGAACCGGGAAAAAACGGGCGGCGGAAAAACAGATCGGCCTTTGCGGTATACGACAGACATGAGCATCTGCTCAGAAAGGAATATATATGTCCGACAAAATCGCGGTCCTCATTGACGGCGAAAACATCGATCCGCTGTTTGCGGAAAAAATCTTCTCCTTCGCAGAATCCCTCGGAACGCTGACGATCCGTGAAATCTACGGCTCCGGCATCGCGCTGAACGCGTGGTCGGAACCCATTCTCAAATACACCATCCACACCAATTTCACCCTGCGTCCGAACCGCTTCAAGAACAGCTCGGACATCGCCCTGGTCATCGGGGCCATGGAGATTCTGGCCGAGGCGCGGTACGCCTCCCCGGAGAACGGACGCCCCTCCCGCTGCGACAAGGTGATCATCGTGTCCTCCGATTCGGATTTCTCTCCCCTGGCGGTCCATCTCCGCTCCGCCGGCATCGAGGTCATCGGCATGGGCGAGCCGAAGAACACCAATCCCATGTGGCCAAAAGCCTGCTCGCAATACGTAGAGCTGACGGCGGAATCGTCCGTGCAGACCTCGGCCCCGGGAAAACGCGCCGCCGCCCAGACCACACCGTCCGAGAGCAAGGCCGAGAAGAACAGAGAGCAGGAGAGCAAAAAGGAACCCCCGGCGTCCGGCAAATCGCAGAAATCAGGCGCGAAGCCGGAGCCGGATGTTAAGAAGGAAGCCCCCGCCCCGGACAAATCCCGGAAGGCCGAACCGAAACCGGAGCCCGCCGGGAAGAAGGAAGCCCCCGCGGACAAGGCACCAAAGCCTGAACCGAAGCCCGACACGGAGGACAAACAGCCCGTCCCGGAGGAGATCCAGCCATCCGACGCAAAAAAGGCGGCCCCTGCGGAGCAGAAGATCGCCCCCAGCCACCGGGAGAGGATGGAGATCATCCGGAAGGCCGTGACGGAGCAGATTGCCGCCCACAACGGACGGGTCAAATCCGGGGAACTGTTCAAGGTTCTCTCCGCCATGCCCGATTACCGGTTCGACCAGCAGCGGTCCAAGCGCAATCCCCAGGATTATCTGATGAAGCAGTACAACGCGTGGTTTGCCTTTGAGACGGGGGAGAAGGGGTCCTTCTGGATCTCCCTGCGTCCC
>CACWLT010000097.1 GCA_902761695.1 uncultured Ruminococcus sp.
GTCCTCACCGAGCGGGTACGCCCCGAACTCATGACCTGCCGGGAGATGGTTGCCGCCGGGCGCTATCCGTACACCGGCAGCTTCGGTCTGCTGACTGCGCACGACAAGGAGGTCGTGGAGCGCTCGCTTGCCCGCGTTCACGCGTCGGATATCGCCGATCAGGACGTCACCGCAATCAGCGACGGTCAGTATCAGCGGATATTGCTGGCCAGAGCCATCTGCCAGGAACCGGAGATCATCGTGCTGGACGAGCCGACCTCATTTCTCGACATACGGCATAAGATCGAACTGCTCGGGATCCTGTCCGATATGGCAAAGCATCAGGGCATCTCCGTGGTGATGAGTCTGCACGAGATTGATCTCGCCGAGCGCGTTTCCGACCGGATCGTCTGCGTCAAGGGCGACCGGATCGCCGCATACGGCACGCCGGACGAGATCTTTTCCGATGATATGATCGCCGCGCTCTACGGAATCGAAAACGGCACCTTCAACACCCTGCTCGGCAGCACGGAGCTTGCGGCCCCGCGCGGCAGGATCCGGGGCTTCGCGGTGGGCGGGTGCGGCTGCGGGATCCCGTTTTACCGCGCCCTGCAGAAACGCGGCATTCCCTTTGCGGCGGGCATTTTACCGGAAAACGATCTGGACATGGCGGCCGCGTCACCCCTTGCGGAAAAGGTCGTCACCTCCGCCGCCTATATGCCGATCGGCGAAAAGGAAATCAGCGAGGCGCGGGAGATCATCGGGCGCGCGGATTTCGTGATCGACTGCGGGTGCCCGGTGGGAGACTATAACCGCGCCAACGCCGATCTGATCGTTTATGCGCGCAGGGAAGGAAAGCCGATCTTGTCCTCTCTGCGCGAGCTTCCGGATGCGTAAACCTTCTGCTCCGCCGCCCCTGCCTTCATCCGCTCGCCCGCCTGATCACATCTTCCTTCTTCCCGGAATTCCTCCGGTTTCCGTGACCGTATCGCCCCAACACCGGATGGTCCGCATGATCTGCGGATCGGACGGCCCCCCGTGCACCTTCTCCGCAATTTCCGCCGCAAACCGGATCTCCCGCGCGAGTGTGCCGGAAACTGCCGTCCGGCGAAGCGCGTCGAGATCGACTTCCAGCCGCCGCAGCTCCTCCGCCAGCACCCGATCCACGCAGCTCATCAGCTCCCGGTTGAACGCCACCGTCAGATCGTACCGCTCCCGGTCGGGATGGACAAGCGGGACGGCTGCACTGTCATCGAACGGCTCTCCGTGGAGGGCGACAATCCCGGCCTCATGCGCGTGACCGCCGCTGTCGAGATTCACGACGAGGGTGACGCTCTTGACGGAAAAGAGATCTTCCGGCAGGGCAGCGAATGTTTCCTCTTCGGCTTGTCCGGCTTTCGATCCCGCCGCTTCGTTCAGGTGATTCCGGAGTGCCCGGAGGGCGGCGGACTGCGGACCGGCCTTGTTCAGCGCGTTCCGGAGGGCTTTCACCTCGTCGTGACGGGCTTTGCAGTCCGAAAGGGACTTCCACAGCGGTTCGCCGGAGGAATCAGCCGGATAATCCTCCGCGAACCGGCACAGAATGCCCAGTAATGCCGGTTTCCCGCGAAGCTCCCGGAACAGCTCCGCTCGATAAGCTATAACCGCTGGATCGTCGGTGTAATAAGGGATTCCGTCCGTTTTCAGGAGCTTCCCGAGGGAGGCGTCATAAGCCGTGACAAATTCCTCGGGCGGCGGCGTTTCCCCGGTCCCTTCCGGGAAGAGCAGGCGGAACTCTGCGAAGGGGGCGTAAACCGGCGACAGATTGGGAATCTCCGTCAGCCTTCGGGCCGGTTTTGTCTGGATGAAATACGCGGTCGTACCGCTCCGGGATTTCCTGTCCCACAGAAGCCGCGCGAGAAGCAGCGGGACCAGCGTGACGGCGACGGCGATGAACCCGAGCACCAGCCCCCACTTCACCAGCGCCAGCGTCCCTTCGAGGTCCCTTGTCTTCACCGCCGCCCAGCCGAGAATCGCGCCGACGAACGCAAGAACAAGGGGGTAAACGTCCTCTTTTTTTCCGGTATACTGTATATACCGTGTAAACCGTTTCATAGAAGGATCCTCACACTCCGGCACAGCTCAGAAAGCATGCCGGATTTTTCGTTTTCCCCTGACGCCGCCGCCTCAAACTTCACCCGCTCGATGATCCTCCGGGCGGATTCGAGATCGGACGGTGAAAAACGCGCTGTCCGTTCCGCCTTTCGCTGGACCTCGCGGGGGGTGTCCGATGCGGAGATTTCCGGCGCGGCCCTTTTGTACAGGCGGCAGAGGGTGCGGTATGCATACCCGATTTTTCGGTCCTCCGGCCGGATCCGGGACAAGCGGCGCAGGAACTGCCCGTAATCGTCCGGGAGCCGCTCGTCGAATTCATAGTCCCGGATCGCGGCATCCTGCGTCGCCCGGAAGGTCTGCTCCTCCGGCGTCCGATTTTTGTCCTCCTTCCGGTAGGAGAAACCGAACAGCATGGCGAGAAACTGAAAGAAGACCGTCAGGCCGAGGAAAACATGCTGTGCCAGCCAGTCTGCGATCCCCGACGACTCCGCGAGAAACCGCTTTCCCCCGGGAGACCGGCTGAATACAAAGAGACCGATCAGAAGAAAGACAGCGAGGACCAAAAAAACGATACTCAACCCTGCAAGCGGCGTCCGATCCCAAACCTCCGCGTCATACTCCTCCCGGCCTTTCCCCGCGCCGAACCAGATAAAGGATTTTACAATCAGCCAGAGGGCGTTCAGCGGAAGGAACACAAAGGGCAGAAATAGGAGCGCGGCCCCGGCGAAGAACATCGGATACGCGAGCTTTGTTTTCATTCCTTCGCCTCCTCCCGATAGGTTCTGTAAAAGAGCGGAACGTCCTCGGGGATCCCGTCCGTGTCGCTGAACGACGAGGTGATCCAGAAGACGACCTCGATCCCGATAGCCTGCACGGAGCGGCAGATATCGCGCATCACGGAATCGAAGTAGGGCGACACGACGACAAGATTTCCTCCGGCGATAAACCGATCCGGCTCCCCGGCGACCGCGTAGAACAGCTTGTGCGCAGGGATCGTGACGCCGCCAGAGATCCGCGCCAGCATCCGCATGAGGTTGTGATAGTCCGGAAGGCAGGACGCGTCGTCCGAAACGGTGATTCTGTGTTCCCCGATGGCCTCCGTCCGGCAGAAGGTGTCCGACGAACCGTTGAACAGCACGCGCACCGGGACCTCATAGGCGGAGATTTCGTCGATCAGGGACGCGGCGACGGAAATGCCCAGCTCCGTGAGCTCCGTCGAGCTGATCCCCTCGGTGACGGAATCGTACCGCTCATACGCCCGGGATTGCAGATTCAGGAGGATTGTCAGATCCCTTTCTTCGGTGAACCCGTTTTCGTTCGCCATCCACTCCCCGGCAGCCGCGGATTTCTTCCAGTTGATCCGGGAAAGCGGCTCGTTTCGATAGGGGAGGATGCCGATGAAGTCGAGGGGATCCGGGACGGGCGAGCGGCGCACCTCCACGTCCCCCGTGGTGTACGGCGCGGTGGTGAAGTGTTCGTTCAGGTCCATCACAGCGGGATAGACCGTCACGGAATTAAAATGCCCGACAGGAACGGGCAGCCGGAACGAAACGAGGTCCAGCATAATGCTCCCCTTCCGCACCAGCACCGCGTAATCGATCGTGTATGCCCCGCGTCGGACAGCCTGAACCCAGAACCGCCGCCGGACGGTCGAGCTTGCCGGGATCGCGAGGATGGCCGTTCGGTTTGCCGTCCCCGTGTCCCCGAACCGCAGTCCCCCCGTCATAGCCGGCAGGTTCAAGCGGAGCTCCACGCGCGGGTGCGGTACGACAGAGGTATTGGCAAGCTCCGCGTTCAGATAGAACCCTTCGCCTTCCATGAGATCAGTGTCCGTCGTGGTGTCTTTGTCGAGGAACAGACGGCAGGTGAGCCGGGTTTTGAGGGCGGTGTTCACCACCGAGCGCAGAAGCATCGCCGCGAGTACCCCGGACAATGCAAGAGACAGGAGAAAAATCACCAGCTCCGCCGTCATGTCAGTCCACCGGAGAGGGAATCGAAGCAACAATTCTTTCAATGATCTCCGGCGCGCTCCGGGAGAGCTTGAGGCGGTTCTGCGCCGAGGATAATATTCTATGCGCAAGAACCGGCACCGCCGCCCGCTTCACGTCATCCGGGAGCACGTAATTCCGCCCGTCCATGGAGGCTATGGCCTGGGACATTCTGAGAAGGTGGAGCGTTCCGCGGGGACTGACTCCCAGCCGGAGGGCGGCGTCGTCCCGGGTGGCGGATGTGATGGCGACAACATAGTCCGTGACCTTCGGCGAGACAGCGACGGCCTCCACCTCCCGCCGGGCCGCGAGAACATCTTCCGCCGCGCATACCGAGGTCAACCCGTCCAGCGGCGTGTCCGAGCCCCGGAGCCAGAGCCGCGCCATGTCCGCTTCCGCCGCCTTGTCCGGATAGCCAAGGGAGAGACGGATCATAAACCGGTCGAGCTGGGCTTCGGGCAGGGGGAAGGTCCCCTTCGCTTCCACCGGATTCTCCGTGGCAATGACGAAAAACGGCTCCGCCATGGGATAGCTCACCCCGTCCACCGTGACCTGATTTTCACCCATGCATTCCAGCAGGGCGGACTGTGTTCTCGGCGCCGCGCGGTTGATCTCGTCGGCAAGCAAGACCGAGCAGAACACCGGGCCGGGCCGGAAGACAAAGGACCGCGACGCCGGATCCCAGACGTTCAGCCCCGTAACGTCCGCCGGGAGAAGGTCGGGCGTGAACTGAATGCGGCGGAAGGAGCAGTCCACCGACCGGGCCAGGGCTTTGGCGAGGGTGCTTTTCCCCGTCCCCGGCGCGTCTTCCAGCAGAACATGCCCGCCCGCGAAAAAGGCGGCGAGGACGAGGGCGATTTTATCCTCCGTGCCGCAGATGACCCGCGCCAGGGAATCGGACAGAGCGCGGGCAAGCGTCGATATTCTCACAGCGTCCCCTCCTTTGCAAGTTCGATCCGGATCTTCTCCGGTATGAGTTTTTCCGCTTCGCTGAGGATGCGGCGGTATTCCGGCTCCCGGCGCAGTTCCGTGGTGGACGCGAGGGGAACTCTCATTCGGATCACGAGGCTTATCGGCTTCGGGCAGGACGCGAAACTGTCCGTGCGGTAGGTTGTGCCGTCCGGGAACAGGAAATCCCATGCTCTGATTCCGACCTTCACGCCGCGAAAGAGGAAGGGCGCGCCGACGTCGAGCCATGCGTCCGGCGGATTTGCCGCAAACCGGGAGAAGCAGTCCAGCGCAGACCGGAGGGCGTCATACCCTTCTTCTTCCCGATCCAGCCGGAAGAGCGCGAAGGCAAGGTCCGTATACAGTCCGCCCGCGCCCGATAGCCATCCATCCGGGATCGCGCCTTCACCGAAGGATGTAAGGATTCCTATAAAGAACCGCGCTTTTCGGACCGTTTCCTCAGACGGATTCACCCCGTAACCGATATCCGAGAACAGGGCGCGCCGGAATCCGAGAATGCGGTCCACGCCGAGATACGGGTGCGCCGCTTCGGGACCCCGCTCCTGCAGCACAATGCTGTATTCCGTATAGGTTTTCCGGTATGTCTCAGAGTCCGTCAGAAGCGCCAGCCACCTCTGCCGCTCCTCCCCCTCCGTTGTCCGCGCCATGGAGGAGATCGCCGTCCCTCTGTCGGATGGAGACGCCCACGGATCGGAGAGGATCTTCCCGGCGACCTGACGCGCGAGTTCCCGGTGGTTATTGCGCAACTCGGGGGGAAGGTTTTCGAATCTTTGCAGAAAGATGCTCTGGATGATCCGCTCCTGCGGGTATTTCGCGTAATAGGCCCGCGCCTCATCGAAGCTCTCCTCGACGGAGGAAATCACCTTCGAGCGGCCCCAAAACGCGTCGATGTCCTCACGGATCCGTTCGGCGTCGTTGCCCATGAGCGCGTCCACTGTGATTCCGAAGTGGTTCGCGATGATGGGGAGCATCGTGATGTCGGGATAGCCGCCGTTCTCCCAATAGGACACGGTCTGCGGGGACACGCCGAGCCGCCCGGCCAGCTCTTCCTGCGTAAGCCCGAGCCGCTTCCGGTTTTCCCGCACCCGTTCTGCGATGAGAAGCTCCATGATTCCCTCCGGTGTGATTGGATCGGTTGAGATTATTATAGCAGATTATTGCGGATGATGCAAGCAGAAAGGATTGGAGGGAGGTCTGATTGAATTGGAAAAATCCCCCGGATACTCGGCGGGGGATTTCAAGGGAGACAGCTTTCCTATGGGCATATACGGCTTTGGGGCAATGTCCGGTGCGGCAGCCCTCAGCCCGTTCTCCGGGTCCGATCCACTGAAATCCAGCTTTCGTCCCGCTTCTCCCAGATATGCGTCCCCTTCATGCGGAAGGTTCCCCGCGCCCCATAGGCGTTGGCGTTCAGCGCGGCGGTATAGGTCACCTCTGCCCGCTCTCCGTCCACCGCCACGACCGGGTTCTCCATGCCGATGGAATAATAGGTCAGGCTCCCGTCCGCGATATCGGCGAAGTACTCCTCCCGGCTCTGGGTCAGCTCGCTCATGTGGGTGTAGGTCTTGCCCTCGTCTGTCAGCGCGCGCAGGGTATCGATGTCCGCCTCCGTCATGGCCTCGCAGTACCGCGCCTGGGCATACAGGACGGCTTTTTCCGCCTCGCCGAGGCTGTCCGGGTCCAGTCCCGTGACGGTGACGTTCGGGAATTCGGGGAAGGTATAGGTCTTCATGTCGTCGTTCTCCTGTGACTGTTCCGCTGTCTCAATCTGTTCTTTCAACGCTTCCGGCGCTTCTTCCCGCTCCCCGCATGACGCAGAGAGCAGAAGGACCGCGCAGAGAACCGCCGGGATCTTTTTTCTTTTCATCAGTCCGCCGGCGCCCATCCGCCAAGGAACTTCTCCTGATCGGCGAGGGACATATTGAAGAACCGCTTCCCGCAGTCGAGGGCGCGGATCCTTCTCATCTCGTCCTCCGTCAGGGAGAAGTCGAAGATGTCGAAGTTTTCTTTCATGTGAACGGGGTTGGTGGTCTTCGGGAAGAGGATCGTCCCTTCCTGAATGTGCCAGCGGAGGATGATCTGCACATTGGTCTTGCCGTACTTCTTCCCCAGTTCGGTGAACAGCGGCTCGGAAATGAGACCCGGATCTCCGTGGCCGATGGGATACCAGCTCTCGATCACGGTGCCGTACTTCTCGATCCGGGCTTTGAGGGCGTTCTGATGATAGTACGGATGGCATTCCACCTGCAAAACCGAGGGCTTGACACTCGCCGCCTCGCAAAGCTCTTCCAGCCGTTCGGATTCAAAGTTGCTGATGCCGATGGAGCGGACCTTCCCTGCGGCCACGGCTTTTTCCATATCCTTCCACGCGCCGAGATAGTCGCCGAACTGCTGATGGAGCAGGAGCAGGTCAATGTAGTCCGTTCCGAGGCGGGCGAGGGCTTTGTCGATGGCTTCCGCGGTCTTACCCTCTCCGTATTCGCTGGGCCAGAGCTTGGTGGTGATCCAGATCTCCTCCCGCGGGATGCCGCTTTCTCTTACCGCCTGGCGTACCGCCGAGCCCACGCTCCGCTCGTTCTGATAGGCATGGGCGGTGTCGATGTGGCGAACGCCCATTTTGAGTGCTTCGCGGACGGCCTTTTCCGTCTCCTCCCCCGCCGGGATCTGATAGACGCCAAGGCCGAACTGCGGGATCTTCGTTCCGTCGTTTAAGGTGATAAAGGTCTGATTCATGGTGAACCTCCGTGTTTTGATTTCTTTTTTTCGTTCCGCCCTTATTTTAACAGATTTCCCCTTGCATGGGAAGAACAAATATGTTATCATGGCATAAAGTCAAAACTTTACGCGGGAGGATCCCATGATCAGCCGTCAGCTTGAAACCTTCGTGAAAACCGCGGACGCCGGGAGTTTTAGTAAGGCCGCAGACGCCCTGTATATCTCCACCCCGGCGGTGGTGCAGCAGATCAATCTTCTGGAAGATTCCCTCGGATTCCGGGTGTTCGAGCGCTCCAACCGGGGCGTGAAGCTGACGCCTGCCGGGAGGTCCCTGTACGAGGACGCGAAGACCCTGCTCCGCCTTGCCGACGACGCCGTGAAAAAAGCCCGCCGGATCGCGGAAAGCGGAGACACCGCCGTCCGGATCGGAACGAGCCTTCTGTATAAATGCCGGATGCTGCCGGACCTCTGGACCAAAGTCAGCGAATACTGCCCGGAGCTGAAAATCGAGATCGTCCCCATGCGGGAGTACGACAGCCGGGACAACGTCTTCTCGAAGCTGGGCCGGGACTTCGATCTCTTCGAGGGGATTTACGCGACGGCGTGGGCGGATTCCTGCCGGTTCCTCGAGCTCTCCCGCACGCCCGTCTGCTGCGCCATGGCGCGAAATCACAGACTGGCGGGAAAATCCCGGCTCACCACCGCCTGCGTCGGCAGATCCACAAACCTTCCTTCCTCCTGATACTCCAGGCGGAGCAGGTCACGGAATCGGCGTATTACGGCGTGGACACCTTCACCCTGTGCGAAATGACCACCTATATTCTCATCACCCAGCCGGTCTACACGGACATCCATCCCGGACTCAAAACGATCCCCCTCGACATGGAGCGGGAATTTACCGTTCCTTACGGCCTCATGATCGCGAACGATCCGTCCCCGTCGGTGAAGCGGTTTATCGCGGCTGTGGCGCGGGTGGAGGGGATCCAGTCTCATAGCGGGAACGCCACAGCCTCGCGGTAGAGTTTTTGTAAAATCCCTGCGAACACGGCGACGCTCGGCCTTTTGTCTGCCTGATGGGCGCAGAGGACGCAGGAGAAGGTCTGGGGGCAGTCGAAGGGGATCCACGCGAACTGGCCGCTGTGGTCGTTCAGGAAACCCGGCGCGAGACAGATTCCCCGTCCCACCGCCACGTTCACGAGGGTGGAATCGTGGTCCGGGCTGTTGAAATAGCGGAGTTTTCCTGTGCCGATCAGCCGGTGCTGGACCGCCCTGAGGGCCGCCGGGGATCCGCCTCCGACCATCAGCGTCCGACCGTAAAGGTCTTCCTCCCGCACGAGATCCTTCTTTGCCAGGGGATCGTTCCGGTCGGCGATCAGGTAGACCCGGCTCTCGAAGAGGTCATAGACCGTGATCCCCGGGATCTGCTTTGTCTGCTCCCGCAGGGCGAACAAAAGATCGACCTCATTTCTCAGAAACGCTTCGACGCCGCCCTCGTACTGAAAGACCGGCGTGATCTGAACCTCCGGCGCGGTCTTTGAGAAAATCCGCATGGCCTCCGGGAGGAAAGTCACCGCCTGCCGCACCATCAGGCTGAGGGAGATTGAGTCCCGGTAGGCCGCGCTGAAATTATGCCCCTGCTCGACGGCGCGCTTCAAATCCTCCCGCATTCCCGTGAGAAATGTGACGAACTCCGCGCCCTCCGGCTGAAGGATTTGGACGGAAAGAGCGACCGGGCCGAGCTCTGCCTATGCACCCCGTGGGAATACCGGAAGATCTGCGAGAAATACGGCAAGGTCTGCGTGCCGGAGCTGGTGTCCGGATTCACGCCGGAGGAAATGGAGCGGCTCATCGGGATCTTCGACGGATACCTCGGGAGCACGGTGTTCATTTCCTTCGACATGAACAACCTCGATCTTGTCCGACGGCTGAGACCGGAGCAGGCGGCGCAGTTCCTCACCGGCTGGTGGAGCGACGATTTACCCGCCATGCTGGAAGCGCGGGGGATGGACCTCGATATCGAGTGGAACAGCCTGACGCGTGAACGGATCAGGGCCTGTCACGAAAGAGGGATCCGCGTCAACTGCTGGACGGTGGACGATCCCGTCAGGGCGGAGGAGCTGATTTCCTGGGGCGTGGATTTCATCACGTCGAACGCGCTGGAATAACGGAAAAACGGTTCGGCAAGCGAAAAAGTCCCCGCAGAACCCGGTTGGCAGGCTCTGCGGGGCAGTTTTATTTCGGGATGCGGTCCATCAATATCCCCAGCTGAAGAGGTCCCAGCCGCAGTCATCGGTCCGGCCGAGCCACCACTGGTAGTCGGTGTATTCGCGGTCTTCTTCCCACGCGCCATAGGCTTCCACGGGGGAGTGGAAATCGGTGATGAACTCCGCCACCTGGGTGTAGCCTGCGTCCGGGTTGATCTCATTCGCCCATTTGAGGTTCTCTTCGGAATTGCACTCGTCACCGGCGTAGCGCAGGGAGTGGAGCTCGCAGCCCTTCCAGAACGCGAACCGGCACTTGACCTGTACGGCGGCCTCAGTCAGCTCTTCGGCGGTATAGAGGGCCGATTCGCCCAGCTCGGGAACGACGACCGTGTCGACCGCCGCGCCGAGGAATCCTTCGAGGGTCTTGCCGGAGGCTTCGATCTCATGGGCCAGCTCAGCCGAACCGACATAGCGGATGTGCCAGGGCTCGTAGCCGTAGCCGGTGACGTGCTCCATCCCTTCCGGATAGCGGAGGATGAACCCGTAGTCGGCCAGCTTCGCGTGGATCTTCGCCCAGACCTCGGGATATTTGATCATATCCTCGTTGCAGTACACGTCCTCGCCGTCGATGTTGAGGCAGAGGTCGAGCGCCAGGCCGGTTTGATGCTCGGAGAAGCCGGGCTTTGCCACGGTCTTGGCCGCGTAATCCGCGCCGTAGGTCTCGGTGAAGTCGTCCATGATCCGCTGCTGTTCGCTGACGCTGCGGTAGGCGGAATCCAGATCGACCTTCACGCCCTCCGCCTCCAGCGCGTCCTTCATGGAGAGATACGCACGGTAGGCATTCCGCTCCACGTCCACGGGATCGCCCAGGGAGTTCGTCGTGGAAACCAGATCGAGATGGGCCTCCCAGTCCGCGGGCAGCTCGTTCTGCTTGTTGACCAGGACTTTGTAATCCGGGGTGCTCCACTTCGCCGTCACGACAATCTTCGGCGCGCCTGCGGGAACGTCGAGGAAGTGGCAGACGGAGGCTTCGATATCCTCGATGGCGGCCTTTGCGGCGGCGGGGTTCTCCCCCTCGTTATCGCCGGCCAGGAAGTAGTAGACGTTTCCGTCGGAACCCACGGCGAACAGCATGAGCGTCCCGTCCTGCGCCACGGCCTTCGCGTACCGTACGCCGCTGCCTCTGTCGACGATCTCCGTGTCCTCGAGCGTGCTCTTCTCAACAAACGCCTTGAGCGAATCCATGTCCGTCACGTCGAGGGT
Source organism: uncultured Ruminococcus sp. (assembly GCA_902761695.1). Lineage (GTDB taxonomy): Bacteria > Bacillota > Clostridia > Oscillospirales > CAG-272 > UMGS1696. Next base: position 11,213 of record CACWLT010000097.1, read on the forward strand.
GCGGGACACGCCGAAATTGACGTACACGGAGGAACCCAGGCCGATGTATTTGGTCTCGAAGACCTCCGCCAGCTCCGCCGCCGTCATGTCGGAATCGAACGCCGCGGCAAGACCGGTGTCCGCGAAGGCATACCAGACCTTGTCCATGCCGAGGGCCTTCGGAAGGCGGGAAAGTAGCGGCACGAGCTCATAGTCCTTCAGCGCGGCCTGCGGCTTCACGCCGTTTTCCGCGTCCGCGAAGATCTCGTTCATTACGATCCAGTGCATCGCCTCGTCCGCGTAGCCGGAAATATCCGCCGCGTCGGGGGCGTCGAGCAGGAACATCCACATGCCGGAGAAGCCCTTGTCAAGGGACTGGGCGTACCGGTAGATCATGGCCGCCGCCTGCTCCCGGGTGACGGGGTCGTCCGGGCCGAAGAGACCGCC
>CACWLT010000098.1 GCA_902761695.1 uncultured Ruminococcus sp.
GTGGCCTCCAGGTTGTAGAGGTCGCCGTACTGCTCCTGATAGTCGGAGAGGCGGTTCCGCATGTGGTTCAGCACGTCGATGGTGAACTGCTGGGTCTCCTTGTGGGACATGTCGGCCCGGAGCCACTTCGCGTTGAGGCCCGCCTCGTTCATGCCCACCAGGCCCAGGGTGGAGAAGTGGTTCTCAAAGGTGCCGAGATACCGCTTCGTGTAGGGATAGAGACCGTTCTCCATCAGGTTGGTGATGACGGTGCGCTTGATCTTGAGGGACCGGGCGGAGATGTCCATCAGCTTGTCGAGCCGGTCGTAGAACTCCTCCGGGGTCTCGGAGAGGTAGGCGATGCGGGGCATGTTGATGGTGACCACGCCGATGGAGCCGGTGGACTCGCCGGACCCGAAGAAGCCGCCGGTCTTCTTTCTCAGCTCGCGGAGGTCGAGACGCAGGCGGCAGCACATGGACCGCACATCGGAGGGCTCCATGTCGCTGTTGACGTAGTTGGAGAAGTAGGGCGTGCCGTACTTGGCAGCCATCTCGAAGAGCAGCCGGTTGTTCTCGGTCTCGCTCCAGTCGAAGTCCTTGGTGATGGAGTAGGTGGGGATGGGGTACTGGAACCCGCGTCCGTTGGCGTCGCCCTCGATCATGATCTCGATGAAGGCCTTGTTCACCATGTCCATTTCCCGCTGGCAGTCCTTGTACTTGAAGTCCATTTCCCGGCCGCCTACGATGCAGTTCAGCTCGGCCAGGTCGGCGGGCACCACCCAGTCCAGGGTGATGTTGGAGAAGGGAGCCTGCGTGCCCCAGCGGGAGGGGGTGTTGACGCCGAAGATGAAGGACTCCACGCACTGCTTGACTTCCTTGTAGGTCAGATTGTCGACCTTCACGAAGGGAGCCAGGTAGGTGTCGAAGGAGGAGAAGGCCTGCGCGCCTGCCCATTCGTTCTGCATGATGCCCAAAAAGTTTACCATCTGGTTGCAGAGGCTGGAGAGGTGGGAGGCGGGCTTGGAGGTGATCTTGCCGGTCACCCCGCCGAGACCCTCCTGGATCAGCTGCTTCAGGGACCAGCCCGCGCAGTAGCCCGTCAGCATGGAGAGGTCGTGCAGATGAATGGCGGCGGAGCGGTGGGCCTCGGCGATCTCCTCGTCATAGACCTCCGAGAGCCAGTAGTTGGCGGTGATGGCGCCGGAGTTGGAGAGGATCAGGCCGCCCACGGAGTAGGTGACGGTGGAGTTTTCCTTCACGCGCCAGTCGTTGATCTTCAGATACTTGTCGACGGTGTCCTTGTAGTCCAGGAAGGTGTTGGACACGTCCCGGAGCATGGCGTGCTGGCGGCGGTAGAGGATGTAGGCCTTGGCCACGTCGTCGTACCCGGCCTTGATCAGGACGGACTCCACGCTGTCCTGGATCTTTTCCACGTTTACGATGCCGTTCTCGATCTTGGGCTCGAAATCGGCCGTGACCTTGAGCACCAGAAAGTCGATGGTGTCCGGGTGGTACTGCTTTTCGCAGGCCTCAAAGGCGGAGACGATGGCGGTCTTTATCTTGTCGAGGTTGAAGGCAACGATCTTGCCGTCCCGTTTTTCAACTTTGTACATGGTGATTCCTCTCGTCAGATTCATTGTGGTGGACGCTGCCGGCGTTGAAAATCCGCTCCGGAATGTTCCGGAAACGGAAGCTTCTGCCAACGGGCAGCGGAGACAGTATAACACAAAATATAGGGGTTGTCAAGATCAAAACACAACATTTTGTGTTATTGACGGAGACAACCCGCTGTATGTATGGAGAAACCCGGAAAATGCGCGGATTCCCGATCTCTCAGTCCACGCCCCGGAGAACGGTTTTCGGCAGTATGGCGGCGGCCCGGTCCCGCATCCGGAACATTTCGTCCCGGGGCACCGGATGGAGATTTTCTCCAATAAGCCCGCCGCTGTCCCGGAAGGCCTGGAGGAAATACCGCTCCGCCCCCTCGTCCCGCAGCCACCGCGCGATGGAGGCGATGTCCTCCTCCGTGTGGAATTCCCTCACCAGCGTGGTGCGGTATTCGTGGGGAATGCCGGAGGCGCGCAGAAGGGCCATGCTCTCCCGGACGGGCGCCGTGTCGAACCGGGGCAGCCCTACGGTTCCGGCGTATTTTTCCGGTACATTCTTCACGTCCATGGCGACGTAATCCACAAGCCCTTCCGCAAGGAGGGGAGCCAGACGGCCGGGGAGGGTGCCGTTGGTGTCCAGCTTCACGGCGAAGCCCATTTTCCGGATCCGCCGGAGGAAGTCCCCCAGATCGGGCTGCATGAGGGGCTCTCCCCCCGTTACCGCCACGCCCTCCAGAAGGCCCTTCCGCTTCTCCAGAAACGAGAAAAACTCATCCTCGGGAATGGCGTCCTCCTGCTGAATGTCCGTCACCAGCAGGGCGTTGTGGCAGAAGGGACAGCGCAGATTGCAGCCGGCCGTGAACACCGTGCAGGCCACGTGCTCCGGGAAATCCAGCAGGGTCAGCTTTTGCAGTCCGTGCAGCTTCATGAGATTACCTCTTAATAATCCGGCGTAATCCCCGGAAATAATCGCAACGGGACATAGTATAGCATAGATCCGCCCGGAAAGCAATGGCCTTTTTCCACAGGAAATCAGACAAAATTTCGGCAATCTTGTCACGCCCCGGAACCTTTTCCTCCACCGGATCGTCTAAAGGACAAAGACAAAACGAAAGGAGGGGACGCCCGTGAAAAACGTATCAGGTTTCGTGACCGCCCTGCTTCTGACCGCGTCTCTTTTCGCCGGATGCGCCACCCCGGAGGGAACCGGGACCGCTTGGGAGCAGCCGGCGGCGGAGGACGGACTGAATGAAATCCCGGAAGAGATCCCGGAAGAGCCAGCGGGCGAGACCCGCATGGAGGTCGATATGAAGAGACGCGGCGAAGTGAAGGAACCTGTTCCCGCAGAGAAAAAGCCGGAGCCGGAAGAGAGCCCGCGCACCCCGGTCCTGACGGATGAAAACGGCGCGGAATACAGCGCGGATACCCTCATCGTCATGCTGGATCCGGAGACGGACGAGACGGCGGCCCGCACCCTGGCCCAGCGTCACGGACTGGAGATTCTCTATCTTTATAAGAGCTTTTCCTCCATGGCCGTAAAGACCCCCGGCCTCCTGACGGCGGAGGAGATGGACACGCTCGCGGCGGCGCTGGAGGCGGAGGACATCGTGACCGCCGTGAACCGGGACTATATCACCCGCCTCGATGACCCCGTCACCATCCCGGAGGTAATGGGCTGACCCCCTTGACTTTCCCCCCGCCCGCATGGTACAATGATCCCGTGCTATAGTTCCCATTATCCCGCCCCTACAGCCCGCCCGGAACATGTCCCCGCTTGAACGAGAATCACATACAGTTAAAGCACTGTGTTCACCCCGCGGAGCTGAAAGGAATTTCCAGCTTCTTTCCACCGCGCCCCTGTCATGCGCGCTTCGATCGCTGTTTGCGTCTGCCCCCCCACTCAAATAACATTTGAGTGGGCAGAGCAAACCGATGAACTTCGTCTCCGACGGAGTTCATCGCATGTTTCGGCTGACGCATCGTGGTTCGCGCCAGGACGTGGGATGAACTGTCAGGTACGGATGAAAACATGAGAGGATAAGTTATGCTCTCCGGCCAAGGAACCCCCCCGTGCCTCCCCGCCCGTCCCGCGCAGGGACATCCTTTCGGAAATCCGCAGGATTTCCTACCTTTCCCCCGGAGGATCCGCCATGCCTGAAAACAGACGCTTTATGGAGCCCGAGGATTATATCGATCCCGCCTGCCCCTTCTGTACCGACCAGTATCAAAAAACGCCCCCTGTCCGCTCCATCCCCGCCGACCGGGTGATCGGAAAGCTGGACGAGCACCTGTCCCGTAACGATTACGCCGCCGCCGAACGCCACCTGCTCTACTGGCTCCGGGAGGCGGAGGAGGGCCGGGATCTCGGCGGCGAATTCCTGATCCGCGGGGAGCTGGTGGGCCTGTACCGCAAGCTGGGCCGGGGAGAGGAGTCCCTCGCCCAGTCGGAGCGTACCATGGAGATCGTCCGGCTTTTGCATATGGAGAACGGAACCGACGGCGCCACCGCCATGATCAACCGGGCTACCGCCCTGAAGGCCTTCGGAAAACCGGAGGAGGCCCTGCCCCTGTTTGAAAAGGCTCGCACGGTGTACGAATCCGCTCCCGCCCTGCCCCCGTCCCGCCTGGGCGGCCTGTACAACAATTACGCCTTGGCCCTCTGCGACTGCGGCCGGTTCGGCGAGGCGCGGACTATGTATGAAAAAGCCCTGACCGTCATGGCGCGCTGTGAGGGCGGGGAACCGGAGCGGGCCGTCACCTGGCTCAATCTGGCGGATCTGGAGACAGCGGAGCGGGGACCCGAGGCCGCTGAGGAAGCCGTGAACCGCTGTCTCACCGAGGCGGAGCGACTTCTGAATACCCCCGGCCTCCCCCGTGACGGAAACTACGCCTTCGTCTGCGAAAAATGCGCCCCCACCTTCGCCTTTTACGGCTGGTTCCTCACCGCGGGGGATCTGGAAAAGCGGGCCGCGGAGATTTACGGGCGATGAAGGGACTGGAGCTTTCACGGCGGTACTGGGAGGCGTTCGGCGTTCCCCTGCTGGACCGTTTCCCCGGGCTGCGGGACCGGCTGGCCGCGGGTCTCTGCGGAGCCGGCTCCGAGTGCTTCGGCTACGACGACGACCTGTCCCGGGACCACGACTTCGACCCGGGCTTCGTCCTGTTTCTCCCCCCCGGAGAGGAAATCGATCGGCGCACCCTCTTTCAGCTGGAGCGGGCCTATGACACCCTGCCGAAGGAGTTCGAGGGGGTACGGCGGGAGCGCATGATTCCCGTGGGCGGCAGACGGCGGGGCGTGCTGGATCCGGGAGAGTTTTTCCGGAGCCGGTGCGGTTCCCCGGACGGTATCCTGACCACAAAGCTGTGGCTGACCCTGCCCGAGCAGTCCCTGGCGGAGGCCGTGAACGGGGAGATCTTTTACGATCCCTCCGATACGGTCAGTGAGATCCGGCGGCGGCTGGCGTATTTCCCCGAGGATATTCGCCTGAAAAAGCTGGCCGGACGCCTGCTTCTCATGCATCAGGCCGGTCTCTATAATTATCCCCGCATCCTGGCCCACGGAGAGGCCGCTTCCGCGCAGCTGGCCGCCGTCGAATTCGCGTCCTCGGCCATGGCGGCGGTGTTCCTGCTGAACCGGCGGTACCGCCCCTTTTATAAATGGACCTTCCGGGCGCTGCGGGAACTCCCCGTCCTGGGGGATCTGGCGGACTCCTTCGAGTTTTTGCTGACCACCGGCAATGACGCGGAGACCGTCCCCGTAAAGCGCGCCGTCATGGAGGATATCTGCGCCCTGATCTTAGGTCGGATCCCGGAGGAAATTCTCCCCCGTTCGGCGGCAGACAAAACGGACCTCGAATCCGCCGCCTACGCCGTCAACGACCGCATCGCCGACGAAGAGCTCCGCAGCCTCCACATCCTCGCCGGGGTATGAGCCTCACATGAAAAAATGCCGCGCACGGCCCGTGAAGGATTGTGCGCGGCAAATCTTGTTATTCCCGATTAAAAACCGATCTGGTTGTAGGATTCGGAGAGGAGGTTCATGCCGGTCAGGATCTTGTGGTAGTAAATGAATGGCCCCACAACGATCAGGGTGCCGAAGAAGCCCCAGCCCCAGAAGGAGGACGCGCTGATGGGATAGACAATGCCGCGTCTCTGGAGCTCGGCGCCGATGCGGTTGGCCAGGCGGTGGTTCCAGACAAGGTAGCCGATGCAGAGAGTGATGGGACCTATGATGAAGAGAAGCAGGAGGAAGTGCATGGTCTTCTTTCCGTCATAACGGGAGGCGATGGTGTTGATGTCTGTGGAAACGGTGGTCATCAGCCACAGGCCGTAAATGCCGAACGTGATGAGGGAGAGGAAGATCATCTTCGCCAGACTCCGGTTGGTGCGTAGCGGGGCGATGGGGGCCTGCTGATAAACGGGCTGCTGCGGATTCGGGTTGTTCATGCTCATTCTCCTTCCGGTATTTTGATCCGCCCTGTGACAGGCGGCTGAAGAACCCGTGCCGGACCGCCGGATTCTGCGTATCCGAAAAACGGGACTCCGTTTTCTGTCTCAGAACACAGTTTTGTCCAGGACGTGAACATAGTATAACATAATCTTTTTTTTGTCAATTAATTTCTAAAAAAATGACATAAATTATCCTTCATCTTCCCGAACCGAGCCCGTCACGCCTCTCCGAAAACCGTTTCCACCAGCTTGCGGCATCCCTCCGGCGAGTACCGCCACCGCGTCATGTGCTCTTCGGTCTGAAAGAGGGCGGGATTTCCGGGAGCGATGGGCGCTTCCTCCCCCACGTCCACCAGAGCCAGCTTGATCTTCATCCGGTCCGGCAGAATGCTCTTGATGTAGACCGAGCAGCGGCGTCCCGGAACAGCCTCGGGTGCGGGTTCGGCCAGCCCCGCCAGATTCGGCGCCAGCTCGACGAACACTCCGTATTCCTCCACGGAGCGGATGATCCCCCGTACCGTCGTCCCCGGATAAAAGAACGCGGCGTTTTCCTCCCAGGTGCCCCAGAGCTCCCGGCAGGTCAGATAAACCCGCCCCTCCTCCGTCTTTGATAAGATCACCGCCCGGATCGTGTCGCCCACCCGGAACCGGTCCGCCGGATGGGATACCCGGGAGACGGAGATCCTGTCCACCGGCAGCAGCGCGGGAACCCCGGCCCCGATGTCGCAGAAAACGCCGAAGGGCTCGAGATGCGTGACCCGTGCCCGGATGACGTCCCCCGGCATGCGCTCCGCCAGCGCGGACTGACAAAAGGATCGCTGCACGGACCTGCGGGAACAGACGGCGATCCGCTCCCCCCGGCTCCCCCGCCGGAACCCCGTGATCCGGAACTGCACCGGTTTGCCCACCCGGGTGATGACGGCGATGTCCCGGGGCTCCGACCCGTCCGGCATGAAAACCGCCTCGTCACGGGGAATGACGCCCCGCATGCCGGAGGGGAATTCCACCCGCAATTCCATGGCGGCGCAGTCGCAGAGGACGCAGGGGGCCTCCAGGATCATGCCCTCCTCCATGGCCTCCGTCAGCGTGTCCGCGTTTTGCAGCGCAGCCCGGTTTTCCAGCGTGTCCGATAGCTCCCCCTCCGGCACGAAGTGCTCCGCCGCCCGCCCGGTTCCCACCGTCTCCTCCATTGTGTTTCCCCGCATTTTCTTCACCTCGTTTTCCGTTTTGCCAAAGGGTATGCCGGGCGCGGCGGAAATATGCCCCCGGACGTGGAAATGGAAAGGGCGGGCCGAAGGCGGGGAAAGGACGCTTTGTCCTCTGTAATTTGGCCATAATTCTTCACATTTCTTTCATGTCCGCTTGCATTTTCCGCTCCGGTGTGGTACAATATATACCGGAATCCGGGGGAGGACGCGGTCAATGCGCACTTGACAGGCGGATCCCGGCGGATTTCAGATTCTTTGAATGGAGGTAACGATCATGAAGTTTTGTCCGAACTGCCACTTGTCCTATGACGACAGCGCAAACGTCTGCGGACAGTGCGGCGGGCCTCTTCAGATGATCCCGGAGCAGTTCCGGCAGGCGCCCCCGCAGGTGCTGGATCCCACGGATCACACCGCTGAGTTCAGCCCGCAGGACATTTCCGACAACAAGGTGTTCGCCATGCTGCCGTATCTGCTGAGCTTTATCGGCGTCATCATTGCGCTCCTTGCAGCTCAGTCCTCGCCCTATACCATGTTCCATGTACGCCAGGGACTGAAGCTCCTGGTAACGGAGGTATTGCTGGGACTCTGCGCGGCTATTCTTGCGATTACGATCATCGTGCCGATTGCGGCTGCTGTCTGTATGATGATCCTGGCCGTCATCGAAATCATCTGCTTCTTCAACGTATGCAGCGGAAAGGCGAAGGAGCCTCCTATCGTAAAGAATCTTCCTTTCCTGAAATAAATCCACAAATAATAAAAAAGATCCCGCATCTCAGCGACCGGAGACGCGGGATTTTTATCATGAAATAGCAAACTTGTCCGTGTTCACACAAAACCGGCGAAAACGCAATTACGCCAAGACTTTCGAGGCAGTTACAGCCGCGGAATTGAACGTGCTGTTTCAACTGTCCTCCATCGCGTCCGTATCATGCGCGTTTCGATCGCTGTTTGCGTCGCCCCCTCGGGCAGAGCAAACCGATGAACTTCGTCCCCGACGGAGTTCATCGCATGTTTCGGCTGACTCACCGTGGCCCGCGCGAGGACCTGGGATACACTATCGAATTTCGATCTGGATGTGAGCAGCCAGGATTATGCTCCCCGGCCAATGGGGACCTCCGGGAGGGGCACCTTCGGCCTGAGATGGTGTCCCTCCCGGCGCTTCCCGTGCGCAACGGGATTCAATGAGATTTGAAACGCGCAGCGTTTCTTACCATATTCCTGGAGTGATCATGAGA
>CACWLT010000099.1 GCA_902761695.1 uncultured Ruminococcus sp.
CACCCCGGCGTCCCAGGCCTCCATGCCGACGGCGGCGATCACGGGAACATCCCCTCTCCTCTCCCGGCTCTTCCGTCTGCCGGAGCCGATGCGCAGAAAGGCGTCCCGTCCGCCGATGAGGGAGGTCATGGCCCGGGCGTAGGCGCTGCCCAAGTAGGCGTCCCCGATGGCGTCGAAGGCCACCAGCACGCCGCGCCCGCTTTCCTCTCCGTCGGCCAGGATGCGCTCGGCCATGGGAGCGTCAAAGGAGGCGGCGGGGATGGGAACGGTAGATTCGTCGAAGAGGCCCAGGCGCCTGCCGTAATAGAGGTCGGCCTCCGGGGTCTCGCTGAAGAGGATGGGGGTGACGCCCGCCCGCTTCAGATAATCGATGCTCTCCCGGGCGCTCTGCTCAGGCTCCATGGACACGGCCACGAAGCCCGCGAAGCTCATGGCCTGGGTCAGGACGGCCAGCCGGTTCAGGTGGGGATAGGGACTGACGCGCTTCGATACGGCCAGCACCCGGGCGCCCCGCTTTTCCAGCTCCTCCGTTTCCGCGAGGATGGCCTCCGCCGTGCTCTGATCCAGGGGGACAGCGCCGTTTGCGCTCTCAACGGTGGAGCAGCAGGCCAGCACCTCCCGGGGAGATCCGCAGGCGGCCGCGTACAGAACGCCGTCCCGCTCGCAGAGGGAGATCTCCAGGCCCACGGTCAGCCGGTCGGCGGAATCCCGGTGCTCGCCCACGGCGTAGGGGCGGGGCAGGGGACGGCCGGAACGCCTGCTCCAGGCATCGGCGGCCATAGCGATGATGTTGGCTCTCTCCCGGGATTTATGGGAGACGGGAGCTTTCTTCCTTCCGCCGCCCAGGCCGCCGGACAGTCCCGTACTCCGGGAGGTATGGGAGGCATCGTACCAGACGGCCGCCGACGCCAGAGCCAGAAGCTCGCAGGGATCCCCGCCCCGCTCGTCGGGACCGGTATAGACGTCGCCCAGGCGATAGGCCAGAAGCTCCGCCTGCCCGGACTTGAAGAAGCCCGCGCCGCAGAACACCATGGCGTCCACGGAGGCGGCGTCCTCGATGCGGGCGGGATCCCGGAACAGGATGCGTTCCCCGCCGGCCCTGCCGATATTCCGTCCTCCGGAGGACTTCGCGGCCCGCTGGACGGCGACGGCGACGATGATGGAGGCGATGGTGGAGGAGAACTCGCTCATGGAGGCGACGGCCATGGCCAGGGTCCCGAGGAACACGTCCGGCAGGCTCATGCCGCGTCCGCAGATCACGGCCAGGCCGGTCAGCACCATGACCGCAGCCAGCATGACGAGGCTGACGGCGCGGCTCTGCTTCTTCAGCCGGTCGATGAGGGGGAATTCCCCGCCCGCGTCGATGGTCACGCCGCCCTGCTCCCGACCCACAAGGGTATCCTCCCCGCAGGCGGTGGCGGCGATGCGGACGGACCCGGACAGGACCAGGGAGCCCGCGAAAAGCATATTGGGGCGGAACTCGCCGGGGACCTCCGCGAACTCGCCGGCGGTGCTGATGACGGTGGGGTACTTGTGGACGGGGACTTCATTTGCGGTGATGCCCCGCTCGCTGACCACGGAATCGTCGCCGGTGATGACGTACCCGTCGCAGGGCACCCGGTCCCCGGCGTCCAGGAAGATGATATCCCCCGGGACGATCTCATGGGCGGGGAGCAGATGGACCGTACCGTCCCGGATCACGGAGCTGACGGGGATGCGGGAACGGGCCATATCCTCTAAGATACGGTTGGCGCGGACGCTGACGGCGGTTCTTGCCAGGGCTCCGATCAGAAGGACCGCCGCGATGGCCCCGGCCTCAAAGCGCTTGTCGAACACGGCTGCCGCGGCGGCTGCAACGACCAGAAGCAGGGTGGGCAGGTCAAAGAGGGATGCCGCGGCCGCCTCCCACGCGGAGGACCGCCGCACATGCCAGACCTCCCCGGGGACGCGTTTTCTGCGCTTTTTCGCCTCGTCCGGGGAGAGGCCCCGGTACATGTCGGTCTCCAGCAGCCGCAGGACCTCGTCGGCGGGGAGCAGATGCCACGTATTGGTTGACAGCATAATTTCTTATTCGGTGCGGAGTACGACGGAATCCCCCTCGGCGTCCACCGTCAGGCGGTCCAGGATGCCCCGGCGCTCCACCAGAAGGCCGGCGATCTTATCCTCGATCTCCGTCTGGATGAAGCGGCGCATATTGCGGGCTCCGAACTTGGCGGAGTAGGACTTTTCGGCCACGAAGTCGCGGGCGGCGTCGGTGAAGGAGGCGTCGATGCCCTTCTTTTCCAGGATGGTCACAAGGTCGGAAAGCATGAGGGAGGCGATGCCGCGGAAGTTCTCCGGGGTGAGGCTGTTGAAGGTGATGATCTCGTCCACCCGGTTGATGAACTCGGGACGGAGGAAGCCTTCCAGCGCCCGCCGGGTCTTGTCCTCGGTGAGGCCCTTCGGATTGGAGGTGAAGCCGGGCTTGTTCTGGGCGTAGGTGGAGCCGGCGTTGGTGGTCATGACGATGATGGTATTGGCGAAGTCCACCTGCTTGCCGTGGGAATCGGTGATGACGCCGTCGTCCAGGATCTGGAGCAGGATATTCATCACGTCGGGGTGGGCCTTCTCGATCTCGTCGAAGAGGACCACGGAATAGGGGCGGCGGCGGATCTTCTCGGTGAGCTGTCCGGCGTCGTCGTAGCCCACGTAGCCCGGAGGGGATCCGATGATGCGGGACACGGAGAACTTGTCCATGTACTCGCTCATATCCAGGCGGATGAAGGTCTCGGGAGAGGAGAACAGATCGTTCGCCAGCACCTTGACCAGCTCCGTCTTGCCCACGCCGGTGGGACCCGCGAAGATGAAGGAGACGGGCTTGCGCTTATAGGACACGCCGGTGCGCCCTCTCCGGACGGCTCTGGCCACGGCTCCCACGGCCTCGTCCTGACCCACGATGCGGGCACGGAGGCGTTCCTCCAGCTTCTCCAGCTTCTCGTACTCGCTCTCGGCGATGGTGGAGGCGGGGACGCCGGTCCAGATCTCGATGACGTCGGCGAGGTCGGACTCCTTCATGCGGATATTGCCGCAGAGCTCGTCCAGATAGTGCAGTCTCTTGTCGATGCGCATCTCCTCGGCCTTGAGGTCGGCCAGCTGCTTATACTTCTCCTCCACGGCGGCGGAATCCCCGGAGTCGCCGGAATTGATGTCGTTCTCCAGGTCGGTCTGCTGCTTCTGCACCTCGACGCGGCGGTCCGCCAGCTCGTGCCGCTCCCCGATCTCGGGGGAATGAACGGCGATATGGGCGGCGGCCTCGTCGATGAGGTCGATGGCCTTATCGGGCAGGTAGCGGTCGGTGATATAGCGCTCGGACAGGGAGGCGGCGGATTCCAGCAGGGCGTCCGCGATCTTCACGCCGTGGTAGTCCTCGTAGTACTTCTTGATGCCCTTTAAGATCTCCACGGTATCGGAGACGGAGGGTTCATTGACCATGACGGGCTGGAAACGGCGCTCCAGGGCGGTATCCTTCTCGATATACTTGCGGTACTCGGTGAGGGTGGTGGCGCCGATGACCTGGATCTCTCCCCGGGACAGGGCGGGCTTCAGAATATTGGCGGCGTTCATGGAGCCCTCCGCGTCGCCGACGCCCACGATATTATGGACCTCGTCGATGACCAGGATGACGTTCCCCTTTTCGCGCACGTCGTTGAGCAGGCCCAGGACCCGGCTCTCGAACTGGCCCCGGAACTGGGTGCCGGCCACGAGGGCGGTGAGGTCCAGCAGGCACACGTCCTGATTTTTGAGCTTATAGGGGACGTCTCCGGCGGCGATGCGCTGGGCGAGGGCTTCCGCGATGGCGGTCTTGCCCACGCCGGGCTCGCCGATGAGGCAGGGGTTATTCTTCTGGCGGCGGGAGAGAATCTGGATGACCCGTTCCAGCTCCCGGTCGCGGCCGACGATGCGGTCCAGCTTGCCTTCCTTCGCCCGGGCGGTCAGGTTGGTGGTATAGGTGGAGAGGTATTTGAACTCGGGCTCTCCCTCTTCCCCTTCGGGCTGGTTCTTCTTTTTCCGCTCCTTCTTCCGGTTCTCCCCCATCATTTTGGAGAAGTTGAAGAGGGGGGCGCTGCTGTCGGCGTTATCGGGGTTGACGGGGAGCTCTCCGTTCTCCATCATGGCCTGCATATCGCTGTTGAAGCGGTCGATGGTTTCGTCATCCATACCGGTCTGGGCCAGGATATCGTCGATGGGCTTGATGCCCAGTTCCTTGGCGCACTTGACGCAGAAGCCCTCCTGGGTATCGGCGCCGTCCTTGATGGACCGGACGAAAATGACGGCCACGCGTTTGTGGCATCTTGAGCACATAATCATGGGCAAAAATCCTTTTAAGGTAGGAAACCCTGCGGGTTTCCGGAACATATGTCCCTGCGCGGGACAGGCGCCGGGAGGGGTACCATCTCAGGCCGAAGGTACCCCTCCCGGGGGTCCCCCTTGGCCAGAGAGCATAATCCTAAACGCTCATACCTGTATCGAAAACCGATTGTATATCCTAAGTCCTCGCGCGGACTACGCTGCGTCAGCTGAAACATGCGTGAAATCCCATCCGAGATGGAATTTCACGGTTTGCTCGGGGACCTCGCAAACAGCGATCGAAACGCGCATGACAAGGGAGGCGCGGGGATGGGCAGTTGAAGGGCGGGAATATCCGCGCGGGGTATTATTCAGATATGTCCAATATGAAGCGGTTGACTCGGCGTGTTGTATAGAAGATATCGGGCAAAGTGGGAAAACTATTTCAGGACATTCGTGAGGAAGGTGAAGGGGTTATGGGTGACGATGAAGCTGCAGAGGATGGTATTATCGACGGCTTTATCGCCGAACCAGGAGGGGTCATACGCGCCGAGGGCACGGACGCCGGCGTCCAGAACCAGGGCAAGGACGGAAACCATGACGGCGGCCTCGACCACGCCCACGAGAAATCCGAAGAACATATTGGCGCCGTTCAGGACGGGGAGCCGGAAGATCAGATTCAGGATGACGGTCAGCAGCTTCATGACGAGGAACACGGCGACAAAGAGGGCGGCAAAGGCGGCCGCGGAGGCCAGGGCGGAGGCGGTGGGGTAGGCGATGCGCTCCGACAGGTTATGCAGGGAGGCCTCGTCCGCGCCGGTGACGCCCCGCATGACGCCCGCCACGGAATCCAGGCTGACATGGTAGCGGGACAGCAGATCGGTGAACCAGCCGGGGAGGTCGGTCAGGATCCCGTCCAGGTTGAAAAGGCCGGTATTGGCGTTGAAAGCCCCATGGAGTCCGGCTTCGATCTCCTCCACGAGGCCGCCTCCGAGGATATGCTTCTGGATGAGAGGGGCGACGGCGGGGGTAAAGGCATAGGCGGCCACGGCGGAGACCAGCGTACTGACCAGTCCCATGACGGAGCCGACAAAGCCCCTGCGGATGCTCGCCCAAATACAGAACACGGCGGCGAAAATCAGAATGGCGTCAATGGCCAGTTCCATAACAGTCCCTCCTTATGGCTCCGGATGATGGTGATGGTTCAGATACGGCGAATGGGGGAAGGCGCGGGGCAGACCGGGGCATACGTCAGGAATCCGGGGATCCCGTGAAGATCTGCCAGGCGGCGCTCTTCTGGCACACCAGGGCGCCGGAGGTCAGGGGCACCAGTCCTATGATCTCCCCGTTTTCGGGGGTGTAGGCGGTTTCCGTTCCGTCCGGTCCGATGCGGAGAACGGTATCGGCGCTGCGGACATAGCAGAGGGCATCGGCGATATTCCTTCCCATGCTGACGCCGGCCACCCGCTGGTGAAGGGTCTGATCGCAGAGGGGGGATCCGGCGTCGTCCAGCACGAGGATGCGGTGCTCGCTGCCCAGGGCGTTGACCTGTCCGGCCAGAGCGACCCTTCCCGACGCGATATCCGCGTACTTCAGGGTCATGCCCGAGAGGGACACGGAGTTCTGCCGGACGCCGTACTCGTCGTAATACAGCACGGCGGTATCGCAGAGGATCACAAATCCCTCCTCCGTGGCCCTGGCCATGAGCGGCATGGTATGGGACAGGACGTCGCGGGCCAGGGGGGTATCCTCTCCCCGGCGGATGAGCTCGATCTCACAGTCGAAGTCCGTGGTGGAGGGGGAGGCGGAGGCCACGAGGAACTGCTCCCCGTCCCCGGATATGGCGGCGGCCAGGACGTAGCTGTCCTTATAGCTCAGCATGGTGCGGTTGAAGGCGGCGTTATACAGGCTGACCACGTAGCGGGTATCCCGGGAGCGGGTCACCATGACCACGGAGCCGTCCGACGCGATATCCGCCGCGATGATCCGTTCGTCGGCCTCGCGGGAGACGATCCGGGTGAGCTGGTTATAGACCGCCCAGCCCGTGCCGCCCATGTCGTAGATCAGCATGTACTTTTCGCCGGGGACCATCACGGGGTCGGCAAAGTTCAAAGGATCCGCCGCTACGGACAGGCCGTTTTTATCGAAATAGCGGTAGCTGTCCGGGCTGCAGACGGCCAGCCCCCCCCGGAACCAGGCGAAGGATGTGGCGGAGGAGCCGTTATAGACGATGCGGCTGAAATCCCGGGTGGTATCGTCCGCGGCGGTGCCGAAGTCCCGGACCAGGTAACTGAGGTTTTCGGTGGTGATGGAATCGGAGGCGAACACGATGACGCTCCCCACGTAGAGAAGGAAAATCACCAGGGCGATGATTCCGGCGGCGGTATAGCGTCCGGCGATCTTCGCGTAATAGCGGTTGACCTCCGGTTCGATCTTTCCGGCAACGGTCAGCCGGGTCACCTTCTGGGCCATGGGCGTCCTCCTTTCGATGATTTTCGATTGCGTTCAGGGGCGGGTTCAGTCACAGCGCCAGGGGATGGAAAAGCCGTAATCCACGGCGGCAAGGTACAGGCCGCAGGCGGGGGCGGTTCTTCCGGCGGCGGAGCGGTCAAGGGCGTCAAGGACATCGGGGATTTCATCAGGGTCCCGCGAACCCAGGGCGCAGTCCGCGAGGGTTCCGGCGATGATGCGGACCATATGGTAAAGGAAGCCGTCCGCGGACACGGTCACAAGGATCGCGCTCCCCTCCCGGTCAACGGTCAGGCTCTTCACGGTGCGGCGGGCGTCGGTGATCTTCGATCCTGCGGCCATGAAGGAGGTGAAGTCCCGGGTACCGGGGATATACGAGGCGGCGCGGCGCATGCGGTCCATTCCGTCGGGCGGGAGAGGTCTCGGCAGCTGCCAGGATCGCCCGGCCTCGAAGGGATCCCGCCAGACGGTGTCCGTCATGCGGTAGACGTAGGTCTTGCCGGCGGCGGAATAACGGGGGTGAAAGCTGTCCGGGACGGCTGCTTCTCCGGTGAGGGCGATATCGTCGGGGAGGTGACGCGCCATGGCCCGGTGGACCTTTCCCGGGGGGATGCGCAGCCAGGCGTCTGGATCGTGCTCTCCGGCGGGCTCGGCCGTCGCGCAGTAGCCCAGCGCGTGGACGCCAGCGTCGGTCCGGCTGCATCCGGTGATCCGCATGGGCTCGCCGAAGCATTCGGAAAAGGCGGCGGTCAGGGTGCGCTGGAGGGAGGGCTTCGGGGAGCGGCTGTCGTCCTGGGCCTGCCATCCGGCGTAATACCCTCCGTTGAACATGAGCTTTAAGAGAAGTTTCATGGGTTTCCTCTCCCGGTCACAGTGAGACGGCGGCCACGGGGAAGAAGAGGTTCAGGCAGACCACCGCGGCGCCGAGGGCGAGAATCACGCAGAGGAAGACCCAATCCTTCGGGGCGCTTTTCAGCGAATTCATGCGGGTCCTGCCCTCCCCGCCGGTATAGCAGCGGCACTCCATGGCGGTGGCCAGCTCGTCGGCGCGGCGGAAGGCGGAGATGAACAGGGGGATGAGGATCGGGATCAGGGCTTTCCCCCGCTTGATCAGGCTGCCGGTGGTGAAATCGGCGCCTCTCGCGGTCTGGGCGTTGATGATCTTCTGGGTCTCATCGATGAGGGTGGGGATGAAGCGCAGGGCGATGGTCATCATCATGGAGAACTCATGAACCGGCACATGGAGCGCTTTGAGAGGGTTCAGAAGCTGCTCCAGGGCGTCCGTCAGGGCCAGGGGCGTGGTGGTATAGGTCATAAAGACGGAGGTAGCCACGATCAGCAGGAGAATCCGCAGGACGATGAGGGCGGCGTTGACGAAGCCCTCCCGGTAGATGCGGATGAAATGGAACTCAAACAGCAGATGGTCTCCCCGCATGAAGAACAGGTTGATGACGGCGGTGAAGATTATAATGAAGACAAGCGGACGCATGGCCCGGAAAATCAGGCGCGGCGGGATGCCCGTCATGAGGACGAACACCACGGCGGCGGCGGTCAGGAGGGCGAAGGCGGTGACGCTTTTGGCGAGGAAGATGATGACGATATAGAGGAGGGTGATGAGGATCTTGAAGCGGGGGTCCAGACGATGGATGAGGGAATTCC
>CACWLT010000100.1 GCA_902761695.1 uncultured Ruminococcus sp.
CGATCCGTCCCTTTTCGTCCAGAACGGATTCCTCCGCCTTCACGTTTACGATCCGTCCCACGATGCCGTCCACATGGTCGGAATGGAGGAATTCCAGCAGCTCGCACTCCATGGTCACGGGGAACTCCTCGATGACGGGGGCGTGGACCTTGTCGCTCTTCACGGCGTGATAGCCCGTGCGCTCGAACTTGTCATCGATCTTGTTGCCGGACGCGATGCCGAAAAAGTCGGCGGCGTCCATGTGGTCCCGGTCCGCCAGAGCCACGGTGAAGGCTCCGCTGGCCTTGATATTCAGCCAGGTCTTCTTGCCCGCGCCGATGAAGAGGATGATTTTGTCGTCGTCGGCGATCTGGCCCCAGGCCGCGTTCATGACGTTGACCTTCTCGTTTTCGTCGTAGGCCGCCACCATCAGCACCGGCATGGGATACACGGCGGGGACGACGCCCAGATTCTTTTTCATGCTGCAGTCTCCTTACACAGTCAAAAATGCTCTGCGGGATCGGATCTGCCGCCCGCCTGCCCCGTGATTATACCATATGCTCCGCCCAAAAGCAAGAGGCGCTGCGGGATCGGATCTTTCCGGCGTTTCCGCGCGTCAGATGAAAATACCCCGGCGCCTGAGGTCGGAGAGGATCCAGTCGGGGACGTTTTCGCAGACGGCGTCCGCGGAAGCCTTCACCTCGTCCCGGGCGGAGGAGACGGCAACGGCCATGTCGGCGGCTTCGAACATGGGCAGGTCGTTGCGGTTGTCCCCGAAGGCCGTCACCCGGTCCGCCCCCGTCCAGGCCCGGAGAAATTCCACGGCGCGCTTTTTTGACGCGGTCTCCGGGAAGATCTCCAGATACCACACCTCCGGCCGGTACGCGTCCCGGTAAAAGGTCTGGCGGGTCCCGGGGACGGTCTCCGTTTTTTCCGCCGCCCGCCGGATCATCGCCTCGTCTCCCAGCACGCAGAAATAGACCGTCTCGCCGGGCAGCTCCGCCGGAGACGTGAAGGGCAAAAAGGGCTTGCCGTATTTTTCAATCCGCTCCTCCATGAAGTCCCGCATGGCGTCGTTGATGACGGTCCTGTAGGAGGTCAGAAGGGGATCGCCCTGTACGGGAACCGCCTCGTTTACGGTATAGACAAAGGGCTCCGCGCCGGTTTCGTCCAGAGCGGTGAGGATCAGGCGGGCGGAGAGGGGCGGGATCTTCTCCACCGCGACATACCGGTTCAGGCGCATGTCCCGGATCATGGTGCCGTTCATGAGGGCTGCGGGTGCTGCGCCGGGCAGGGAAAAGTCCACCGCGCCGAGGATTGCGGAGACGGAGCGCACCGTCCGGGCCGTGGCAAAGGCGATCTTCACCCCCGCCGCCGTCATCCGGTTGATCTTTTCGGCGTCCGGGGCGGGCAGGGTGGCGTCCCGGTCCAAAAGTGTTCCGTCCAGATCCGAAAGATACAGCACGGTTTCCATGGCAAGCCTCCTTCGCGGATAAAACAAGCAGGGAGGAAACGGCTCCCTCCCTGCGGAATGAATATGCGGAATGCTTTTCCCTCACAGCTTCAGCAGCACCGTGGCGATGCCGAAGTAGACCAGAAGGGACACCGCGTCCACGATGGTCGTGATGAAGGGGGACGCCATGACCGCCGGATCAAAGCCCAGCTTTTTTGCGATCATGGGCAGCGTGCAGCCGATGAGCTTGGCCACGCAGATGGTGACCACCATGGTCAGGCAGACCACCAGACCCACCATGGGGGACACGGCCGGGTTGTGCATCAGCAGGTGGTCCACCAGCATGACCTTGCCGAAGCAGGCCGCGGACACCACCACGCCGCAGAGCACCGCCGTCCGGATCTCTTTCCAGATGACCCGCAGGATGTCGCGGAATTCCACCTCGCCCAGGGACAGGGCGCGGATGATGGTGACGGAGGACTGGGAGCCCGAGTTGCCGCCCGTGTCCATCAGCATGGGGATGAAGATGGTCAGCGCGGCCACGGCCTGCAGCTTCTCCTCGAAGACGTTGAGGATCATGCCCGTGAAGGTGGCGGACACCATCAGAAGCAGCAGCCATGGAATGCGGTGCTTGAAAAGATCGAAGGGGGAGGACTTGAGGTAGGTCTTGTCGGACGGCGTCATACCGCCCATGATCTCGATGTCCTCGGTGGCCTCCTCTTCCATGACGCTCATGGCGTCGTCGAAGGTGATGATCCCCACAATGCGGGTTTCGGTGTCCACCACGGGCAGGGCCAGGAAGTGGTATTTGGACAGCATCTGCGCCACCTCTTCCTTGTCGGTCTGGGTGGTGACAGAGATGACGTTGGGCTCCATGACGTCCGTGATGAGCTCCGTGTCGTCCCGGGCCAGCAGCAGGGTCTTCACGGAGACGGTGCCCACCAGGGTCCGCTCGGAGGTGACGTAGCAGGTGTAAATGGTCTCCTTGTCCACGCCGGTGCGCCGGATATGGGTGATGGCGTCGCCGACGGTCATGGTGGTGCGCAGGGAGACGTACTCCGTGGTCATGATGGACCCGGCAGAGTTCTCCGGATAGTTCAGAAGATTGTTGATGTCCTTGCGCATGTCGGGAGCGGCGGCGGCCAGGATGCGCTGGACTACGTTGGCGGGCATCTCTTCCACGATGTCCACGGCGTCGTCCACGTAGAGCTCGTCCAGAACGTCGCGCAGCTCGGAATCGGAGAAGCCCCGGATCAGAAGCTCCTGACTGTCCGGCTCCATTTCGACGAAGGTATCCGCCGCCAGTCCCTTGGGGAGCAGACGGAAGAGTAAGGGGAGGGAGTCCTGCTCCATCTTGTCGAACACCGCCGCGATGTCGGACGGGTTCATGGTGGAGAGGACGTCCCGGAGAGAGGCGTATTTCTTGCTCTCCAGCAGCGCGGCCAGCGTCGTCTCGAGGGCAAAGGTGCTGTGCTCATTCATCGGTGCATTCCTCCTGTTCAGAAAATTCATAACACGGGAAGCCGACACATGAGACCGACGTATTCCGATTCAGGGCGCAGAAAACCGGACGGGCGGAAAACCCGTCAGTCTGCGCGTGAGGATCTGTACGGCGAGGAAACGCTCCGGATCAGGGACGCGGTTCCGCGGGGCAGCGCTGTCTGACGCGGCCGTATGGGTACAGATTCCGTCGTACTTCGGCCCGGAATTGTGCCGTTGGTACTTCCAGCATCCATGACGTTTCCTCCTTTTCAGCGATATGATATTTGCAGCGGAAAATCCGCCATATTGCATTATACCACGGGAACGGGGAATTGTCAAGAGGCGGGAAGGCCAGCGGGACAAGCCCTGGGAATGCCTCGGGACAAGCCCGGGGAATGCGGGGATTTCTTCCGGCAAGCCTTGCAAACGGCCCGCGCCTGTGTTATAATGACAAAAATATACTGACCGCCGCGCCGGGGAAGGTTTTCCTTCGGACATGGCGGCGGGAGAGGATTTTCGGCTGTGAATAAAAATAAGGTTCTGAAATTCTTATACGACGCCGTTGAGGTGCTGGCGACGGTGACGGTGGCGGTGACGCTGCTCTACGCCTTCATCGTCCGGCTCCAGATCGTGGACGGCTCCTCCATGGTGAACACCCTCCACGACGGGGAGCGGCTGCTGGTGTCCGACCTGGCCTACGAGCCGACCCGGGGGGACATCGTCATCATCCACAAGATCGACGCCGATCCCTACGACCGGCCCATCGTCAAGCGGGTCATCGCTGTGGGCGGGCAGACCGTGGACATCGACTTTGACACCTGGACCCTGTCGGTGGACGGGAATGTGGTGGAGGAGAGCTACCGCTGGCTGGACCCCTCCCGGCAGACCCTCCGCTGCGCCTATTCTCTGCCCATCACCCTGGGGGAGAACGAGATCTTTGTCATGGGGGACAACCGGAACAACTCCGCCGACAGCCGCACCGCCGAGCTGGGACCGGTGGACGTCCGCTGCGTGGTGGGCCATGCCTTTGCCCGGGTGGCGCCGCTGTCCGCGTTCACGATCTTTGAAAATCCCTTCGCGAAATGAGGGAGCGGGACGCTGAACCGGAAAACAGGGCCGCTCCGGATACGGCGGAGGAGGAACCCGTTCCCGCCGGAAGACGGCTGATGGGGACCCTGTACGATCTCTGCGAGATCCTCGGCCTGATGACGGCGGCAGTGATGGTGACCTTCGCCTTCGTCGTCCGGCTCAATGTGGTGGACGGCTCCTCCATGCGGAAGACTCTCGCGGACGGGGACTATCTGGCTGTATCCGCCCTGCCGTATGAACCGGAGCGGGGAGATATCGTCGTCATCCACAAAATCGACGCCGCGCCCTATGACCGCCCCATCGTCAAGCGGGTCATCGCCGTGGGTGGGCAGACCGTGGACATTGACTTTGACACCTGGACCCTGACGGTGGACGGGGAAGCGGTGGAGGAGAGCTATCGCTGGCTCAACCCCGATAGGGAGCTGCTGCGGTGCGAATACCCCCTGCCCGTCACCCTCGGGGAGAACGAGATCTTCGTCATGGGGGACAACCGGAACGGATCCGCCGACAGCCGGCAGCGCGAGCTTGGCTCCGTGGATCGCCGGTGCGTGGTGGGAAAGGCCCTCTGCCGGCTGTCCCCGGGATTTACGGTATTTGAAAACCCATACGGGTAACCCATAGGGAGGGATGAATCATGAAGCTTTGCGACATGCACTGCGACACCGCCATGGCCCTGTACCGCGGCGGGCTGGAGCTTTGCGAGAACGACCTGCATATCTGCCTGAAGCGGGCGGCCGTCTTTGAAAAATACCTGCAACTGAACGCCTTCTTCACCTCTCCGCGCCTGTCCGACGAGGAGGGCTGGGAGGTTTTTCTGAAGGCGCGGGAATACTTCCTCGGCCAGTGTGAGAAGAACGGTGTGACCGTGCTCACCTCCGGGGAAGAGGTGAGGAACTGGGAGCGGGACGGCGGGCAGTTTGCCTCGGTGCTCACCATCGAGGACGCCCGGATCCTTGCCGGTCATATCGAGCGGGTGGAGGAGCTGTACCGGCTGGGCATCCGGGTGGTGACTCCTCTCTGGGGCGGCGACACCTGCATCGGCGGATCCCACGACACGGAGAACGGCCTGACGGAATTCGGGCGGGAAGCGGTTGCCGAAATGCTCCGGGCGGGCATCGTGCCGGACCTCTCCCACGCCTCCTTCCGGGCCCAGGACGAGATCCTCGACCTCTGCGCGGCGGCGGGAAAAGCGCCCGTGGCCACCCACATGAACGCGTATGCCCTCCACGCTCATTCCCGGAACCTGACCGACGAGCGGTACCGCCGTCTGACGGAGCTGGGCGGCGTCGCGGGCATCTCCCTCTACGTCCGCCATCTCTCGGATAAGGAAGCGGTCACGGCGGACGACGCGGCGGCTCACCTCTGCCACTATGAAAAGCTGGTTCCTGCTCACGCCGGCTTCGGCTGCGACTACGACGGCTCCGACGTGCCCGAGGACCTCTGCGAGATCTCCCGTCTTCCCGCCGCCGCAGACTGCCTCCGCGCCCGGGGTCTGACGGAGGAGCAAATCGAAGGGATCTATTACGGCAATGTCCTGCGGTTCCTCGAAAACAATATTTGACCAATATCCCACATCCCACAAAAAGGAACGTATATGCTTTACTACAGTACCCGCGACACCGCATCGTCCCCCCGCACCGTGACGGTGGCGGAGGCCATCAAGGAAGGGCTCGCTCCTGACGGGGGCCTGTACCTGCCCGAAGCCGTGCCCGCTCTGTCGGCTGCGGATTTTGAAGCCCTCTGCTCCATGGACTATCCGGAGCGCGCCGCCTTCATTCTCTCCCGCTATCTGACGGATTACGATCCCTCCCTGCTGGCGGAGGACTGCCGGGCCGCCTACTCCCCGGAGAAGTTCCCCCGGACGGAGGATCCCGCGGCGTTCGGCGCACGACCGGCTCCCATCCGCGCGCTGGATGGGGATATCTATGCCCTGGAGCTCTGGCACGGACCCACCTCCGCCTTTAAGGACATGGCCCTGCAGATCATGCCCCGGCTCCTGTCCCGCGCCCTCGTCATGACCGGGGAGCGCCGCACCGCACAGATCCTTGTGGCCACAAGCGGCGACACCGGAAAAGCCGCGCTTGAGGGCTACCGGGACGTGGAGGGCGTGGCCATCACCGTGTTCTACCCCACGGGCGGCGTCAGCCCCATGCAGGCCCGGCAGATGCAGACCACCCGTGGAAACAACGTCAACGTGGTGGCGGTCCGGGGCAATTTCGACGACGCACAGAACGGCGTGAAGCGCATCTTCGCCGACCGGGATCTGGCCGAGGAAGCGGATCTCTGCGGCTTCTTCTTCTCCTCCGCCAACTCCATCAACTGGGGGCGGCTGGTCCCGCAGATCGTTTACTATATTTCAGCGTACTGCGATCTCGTGAAGGCCGGGCGGATCCCGATGGGCGGAGAAGTGAACGTGGCCGTGCCCACCGGGAACTTCGGCAACATCTTCGCCGCCTATCTGGCCCGGCAGATGGGTCTGCCCGTGAAGCGGCTGATCTGCGCCTCCAACCGGAACGACGTGCTGACCGAATTTATCCGCACGGGAGTCTACAACCGGGAGCGGGAGTTTTATAAGACCGTCAGCCCCTCCATGGACATCCTCATCTCCTCCAACCTGGAGCGGCTTCTGCGGGTCATGGGCGGCGCGGCGCTGACCGGGGAGCTGATGGCGTCCCTCGGCCGGGAGGGAAAATACCGCGCCCCGGACGAGCTGATGGAGCGGATCCGTTCCGTCTTCACGGGATACTCCCTGGACGAGGCGGGCACTCTGTCCGTCATCGGGGAGACCTGGAAGAAGGAGCATTATCTGACCGATCCCCACACCGCCGTGGGACTGGGCGCCGTGAAGCAGTACCGGGCGGAAACCGGCGACGCCGCCCCCGTGATCCTGGCCTCCACCGCCAGCCCCTTCAAGTTTGCCGGGCCGGTGTCCGAGGCGCTGGGGATTCATATGGACAGCAGCGGCGGACTGTACGACGGACTGCGGGCGCTGTCCTCCGCAACGGGATGGGCCGTCCCGGTGCCGCTGGCCGAGACCGAGACCCTGCCCGTCCGCTTTGAGCGTGTCATCGATCCGGCGGGCATGGCGGGCATCCCCTTCGAGCACTGATGGCGCTTTGGGTCATGGCGGACCTGCATCTGTCCCTGGGCTGTTCCAAGCCCATGAACCGCTTCGGCCCCCGGTGGACGGACCACGCCGCGAAGATCGGCACGCGCTGGCGGGCTCTGGTGCGGGACGGGGACACGGTGGTGGTGCCGGGGGACATCTCCTGGGCGGACGATCTGGAGGGCGCGGAGCCGGATTTCGCCTTCATTGACGCCCTGCCCGGGAAAAAGCTCCTCAGCAAGGGCAATCACGATTACTGGTGGACCAGCGTCTCCCGCATGAAGGCCTTTTTCGCCGACCGGGGGTTCTCCACGCTGGATTTTCTCTACAACAACGCCCACGCGGCGGAGGGGACGGTTCTGGCGGGGAGCCGGGGCTGGTTCCTGGACGAGCGGCAGCAGACCGTCATTCCGGCGGACTGTGGCAAGCTGGTGAACCGGGTGCGGGAGCGGCTCTCCATTTCTCTGGACGCGGCGGAAAAGCTCCGGGAGGCGGAGGGGATCGGCGCCCCGCCTCTGGTGTTCCTCCACTTCCCGCCGGTTTACGGGGACTTCCGGCTGGATCCCCTCATCGATGTGATGGAGGCCCACGGGGTGAGGAGGTGCTATGCCGGGCACGTCCACGGGCAGTACGGCGCGCCGCCTTATTCGGAGTACCGCGGCATCCGCTTTTACAACGCCGCGGCGGATTATCTCGATTTTTACCCTCTTCCCGTGCCTGCGGGGGGAGGATAAAAGGATATTCATTTCACGGAGGAATCGGACATGAAACCCATGAAACGGACGGGCGCTCTCCTTCTGGCTCTTCTGCTGGCGGTTCTCCCTGCCTGTGGGGGCGGGGAAACGGACGGCGGCACGGAGGCCGGGGGGAGCGGAAATCGGACCGCTGCGGCAGAGAACGGTTCAGCGGCGGATGAGACCGAGCCGGCGGAAACGGAGCAGCTCCGCTTCACCGACACCATGGCGTTCACCGATTTCGGCGGAGAGGACTTCACCGTATATACCACCAACAGCATTGCCGGGATCGAGAACAGCCTGACCATCAACGTGGCCGAGGAGCAGACCGGGGAGGCGGTGAACGACGTCCTCTTCAGCCGGGACCTCTTCACGACGTATACCGGATGATCCTGCAGGACCAGGCCACCGTGGCGAAGGGGCTTTCCCTGGCCGGATACGCCTATCCGCTGAATCTGGTGGACGAGATCCGCCTGAACGAGCCCTACTGGATGCCCGAGGTCAACGCGGCGGGGAAGATCGGGGACAGCACCTACTTCACCGGATCCGCCATTTCTCCCCGGTATTACGGCTCGGCCTACATCACCATGTTCAACCGGGACATGGCCTCGGATCTGGGGCTGGAGAGCCTGTACGATCTGGTGAACCGGGGAGAATGGACCTTTGATAAGATGGCGGAGCTGTCCCGGGCGGCCGCTGCGGACACGGACGGCGACGGGGAGATCCGCGGGAACGGCACCGACCGGGTGGGCATCATGTCCGACTGCTTTGAGATGCCGGTCCTGGGCGCGGATATGCATTTCATCGAGAACCGGGACGGGGCGCTCCGCTGCTGCCTGGAGGACGAAAAGCTGGTGAACTTCATGCAGAAGGTGGCCGCCTTCTTCACGGAGCCCGGCATCTTCTCCTCCGGCCACCCGAACATCGACATGGACAAGTGCATCGAGAACGGGAACACCCTGTTCTTCGTGGTCTGCTCCTTCGCTCTGGACGAGTACCGGACCCTGGAGTACGACTACGGCATCCTCCCCTCCCCGAAGTACGACGAGAATCAGGCCGGATACGTGGAGTTCAGCCAGCCCTGGGTCTGCATGACGCCGGTGATCCCGGTGACGGCGACGGGGGACATCCTCTCCATGGCCGGAACGCTGACCGACGCCATGGCGGCCTACGGCTACGACTATATCCGGGACGCGGCCTTCGAGAAGGTGATCTGCTACAAGGGCACCCGGGACGAGGAATCGGCGAAGATCATCGACCGGATCTTCGAGAACATCACCTTCGAGCTGTGCAGCACCATGGGCTTCAATCAGCTGTATTCCGTCTGCCAGAAATACCTCTGCGGCCTGTCGAACCAGGAGATCACCTCCTCCTACGCGGACATCAAGCAGTCCGTGGAGAAGGCCATCGCCAAAGCGGTGGATACCTATGCCGCCAACGAGGAAAAATTCCGCTGATGGTCGCTTTATACGCCGGATCAGGGGTGGACGGGGATAAAACTTGTGCATCATTCCGGTGAAAAAGTTTCCCTGCCCCCTTGCAAACGGTGGGGAAACGTGGTAAAATATCATACTGTATGAACATGTCTCCATCGACCGCACCCTCTCAGGCGGAAGGGAGACGGATGCGGACCGGCCCGAACCGGATCTCACGGAGGCCGGCAGCGCATTAATAAAATATCAGGAGAGCAATCATGCCCAACATTAAGTCCGCGAAGAAGCGCGTAAAGGTTATTTCCGCGAAGACGCTCCAGAACAAGATGTTCAGAAGCCAGCTGAAGACCACCGTGAAGAAGTTCTACGCCGCCGTCGAGGCCGGTGACAAGGAAGCCGCGAAGGCCGCCTATACCGCCGCCGTCAAGAAGGTGGACCAGGCCGCAGCGCGCGGGATGCTGCACAAGAACAACGCCGCCCACAAGAAGAGCGAGTTCACCCTCCTCCTCAACAAGATGGCGTAAATCCCGGGAAAAACCATCCCGGACAAAAAACGCCCTTCTTCACACGGCTGCTGGAGAAGAGCGGAGACGACCCTTTCCGAAACTCCCCGGAATCATTTGCTCCGATTCCGGGGGATTTTTATACGGAGCTGCCATCCACCCGGGTAGCATCCACGGAAGCGTATTTTCGGCGAAGCGCGGTTCTGCTTCTCCGGAAGGGGTTGACAAAAGAATCCGTTTCCTTTATAATTGAACCGTGTTCAAAATGATTTTTCCGACAAGGAGTAACGCATGAAAAAAAGGCTGACCGCGCTTTTCCTGTCCCTGCTTCTGACCGCGCTTCCCGTACTGGGATGCTCCAATTCCCAGGTCAACAGCGAGGACGGGAGCAATACCCAGGAGAACACCGCCCAGACTCCCTCGACCGACGGGCAGGCCGAAGAGGAGCCCGCCGAACCCACCGCCTCCGCTCTCGTCAAGGAGCGCTACGCGGACACCGATCTGGGCGGCTACGTCTACAAGGTCCTGGCCATCCCCACCGACGGGCACTTCTACACCCAGGTGGCTTCCGGCATCAACGAGGTTTACGCCGAGGAGCTGAACGGCGAGATTATCAACGACGCCATCTTCAACCGGAATCTCGCGGCGGAGGACACGCTGAACATCAAGATCGAGCCTGTCTGGGGCTCCGGCGTGGACGGCATCCGCACCCAGATCCACAACGAGGTGCTGGCGGGCGGCACGGAATACGACGCGGCCCTCAACCGCATGGACTATCTGGGCACCAATATGCAGAACGGGGACCTGCTCAACATCAAGAGCATCTCCACCATCAACACCGACGACTACTGGTGGGACCGGAACATCGTGGATTCCTTCACCATGTTCGGCACCAAGCTCTACTGGATCTCCGGCGACCTGAACATCTTCGACGACTTCGCCGCGGAGGTCATCTTCTTCAACAAGCAGCTCTGCGCCGACAACGGCATGGACTTCCCCTACGGCATGGTGCTGGAGGGGACCTGGACCATCGACCGGTTCTTCGAGATGGGGCCACTGCGAGGAGAACGACCACGTGAAGCACTGGATGTACGCCATGGGTGAGAAGGCCATGGACATCGGTCCCGACGGCGAGCTGGTCACCCGTCTTCAGGAGGAGCGCCAGATCCGCGCGGTGGACAAGCTCTACAGCCTGATGGTGGAGCAGCAGATGACCTATACCGCCAACTCCACCGAGTTCAAGGCCGGGCACGTGCTCTTCCTCGGCACCATGCTGGGACCCATCGGCGGCCTGCGCGACATGGAATACGAGTTCGGCGTCATCCCCATGCCGAAGCTGGACGAGGAGCAGGAGAACTACGGCGAATACATCTCCAACGGCTGGACCACGGCCTACGGCATCCCCATGACCAACCAGGATCCCGAGCGGACCGGCATCATTCTGGACGCCATCTGCGGCTTCTCCAACGAGACTCTCCGCGTGGCCCTGTACGACGTGCTCTTCGGCGCCAAGTACGTGCGCGACGCCGAGTCCGTGGAAATGCTGGACATCATCTTCGTGTCGAAGATGTACGACTGGGCTGTGGACTTCACCTGGGGCGGCAGCTTCCAGACCCTGTACAACGGCATTTACGAGAACAAGCAGAACAACTTCGTTTCCCAGACCCAGAAGGTCATGAAGCTTATCAACAAGGCCATCGAAAAGCTGGTGAAGAGCGTCGAAGAGCTGGAATACTGATTTTGTCCCGGCCCGCTGACCTGTGATTTTCCCGCGCGTTTCTCTCCGGAGAGGCGCGCGGTTTTTTGACGGGGATTGGGTGTCCCCCGGATAAAATCCTCCGTTTTGGGGTTGCGGGGACGGGGGCGTTGTGATATGATAGTTCCATCAATTCGAATTTTCGGACGGTAACTGCGATGAAACGATGGGTGACAACGGTATCCCTGCTGCTCTGCCTGGCTCTTCCGACGGCAGGCGGGTGCCGCAGAATTATGCGGATCGATCAGGCCGGTACGGATACGACGGAAGCGGCCTCCCCGGAGACGACTGCGCCCGGGACGGGGGTGCTGGACTTTGCGGGACTGCTCTCCCTGGAGACGGACACGCCGGAACCCGATCCCACAGCGCCGGATCCCGGACCGAAGACCCCGGACTTCACAATGGACGAGCTGTACGAGAAAAACGACATCATCGCTCTGCTGGCCTCCCACGATTCCGTGACGGTGACCCAGTCCCCCGGCAGCGACGGCGAGAGCGTCAACAGCTTCTGGATGAAGGACGGGGAGCTGGCGTACTATTACGTCAACACCATCACCTACGCGGGGTGGAACGGCGAGCCCATGACCGGCGTCTATCAGGGCGGCACATACCGGGGCGTGGTGTTCGAAGTCCATCCCGAGGAGCCGGTGACTGCGAATCTGTGGCTGGATCCCATGAGCGAAGAGAGCGGTTTTTCCGACGGCAATCCCGGCGACTTTCTCCGCTCTTATCTGCCCGGCTATGTGGTGGGCGAGCCGGAGGTCTTGAACGAGGACGGCGCGCTTGTCACGATCCTCGTGCACGAGAGCGCGGCGGATCAGAGCGGCGAAGAGATCGCCTTTGTCAACCGCATCACCGTCGACCGGGAGACCCTGGCCGTACAGGCGATGGAATGGGAATACGAAATGGACGGGGAGACCTGGGCCGACAGCCTGGTCGTGGACTACGACGGGGAGCGGCTGGGAACGGACATCCTCGAGGACTGGGAGGGCACCCGGACCGTCGGGTTCGAGATGATTACGGAGACGGGAGCGGAGAGCCGCGTCCTGACCCTGCCCGAGATCTGGCGGATGAATATCTGGGCCTGGCAGGACTGGATGGTCAGCGATAAATATGCCGTTCCGGGGATCGATTCCTACGTCGTCGAGCCCGGATCCGGCAGCGTGGTCCTGTATGTGCGGGACGAGGCGAATCTGCCTGTGGATACGCCGGAGGGGGCCGGCTGGGATGCGCTGGGCTTTACCCGGGACGTGCTGATCGAGGCCAACCGGATCACGAACCTGACGATAAAATACGGGACGGTCACGGTGTCCGGGACTGCGGACTACGGCGAGGGGGAGACCTCCTTCTTCCGGTACGGGGAGCCCATCGTCATGTACAACACCTTTAGAAGCTTCTTTGACGAGGGCGGTGAGGTTGAAACGGCCTACGGCTCCGCGGCCATAGGCGATCTGGATTTCACCGTAATGCCGGCGGGCGTGCTGGCGTCTGCCATTCCGGACGGCGGGAGTCCGGACCCGGCGATCCTCATCGCGGGCACGAACGCCGAAGGGGAATTTTACGCGAACGACCTCTATATTGCGGGATCGGTCCTGGAGGGCGACGTGACGGACGTCTCCCGTGAGAACGGAACGGTGACCTTCCGGGTGGAATCGTACGATGTCATAGGCGACCGGAACCTGACATACGTCTACACCGTGGACGAGGAGACGCTCCGTCTGCTGTCCTATGGGGAATATGAGGGCGAGTGGAGCTGCTCGGTTACCGTCGGGGAGACGATTCCCTTTGAGGAGGAGTTCGCCCGGGCCTTTGCCAACACCCGGGAGGTGCGGTATCACACGCAGCTGGCCGGAGAGGCGCGGGAATACCTTTATATCGTCCCCGCCTCCTGGTCCTTCACCCTGACTGTATACAAAGAGGGAGCGTCCTTTACCTCCGACGCCGCCGGCCTCTCCCCCGTGGAGAACCTCATCCCGCCCGACGGCCAAAGCTATGAGATCTGGGTCTCCGACGCCGCGGGATAAGCGCGGGGGAACGCGGCTTCTTGAAAGAAACCGAAACACAGGGCATCAAGAAGCCTGGCAAGAACTTTCAGCAGGGAATGGTTCAGGGGTCCCTGCATGATGTTCTGCCAGGCTTTTTTATTTAGTTGGGGATTGATATTATACTATTCTCAGCCTAAAAAGGAAATATGATGAGGGTGTGGGGAAATAGAACCTGAGAAGATGCGCTGTACGTTACCCCGTGCTGCACTTTGATAAGAAATCTGCACCAGTGTAATTATAAAAGTTCTTGCCGAGCAGCTTGCTGCTCTGGGTTTCTTTCAAGAAGCCGCGTATCCCTTTAGAATGGATCTGGTATTACTCCACTACCCGGATGGTCTTGATGACCACGTCCTCAAGGGGACGGTCATACCGGTCCGTGGGGACGGAGGCGATTTCGTCCACCACGTCCATGCCCTCCGTCACGCGTCCGAAGGCGGCGTAGGCCCCGTCCAGATAGGTGGAATCCGACTGGACGATGAAGAACTGGGAGGACGCGGAGTCCATGCGCTTCGAGCGGGCCATGGAGATGACGCCGCGCACGTGGGAGATGTTGTTCTCCACGCCGTTCTGGGCAAATTCGCCCTTGATGTTCTTGCCGGAGCCGCCCATGCCGGTGCCTTCCGGGTCGCCGCCCTGGATCATGAAGCCGTTGATGACCCGGTGGAAGATGAGGCCGTCATAGAAGCCGTCCTTCGCAAGGCTGACGAAGTTTTCCACGGTGATGGGCGCCACGTCGGGATAGAGCTCCAGCTTGATGAGGCCGCCGTTTTCCATTTCGATTTCGATCATGATGGTATTGCCGTTCTCTCCGCCGCCTTCGCCGCCCGCGCCGGGAGCCGCCGTTTCGTCCGCCGCGTTTCCGCCGGAGCCGCCCTGGGCTTTCAGATCCCCGGACCAATTGCCGCCTTCGCCGCAGGAGACGGTCAGAATAAGGACGGACGCTGCCAGAAGGAACGCCAGCAGGAGGGAAGTGAGTCTTTTCATGGGGAGAGCCTTTCCTGTGAGATGATATCCCCCTCATTGTAGCAGATTTTCTCCCGGATGTCAAATCCTTTTTGCGTAGAAGAGGCGCACCCGGGCATATACTCCGGAAAAGGGACGGAAAGCGGAGGCGGATATGGAGCGGGATGAGCGGAGAGGTGACGGGAAAACCTCGCGGGATCCGGGCGGGGACCTGCGTGGGAGGCGGCCGGGTACGGGGACGCTTCCGGTGTTCTTCGCGGCGGCGGCCGGTGTATGGCTGGGGATGGGGCTGGAGGACAGGATCCTTCCGGCGCTGATGCCCCTTGTGCTGGCGGCTGCCGCGTCACGGCTGGTCTCCCCCTCGGCGGACGCGGTGAGCAGGGCCTTCCGGATTTCAAGGAAAACGGGCGGTGCGCTGTGGGCAGTCCTGCTCTGCGGGCTGACCCTGTGGCTGACGGGGCTCTTGGGCGGGCGGCTGGCGGCGGAGCTGACCCGGGCGGTGAGCGCTCTGCCGGGGTGGATCGCGTCTTTGACCGAGGCGGCGGAGGGGGTGCTCGGACGTCTCCGGGAACGATTCCGCCTGGATTGGCCGGTTTTTGCCGCAGGAGAGGGCGGGGGCGGCGCGGGCATGCTCTCCGGGCTTCTGATCCGGGCAGCCACCTCATTGGCGGAGCGGGCGGCGGCATTCTTCGGACGGACGGTGCAGGGGGTGCCCGGGGGAATGCTGTCCCTGGCGGCGGGGATCGCGGCCTTTGTCTGGCTGACGGCGGATCCGGGCGGAGCGTGGTCGTCCGTCCTCCGACTGATTCCCCGATCCATGAGCGGGATGCGGGAAGCGGCGGAGCGGGGGGCGGCGCGCATCCGGCGGGCGGAGGATGTCATGGGGCGGTATCTCCGGGCGTATCTGGCCCTGACCGGGGTGACCTTCTGCGTCCTTCTGGCGGGGCTCTGGATTATGCGGGTCGATGGCGCGCTGTCCGCCTCGTTTCTCATCGCGCTGGTGGATATTCTGCCGGTGCTGGGCTGCGGGACGGTGCTGGTTCCCTGGGCCGTCGGCGCCTTTCTGGCCGGGGAGAGCGGGAGAGGTCTGGGGCTTCTTCTGCTGTGGGCCGCGGTCTGGGTGATCCGGCAGATCCTGGAGCCCCGGCTGGTGGGGAAGGCGGCGGGGATCCATCCGTTCCTGGCGCTGGCGGTCAGCTATCTGGGT
>CACWLT010000101.1 GCA_902761695.1 uncultured Ruminococcus sp.
TATTCCAAGCTGCCCGTGTTCGACCCCTCTTCCGTGGAGGAGGCCTACCGGATGATGGGGGACGCCTTCGCCCTGTCCGAGAAATACGGCACGCCGGTGCTCATGCGGCCCACCACCCGGATCGACCACGGCTACGCGGACGTGGACGTGAAGGACCCGGAGGAAGACGAAAAAATCACCCCCGAGGGATTTATAAAGGATTCCTCCCGCTGGGTGATCTTCCCCCGGCTGTCCCTCATCAATCACGGCAAAATCGAGGCGCGGAACCGGACCATGACGGCGGCGCTTTCCCGGTACGGCGGCAATATCCTGCTCCCGGAGACGGGGATTTTCACCGGCAAAAGACTGGGCATCGCGTCCCAGGGCATCAGCTGGTCCTACCTGACCGACGCGCTGGGCGGGGACGAGCACCCGCGCCTCCTCAAGGTAGGGACGCCCTTCCCCTTCCCGGACGAGCTGGCGGCGGAATTCCTCGACGGACTGGACGAGGTGCTGGTGATCGAGGAGCTGGATCCCGTCATCGAGCGGGGACTGGCGGCGCTCTGCGGACGGCGGGGACTCTCCGTGAGGATCCGGGGCAAGGAGGACGGCACCGTTAAATCCGCCGGGGAGAACACCGTGGGGGAGACCGCCGCCCTGGTCCGGGACTTCGCGAAAGCGGGACGGGGCGTTCCGGAATCCGCTGCCCGGCCGGATGAGCTGCCCCCGCCGCCGGTGCGTCCCCCCGTCCTCTGCGCGGGATGTCCCCACCGGGCCTCCTTCTACGCGGTGAAGCGGGCCATGAAGGGGAAGAAGACCATCTTCTGCGGCGACATCGGTTGCTATACCCTGGGCAACGCCAAGCCGCTGGATATGTGCGATACCTGTCTCTGCATGGGCGCGGGCATCAACATCGCCGGGGGCGTGCAGCACGTGGAGCCGGATACCAAGGCCTTCGCCTTCGTGGGGGATTCCACCTTCTTCGCCTCCGGGATCACGGGCGCTGTAAACGGTTTTTATAATCAGGCGGACATGACCCTGGTGATCCTCGACAACTCCACCACCGCCATGACCGGCCATCAGCCCCATCCCGGCACCGGCATGACTGTCATGAACCAGCCCGTGGAGGCCGTGGACATGGAGGCCGTGCTCCGGGGAATCGGCATAAAGACCGTGGAGACCGTGAACCCGCTGGAGCTGGACCGTGCCGTTGAGACCGTGAAGCGCGTCGCGGACGAGCCCGGGTTCAAGGCCATCATCTTCCGCTATCCCTGCATCGTGAAGTTCAAGCCCAAAGGGAAAAAAGCCTCCGTGGACGGGGATGCCTGCGTGGGCTGCCGCCGCTGCATCTCCGAGCTGGGCTGCCCCGCTCTGAATTTCGCCGACAATAAAGCCCGGATCGATGAAACCCTCTGCACCGGCTGCACCCTCTGCGAGCAGGTCTGTCCCGTGGGCGCCATCTCCGGCGGGGAAGCCCGGGATCCCGAAGCCATCGCCGCCGCGTACCGGAACAAGGCCGCGCCGAAATCCGCCCCTGCCGAGGAGAGGAAAACGGCCGAGCCCGCGGAGAAGAAAACCGGATTCGGCCGGAAGAACATCGTGCTGGCCGGGGTCGGCGGGCAGGGCACCGTGCTGGCGTCCCGGATCCTGGCGGCGGCGGCCATGCGGTCCGGCCTTCCCGTGCGGACGGCGGAGACCATCGGCATGGCCCAGCGCGGCGGCTCCGTGTTCAGCCATCTCCGGATCGGGGAGGGGATCGCGTCCCCCCTCATGGGTCCCGGCGAGGCGGATCTCATCCTGGGCTTCGAGCCGGCGGAGGCGGTCCGGATGCTGCCTTACCTGAAGAAGGGCGGCACCGTCGTGACCTGCGTCCGTCCCGTGATTCCCGTCAGCGCCATGATCGGCGGCGCGCCCTACGATCCCGAAGCCGTGCTGGCCTTCCTCAAGGAACACGCCGGACGCCTGGTGACCGTGGACTCCGACCGTGCCCTTCGGGAAATCGGGAATGATAAGGTCATGAACGTCCTGCTTCTGGGCATCGCCGCCCGCACCGGAGCCCTCGGCTTCACCCCCGAAGACCTCCTCTCCGCCCTGGAAACCGTCCTCCCCCCGAAGCTCTTCGAGATCAATAAAAAGGCGCTTTTCTACGAGGCATCGGATCGATAAACAAGGTGGAAAATCAAAGACAACGGAATAAAGGAGAAATCAATGGAAATCTCAAAGCTGCAGCTCGAACAGGTGGACCGGCAGATCAAACGTCTTATCGCCGCGGACAATTTCTACGGCAAAAAACTGAAGGAGGCGGGCGTCGAAGGCGTCTCCACTGCGGAGGATTTTAAAAGGCTCCCCTTCTCCCAGAAGCAGGACCTCCGGGACGCCTATCCCCTCGGGCTCATGGCGGTCCCCGAGGAGGAGATCGTGCGGATCCATTCCTCCTCCGGCACCACCGGCACCCCGGTCATCATCCCCTATACCAAAAAGGACGTGGACGACTGGGCCATCATGTTCGCCCGGTGCTATGAGTACGCCGGGATCACCAAGCGCGACCGCATCCATATCACCCCCGGCTACGGCCTCTGGACGGCGGGTATCGGCTTCCAGGCGGGCTGCGAGCTGCTGGGGGCCATGGCGCTTCCCCTCGGCCCCGGCAACACCGACAAGCAGCTGCAGATGATGGTGGATATGGAGTCCACCGTCCTCTGCGCCACCTCCTCCTACGCCCTGCTTTTGGCCGAGGAGATCGCCAAGCGCGGCATCCGGGACAAGATCAAGCTGAAGAAGGGCGTCATCGGCTCCGAGCGCTGGGGCGAGAAAATGCGGACCCGCATCCGCGAGGAGCTGGGCATCGAGCTCTACGACATCTACGGCCTGACGGAAATCTACGGCCCCGGCATCGGCATCAACTGCAAATACGACACCGGCATGCACATCTGGAGCGACTACCTCTACATCGAGATCATCAATCCCGAGACCGGGCTGAACGTGCCGGACGGGGAGTGGGGCGAGATCGTGCTGACCACCCTGGTGAAGGAGGGCGCGCCCCTGATCCGGTACCGCACCCACGACATCAGCCGCATCATCCCCGGGGAATGCCCCTGCGGATCGAAACACCCCCGCATCGACGTCATCGCCGGCCGGTCCGACGACATGATGAAGATCAAGGGCGTCAACGTGTTCCCGAAGCAGATCGAGGAGGTCCTCTCCTCCTTCCCGGAGCTCTCCAGCGAATATCAGATCCACATCTCCCATCTGGACGGCCGGGACACCATGCGCATCTACGTGGAGACCAACGGCACCGTGGACTTCGCCGATATGTCCCGCCGTGTCGCCGAGCGCGTCAAGTCCCGCATCGGCTTCACGCCCCTCGTCAAGGTCGTCGAGCTGGGCGTCCTCCCGAGAAGCGAGAAAAAGAGCAAGCGCGTCGTTGACGAGCGGTACGAGTGAGCCCCCGTACCCGCGCGAACAGAGCAGAAAAATCCCCCGTCATGGTTTGATTGACCGTGACGGAGGATTTTTTTACGCCTTGATGTCGCAGAGAGGGACGATGTCGTAGGCCTGGGAGCGGACCCAGTCGATGAATTCAGCCAGGATCGCGGCGTTGGTGGAGCTCTCCGCGTGGAGCAGATAGACGCAGCCAGGATGCAGGCCCCGCTTCACCGCCTCGATCCCCTCCTCGTAGGTGGGCTGGGAGTCCGTGCTGTAGTCGGAGTAGGCGAAGGACCAGAGCACCGTCCGGTAGCCCAGGAGCGCCTCCGCCCGGATCAGCCATTCGTCCACGTCGCCCTCCGGCGGGCGGAAGTAGAGCAGGTCCGGGGCGTC
Organism: uncultured Ruminococcus sp.; assembly: GCA_902761695.1. Lineage (GTDB taxonomy): Bacteria > Bacillota > Clostridia > Oscillospirales > CAG-272 > UMGS1696. The sequence continues at coordinate 3,799 of CACWLT010000101.1, forward strand.
GGGGAAGTACTCCTTCACGGCCTCCTCCACCTGAATCATTTCATCCGCCACCTCTTCGGCGATCTTGGTGGTCATGTCGGGGTGGGTGTTAGTGTGGTTGCCGAGAATGTGGCCCTCGTCCAGCATCCGGCGGATCAGGCCGTGGAGATATTCCTTGTCGTATTCCTTCGATTCGCCCCGGGCGTAGGGTCCGGTCAGGAAGAAGGTGGCGGGGGCCTGCTTCTCCTTCAGGGTATCCAGGATCTTCTCCGTGAACCCGTATTCGTAGCCGCAGTCGAAGGTCAGGTAGATCACCCGCTTGGTCTCGTCCCCCCGGTAGATGGCGCCGTATTTGGCCAGCGTGTCCAGGGTGGACTGCTTCCGGTCGGCGGTGGAGCCCGGCCAGGCCCAGACGTATTCCGGCTCGTGGGTGTCCTCGTGGTAGATCACCCGGCCGGGATACCACTGGTCCTTATCCGGGGGCTGGACGCTGTCCTCGAAGCGGGTGTGGGCGAAGGCGTCCAGGGCGGAGAGGGCGTTCAGATCCCTCTCGATCCGCGCGGGCATTTCGTAGACGTATTTTCCGTTCAGCACCGTCCAGTTGATCCGGCCGAAGGGGGAAAGGCTTTCCGGGTCCTCCACGGGGGCGGTGTAGACGGGATTTTCCTCGTTGTCATCCGGATTGCCGGCGGTGTCGGGCGCGGTGAGGTCGGTCTGGGCGGGATCGGCCCGTCCTACTCCGGCGGTCTCGTCCGGGGCGTCCGGCTTGAGCACCTTCACGCGGCAGGAGGACAGTGTCAGAACAAAGGCGCAGAGAGCGCACAGAACGGCTTGCTTGCTTTTCATCACGATATCCTCCTTCTCAGGGCTTCATTATATCCGTCATGTTCCGCCGGTCCCGCGTTTTTTTACCTGTCGGAGGTTCCGTCACAGGGCGGTGAGGGCGTCCATATCCTCCGGGGAGATGGTGAAGTCCGGGGCGGCGTTTTCCCGGATGTGGTCCGGATTCAGGCTCTTCGGGATGGGCTGCAGTCCCCGCTCCAGGCACCAGCGGATGGAGAGCAGGGGTACGGAGACGCCGTATTTTTCCGCCATGGCCGCCGCCGCCCGGTTGTCCTTCAGCGCGCCATGGGCGTTCGGGGAATGGGCGGTGACCAGGATGCCGTTCTTTTGGCAGTGGGTCACGTTCTCCCGCTGGGGGTGGCCGATGAAGACGGGGATCTGGTTGACCACGGGCTTTATACGGGCGTGGGCGAGGATGTTGTCCGTGTCCGCCGAGGTAAAGTTCGAGATGCCGAGGGAGCGGACCAGCCCCGCCTCCGCCGCCTCCTCCATGACCCGCCAGACGGTCAGGTTCTCCTCGAAATAGGATCTCGCCGCCGGATCGTGGAGCTCTTCCCAGGGCTTCGGCGCGTGGATCAGGAGCAGGTCGATATAGCTGAGGTTCAAAAGGCGCATGGATTCCCGGATGCTCTCCCGGGCGCCCTCCGCCGTCTTGGTCTCCGCCGGGATCTTGGTGGTGACGAACAGCCTGTCCCGGGGGATGCCGCTGTCCCGGACGCCCTGCCCCACGCCCCGCTCGTTTCCGTAAGCTGCCGCTGTGTCGATGTGGCGGTATCCGGTCTCGACGGCGAAGCGGACGGCCTCCGGGGCTTTATCGTCGGGGATCTGCCAGGTGCCGTACCCCAGCTTCGGGGTGGGGATGCCGTTTGAGAGGATGTAGGTCTCGTTGATGATCATGGCGTCTCCTTATTGTCCGTACTGGTGATCCGGACCATCCGCTCAAGGACGGGGTTCGGCAGGAAGGTGCGGTACAGTTCTTTGTAGAGCTTTGCGGTGTCCTCCCGGTCCGGCATCCCGGTCTGTCCCGGAAAGACCAGAATGCGGTAGGCCGCTCCGAAGACGGAAGCCCGGACGCCCGTGTCCATGAGGCCGTTTTTTTCATAGAAGGCCAGCCTGCTGAGGCGGTGGGCTCTCTCCCCCTCGTCCGGGGCGAAATCCGGGTCATCCGATTCCAGGAGCACCGTGCGGAAGCGGGCGAGGGTGGGGGCGAGGGAGCGGAGAAACGCGCTGCCGTATCCTTTGTCCCGCAGGTCCCGGCGGACGGCCAGATAGTCGAAGAGGGCGGTGTCCCCCGGCGTCACGAAGAAGGCGTAGGCGGCGATGCGGTCCCCGGCCTCGGAATCCGCCCCGTCCGGGGGAAGGGATGCGCCCAGCGGCAGGTATTCTCCCCGGTCCAGGGCTCCCTCGATCATGCGGAGAGGCTTGAGCTCGTTCCGGGGGAAATCCTCCCGCATGCGCTCATGCCAGATCCGGCGGACCTCCTCCCGGGTCAGCTCCCGTACCTGCAGGGAGGGGATCTCCCGGGCGGGGAACTCTTTATCGGTGAGGGTCATTTTTCCCGCACGCGCTTTCCGGTCATGTGTTCCGGGGTCAGGCTGAACACCAGCACCGCCGGGCCTGACTGGACGATCTCCCGCTCGATGTAGGCCCCGTCGTCGGTGAACCGGCAGCTGAGCCTCCGGCTGATTTCGATGGCCTCGTCATAATCCTCCACGAAGGAGACCCGGCCGAAGACCACCACGGAGCGGAAGGTGAGCCACCATTCCCCCTCCATCCGCTCCCCCTCGTCCATGACGCAGAAGGATGCCTTGTCCGAGGCGCGGAGGGCGTCGATCTTGTGGCCGGTCTTTCCGCTGTGAAAGTACAGCTTTCCCGTTTCCTCGTCGTAATAATGGTTGATGGGCAGGCCGTAGGGATAGCCGTCGTCGCCGATCACCGACAAAACGCCCCGCTTCGCCGTCTTCAGCACGGTGAGGCATTCCTCCCGGTCTGAACATAAATCCTCGCTTATTTCCGAATTCTCTTTTCCATCCACCCGGCGATATATGCGTACACGTCGGCGCGGTTAACCTCGTTTAAGATCTCGTGCCGGTCCCCGGGGAAGATCTTCTCCGTCACGTCGGCGAAATCCAGTTCCCGGTACCGGGCGGCAAGCTTTTCCACGGCCCGTTTCCCGCCCACGGGGTCCACCTCCCCGGAGATCAGAAGCAGGGGCAGGGAGCGGCGGATATTGTCGAAGCCCTCCTCCTTTGCCACGGACAGCATGATGGAGAAGAAGTCCCGGTACGCTCCGGCGGTGAAGGGGAAGCCGCAGAGGGGATCCGCTTCGTAGGCGGCGACGACGGCGGGATCGGAGGTGAGCCAGGCCAGCGCGCCTTCACCGGGGAAGGCTTTGGCGTTGTTGCCCAGCGTAATGGAATCCAGGAGGGGGGACAGGCTCCGCGTGCCCTTCATCCGGCAGACGGCGCGGGCGATGTTCAGTCCGGTTTTCGCCAGGGCCGGGGACAGCCAGACGGTTCCCGCGATGACAGCCCCCGCGATCTCCCCGCCGTACAGCGCCATATAGCGGCGGACAAAGACGGAGCCCATGCTGTGGCCGAAGAGGAACACGGGCAGGCCGGGATTCCTCCGCTTGGCCTCCAGAGTGACGGCCTTCATGTCGAGGATCAGGGCGTCGGCATTGTCGCCCGGCCCGAAAATGCCCAGGTCGTCGTGCGTTTTGACGGACTCGCCGTGGCCGGGGTGATCGTGGCCCGCGACGGCAAATCCCCGCTCCGTCAGGTACGCGGCGAAATCCGCATAGCGGCCGATGTACTCCGCCATGCCGTGGGTGATCTGCAATACGGCCCGTGGCTCTCCCTCCGGCTCCAGAAAAACGGCGTGGATCGGGTGTCCGGCGGCGGGCCCGAGGGTCAGGTCTTCACGTGTCATGATGCGCTCCGTCTGAATGATTTCTCTGTTTGTATTGTAGCATATTTTTTTCCTTCTGAAAAGGGGTTTTGGAAAATCCGACGAAATTCGGAGAATACGGTCCGGGAAGGGTGGTGGGGCAGTTTGGACAGTTTGCCGCTTTACAGACGGGAAAAACGTGGTATAATAACTGGCAGAAGGATGGAAAGGAGGAGGCTCCCTGATGAAGAAGGAAGGCGGCGGCGCATCCCGCGCGGAGAAGATCATGCGGGCGGTGGGCGTAATTTTATGGATCGGGCTCATCGGGATCTTTCTTTTGAACCGGGACCGGATCACTGTGGAGAGCATTCTGGAGAAGACGCCCCGCAATCCGTGGGAGGCGGTTCCCCTGATGCTGGTGTTTTTCGGGATCAAGGGCATGAGCATGGTCATGTACGCGGGGATCCTCTACACGGTGTCGGGGCTGCTGTTCTCAGCGCCTTTGGCCATCGCCGTGAATCTTTTGGGGACGGCGGTGATGGTGACGGTGCCCTGGCTCTGCGGCCGGTTCGTGGGCGGGGATGCCGCGGCCCGGTTTGACGCGAAATATCCGGCTGCTGCCCGTCTGGCGGCGTTCCGGGAGAAGAACGACTGGCTGTTTTCCCTGGGAGTACGGACGCTGGGAGGACTGCCCTCCGATCCGCTGAGCCTGTATCTGGGGGCGGTGAAGCTGGACTGGCCCGCGCTGGTGTTCGGCGGCGTGGTGGGTTATCTGCCGAAGGCGGTGACCCTGCCCCTCATGGCCCAGCACGCGGACGATCCGACCTCCCCGGTTTTCGTGATTTCTTCAGCGGTTGCGGCCCTCTTCGCCTGCGCCCCGGCGATCTTTTTGCTGGTTATGCGGATCAGGAAGGGCAGGGAGAAGAGAAAGTCGGGGAAGTAAAAGGGGACTTTACGTCAGCAAGTCTGCATGCCGACCGTAGGCTGCTGTCTGAATAATAACCCCTTTCAGATACTCCTTCAGTCAGCACAGCTGACAGCTCCCTCTGGGAGGGGGCCGCTTGCGGTGGAAGGAGTGTCCGTCGGCATCTGCGAAAGTTTATATCGGCGTTCTGCCCTTGTCTTTGATGACTTCAATGTCCATTTATCGTTCTTTTCGGAGGTTCGGAAATGAAAAAAACGGGGATTCTGTTTGAGAAGCCGTGGGGGGAGGCGGTGTTCGGGAAGAGCGTTCCGGCCCGGTACGTCTATCCGCGGGAGGAGATGGCGCGGGAGGCGATTTTTCCGTATTTTGTGCTGGACGGCGGGGCGTTTCACTTTGCCCACGACACCTTCGGCACCACGGACAGCGACAAGTGGCTCACGGGGATCATGGACGGCTCCCTTATGGAGGTGTTCCGCCACGGGGAGGGGGAATACGGCTGGGAGGCGTCCTTTGCCTACACCGATCCCGTGGGCTTCCGGAAGAAGTACGAATGGCAGATCTGGCCCCAGCGGCTCTACATGACCATCCCCCTGGCTCACGCGTGGATGCGGACCGGGGAGAGGAAATACGCCGACCGGTGGCTGGAGATCGTGCAGGGCTGGGACCGGGCGCATCCCTATCAGCCCTTCGATCCGGCGCGGAATTATCTTCTGACGGACATGACCTGGCGGGACATGCAGGTCGCCTGGCGGACCCTGTCCCTGCTCCACGGGGTGTTCATGCTGGACGACGCGCCTTTCACCGTCGAGGACTGGCGGTATCTCACGGACTTCATCCGGCTCCACGCGGACCATCTGCTGGAGGAATCGAAGGACAGGCTGGAGAGACAGCACGCCCAGAATCATGTGCTGCAGATCGGGGTGGCCCTCATCATGGCGGGGGTGCTCTTCCCGGAGCTTGCGCGGGCGGAGGAGTACGTCCGGTACGGGGCGGAGACGGTGCGGATGAACATGGAGCGGGCCATCTTCCCGGACGGCGGATCGGACGAGGACAGCCCCTCCTACAGCCACTTCATCGCCCGGCTCTATCTGGAGGCGTACCTGCTTCTCCTGAACAACGGGCGGGAGAGCATCCCGGGGCTCAGGGAGAGTGTATTGAAGCAGTACGAATGGCTGCGGCTCACCATGGCGCCGGACGGGACCGCTCCCCGGATATCGGATTCCTATGCCATGGACGCCCGGGCGGATCTCCGACGCGTGAGCCGGCTGCTTCCCGTCCGCACGGATCCGGCAGAGGGAGACGCGTATCTGGAAGACAGCCGGGTTGTCGTGCTCAGACGGGGGCGGCTGACCCTGCTTGCCGACGCCATGGACTACCGGCGGGGACACCAGCACGCGGGGCGGCCGCAGATCCTGCTGTGGTACGGGGAGGATCCGGTGCTCGTGGACGGCGGCTGTTCCAGCTATGACCGGTGGGAATTCTACCTGCCCCTGATGACGGCGGCGTACCACAACGTGATCCGGGTTCCCGGTGAGCACGACAGCAGGGAGAACGACATCCGCACCTTCCTCGATGCGTCCCGGATGGGGGAGGGGATCCTTTCCTTCGGGGCGGAGGTCAAAACGGTCAAAGGGGCCTCATACCGCTGGGAGAGGGAGCTGCGGCTGACGGAGAGCACTCTGGAACTCTTCGACCGGGCGGAGCAGACTTCGGCGGGGGATCCGCTGCCCTTCGCGTCGGCGCTTTACTTCGGACGTCACGATGCGGACTGCCCGCTGACGGGGAATCAAAATCTGCGGCGGATGCGGCTTCTCTCCCGGGACATGCTCATGACGCTTGAGTCGGAGCGGGAGGGCTTTGTCTCCCTATCCCCGGTGATGAACGGCGAAAACCGGATCGACTACGCCCTGCTGTTTGAGACCGGGGGGCAGGGGAGCTATGAGAACCGGACGGTGCTGACCTTTGAAGGGAGGTAAGTCATGGAGGAGAAAAAGGCGGTCTTCATTACGCTGCCGGAATACGCCGGGGCGGTGCCGGTCGACGTGTTTCACCGGCAGCTGGAGAAGAAGGAGATCCGGGCGGTTTTGCCGAAGAATCTGCACGTGCTCTACCGGGCGCGGTTCGATTGCAGGGCAGGGGAGCGGGCTTCCATCCGGATCACGGCGGACGACGGCTACCGGCTCTATGTGAACGGGCGCTTCGCCGGACAGGGGCCAGCGCCGTGCTTCCCCACGAAGACCTATGTAAACGAGATCGACCTGACGTCGTTTGTGCGGGAGGGGGAGAACGTGCTGGCGGTGCACACGCTGTATCAGGGGCTCATCAACCGGGTCTGGGTCAGCGGGGACGACCGGCTGGGGCTGTGGTTCGAGGTCCGGTGCTCCGTTGAGAATGGGGAAGAACGGATCGCGGCGGTGAGCGGCGGGGAGGTGCGCTGCCGTCTCCACACAGGCTTTGAGGCCATGGGAAAGGTGGGCTACGACACCCAGTTCATGGAGCGGTACGACAGCCGGGCTCCGGAGAAGGGCTTTGAAGCGCCGGATTACGACGACGGGGACTGGAGCTTTGCCGCCCCCTGCCTCCACGACGACCGGACCCTCTGTCCTCAGCCCTCGGCCATGCTGGAATTTGAGCGGATCGAGCCTGTGGCCTGCGAGCAGCTGGAGCTCCCCTACGGCGGGGTGCGGCTGACCTATGATTTCGGCGGGCACTATGTGGGCAATCTGACCGCCGCCGCCCGTGGGAAGAACGGGGACAGGATTGTTCTGCGGTTCGGGCAGGAGCTGGACGGGGAGGGGCGGGTGCGCTTCGTTCTCCGCTCGGGCTGCCGGTACGAGGAGGAGTGGATCCTCTCGGGCGGGGAGGACTGCCTCGACGCCTTCGACTACAAGTCCTTCCGGTACGCGGAGGTCGAGCTGCCCGCGGGATGCGCGCTCACGGACGCGGCGGTGGAAGCCCGGCACTATCCCTTCCGGCTCAGACGGCTCTGCGGCACGGCGGACCCGGAGCTGGTGCGGATCTGGAATCTCTGTGTCCGCTCCCTGCGGTACGGGGTGCAGGAGGTCATTCAGGACTGCATGGACCGGGAGAAGGGGCAGTATCTGGGGGACGGGTCCTTCACCTCCGCGTCCTTCGCGGTGCTGACGGGGGATCTTTCCATTATGGAAAAGCTCGTCGACAACGCCTTCGACACGGCGTTCATCAACCGGGGGCTCATGACGTGCTCCCCCTGCTCCATGATGCAGGAGATTGCCGAATATGTGCTGATGCTGCCCCATCTGCTGCTGACCCACGCGCATCTCTCCGGATCGGCGGAATTCGCGGGGCGGTATTACGATCGGCTGTGTGACGTGCTCGATTTCTACCGGGAATCCTACGAGCGGGAGGACGGACTGCTCTACGGACTTGACAAATGGTGCGTGGTGGACTGGCCCGCCGCCGCCCGGGACGGCTACGACTTCGATCTCAGCGAGGGGAAGGTCAATCCGGGGACCCACAGCGTCATAAACGCCTACTATATCGGGGCGGTGAAGGGGACGAACCGGCTGGCGGGATTGCTGGGGAAGGAACCTTACCGGGATCCGGCGCCGCTGATCCGGGCATATCGCGAGAACTTCTGGGACGGGGAGCGGCTGGCGGTGCGGGACATCCCGAAGAAGGCGGACAAGGACGGAAAAGCGCACTGCGCCCTGCCGTCGTCGGCCTTCGCCCTGTGCTTCGGGCTGATCCCGGACGAGGCGGGGGAGGCGCGGACCGTGGAGCGGATCATGGCGGCTCCGGCGGAGAGGATGGCGTTCTTCGGCACCTTCGCGGCGCTGGTCGGCCTGAAGCGGCTGGGACGTGAGGATCTGATCCGGCGGCTTCTGAAGGACGAGGGCCGCTGGCTCCGCATGCTCCGTGAGGGCGCGGACTCCACCTACGAAGCCTGGGGCCGGGACGCCAAATGGAACACGTCGCTCTTCCATCTGTGCTACACCTATCCCGTGCTGTTCCTCTGCGACTGGGGGATGGAGGGGGTTTTCTCCTGACCGGCATAGTTGACAAAAGTTAGCTATTAAGAGCGACGCTCTCTGTCGAAAAGGGAAAATTTGATGAAATATTAAAAACCCTATTGACAACGGAGCGAATTTGTGTTATACTGAGAACGCTGTATAAAGAACAAGGCTTGCCGCACCCCCGACCGGGACGTGAGACAAGCCTTTGTGTATCAAATATCAAAGAAAGAATGCGCGGAAGAGTGGGGAGCGAGATCTGCACGGAGAGGGAACCGTGAAGAAAGAGAAGTGAAAGCCGGTACGGGAGAAAATGAAAAGGCAGGATGACCGAAAAAACGGTTCCTGCCTTGGAAATAGCCGCGAGGATAGAGGAAAAAGTTCAGCGTGAACGAGAACGCGTCCGTGTCATGCGCGTTTCGATCGCTGTTTGCAGGTTACCAGCGCGACTGCGTCGGCGCGGCAAACCGATGAACTTCGTCTACGACGGAGTTCATCGCATGTTTCAGCTGACGCAACGCAGTCCGCCGGAGTTGCGGAGCAACTCCCGAAGAATGCAGAGCATTCTTCAGGCGAGGACATGGGATGCACAATCGATTTTCGTTGTGGGTGTGAGCAGCCGGGATTATGCTCTCCGGCCAACGGAGTTGCAGAGCAACTCCAGAAGAATGCAGAGCATTCTTCCGGAAACACCCCGCACGGGGGGAAAACGATTTGCTTGCAAATCAGTCGGCCATGAGATGGTTGTCCCCCGCACCGACGCAGTCGTGCTGGCCTCCCGCCCTGAGCAGGGCAATCCGCCGCCCGTTGCGTGACTGTGTCACGCGGCGCAGAGGACATAAGATCTGCAGAGACGAAGTCTTTGCTTCCTTCTTGAACGGGATCACCCGTTCTTCTCGTAGGCTTCGATGATCTTGTCGAGCTTTTTCTGCATCGGCTTGATGCCCTTTTCGATGGTGGAGGCCACGTCGGTGGAGTCCTTCTGGAGCAGGTCGCGGACGAAGTTCACCAGAGACTGGTCGTACATGTGGGAATAGCCCAGGTCGAAGACGCGGGTCTCCATCACCAGGTCCATCATGCGGGTGGAATCGGCGTCGCGGGCGGACTTCGACTTGGCCGTCACCTCAAAGAGGGCGTCCCGGATGTTCCGGTAGGACTCCACGGCCAGGCCCTCCACCAGAATGCCGGTGCGGACCGGGTCCTCGATGGTCATGGGGACGGCCAGCATGGCGACCGCGCCGTTGACGAAGCTCATGTGCTTCTCCTGGGTATTGTCCAGTTTCGGCATGGGGACAACGCCGTAGTCGTCTTCCATCTCGCGCCATTTCTCGCCCTTGAAGTGGGTCAGGGACGCCTCGCAGAACAAGGCGCGGCCCTCGAGGAAGGTGTCGTAGGCCATGGAATAAGTGCCTATGTCGGTGTGGTAGTTGGAGTTGTTCTCCCGCACCACGCGGTAGATCTGCTCGTAAATGCGGGTGTTCAGGTCCAGGTCCAGGTTCAATACCGGCTTTCCGTCGGCGTCCTTGGTGACGATCTTGCCGCCCGCGCCGTAGTAGAAGGAATAGGGGCTGTCCAGATACCAGGAGGTCAGGCCGTAGAAGTCGTCCGCCTCGGTGATGGTTCCGTCGCCGTTGAGATCCACGGTGGCATCCTTGGTCAGGTTGTACATGGCGTCCAGGGTCCATTCCCCGGCGTCCACGGTGGCGTAGGGCGTCTCCAGGCCGTAGTCCGCGAAGCGGTTCTTGTTGAAGGCCAGGCAGGAGGAGCGGAGCATGGCGTTGGGCAGGGGCATGCCGCAGAGCAGCTTCATGTGGCCCGCCACGGTGAAGGCATCCACGCAGTCCGTGTCCCACCAGGGCTTCTCCGGATCCACGGCCTCCAACTGGTCCAGGGAGTAGAAGTAGCCGCCGGACGCCGCCGTGGATGCGGATACCATGTGCAGAAACGCCGCGTCGAAGTCGTTCGTTCCCGCCGTGACCGCAGCCTTCACCGCTTCGGTGGCCTTGTTGTAGTCGTCGTACTCCACGCCCTCGAGCTGGATGCCGAAGCGCTCGTCCATGGCCTGGTTGCGGCGGAAGATGGCGTCGTTCAGGGCTTCGCCGGTCTCCTCCTCGATGTTGACGTCCTCACCGCCGAAGAAGGCGATGTGGAAACCGTAGCCGTCGTAATTCACCTCGGGCAGGCCGTCGTCCAGGCCGGGATCCTCGGTTTCGGTCTCCGTTTCACCGGGGACGGGGGAGATGGAGGCGGGGGTGTTGTCGGCGGTCCCGGGATCGTCGGAACCGTTTTCGGAACAGGCTGCCGCGGACAGGAGAAG